>JBGTOG010000235.1:0-4665 GCA_041742675.1 Gemmatimonadaceae bacterium | reverse complement strand
GCTCGCCTCAGGCGCGCCAGTAGTCCTCGTGCCGTCGACGCCCACGGCGCCAGATTCTGACACGGCACGCGCCGACGCCGCGCCAAGCAACGCCGTTCGACGCTCCGCCACTAGCAGCTCGCGCAACGCCTGCGCCTCACTCCACCGCAGCACGCTCAACTCCGCTTCCGAATCCGTGCCTGTCGTTGCCGTCTCAACGCGAACTTCCGCCATACCGAACAGGCGCTGCAGCGCCGATTGCCGCACGTTCACGCTTTGAATGCGCCCAAACGGAATCACTCGCGACTGACGTCGCAGCACGCCGCTGCGCACCAGCAGCGCGTCACGAGAGAGCCCGTAACGAGTAGCGAGGTAACTGGCCACGGACCAGGCAGCTGTGAGCAGGAGAATCACGCCACCGATGATCGGGAGCAACCGACCGCCGCGCTCGCGGTGCTGCAGGAACAACACTGCCAGCGGAATCACGCTGCGTGTGAGCGCCTGCACCCAGCCCAGCAGCACGCTGAAGATGTGCAGTCGCTGCGTTGGTACGTCGGCGGAGCCAGCGGCCGCGGACGGCTCGACGTTCGGCGTGGTCACCCGCGGAGACTCACAATGGTTCAACGACGCCGGCCAGTGCGGCCAGGCGCTCGCGCAGTGCAGATGCGTCAGATGGCAGCAGCCCCGGGATCGTGAGCGACGCTCCGCTGCCGGATGCTGTATGCACCGTCACGCTCATGAGGCCGAGCATGCGTTCGATGGGGCCCTGTGCCGTATCCACGTGCTGGATGCGCGTATAGGGAACAACACTCTCCACGCGCACCATCACACCGCGATCGAGACGCAACGCGTCCTCCATCACCCGATAACGCCACGCCGCGTAGCGTCGCGCCGGCAACCGCCATGCGAACACAGCCGCGAGCAACCAGGGAAACAGCGCGGTAGCCACCACAATCCACAGCGCGTCACGTGACCACACCACCCACGCACCAATGCCCAGCGCCACCGACGGGAAGATGGCCTGCACGAACATGCCAACGCGCCACAGGACGCGCACCTTGGGCGCCAGCGCACGCGGCGATGCATCCAGCAGCGCGGTATCCTGAATCGACTCGTGTGGCAATGATGGCTGTATTGCGCCTGGTTCGGTCACTCCAACTCCAAGGTGGTTTGTGCGGATTGACAGAACGTGCGGCGATGATGCGGCGTCAACCCATGCGCATCGATGGCCGCACGATGCACCGGCGTACCATACCCTACATTGCGCTCCCAGCCATACTGACCATGCCGTGCGGCGAGACGGCGCATGAGATCGTCACGCAACACCTTGGCAATAATCGATGCGCAGGCAATGCCGTAGCAGGTGGCGTCACCCCTCACCACTGCCGAATGATGAATGCCCAGCCAGCGCAGCGGGTTGCCATCGATCAGCACGTGATCAGGCGGTCGTCCGAGCCGTCGCTCGCATTGGCGCAGGGCGCGCTGCATTGCACGCACCGTGGCGTGCAGAATGTTCAACTGCTCCACTTCCCGCACCGATGCGGCACCCACGCCTATCGCTACCGCCGTGGCGCGAATGCGCACCGCGAGACGCTCGCGGGTGGGTGCATCGAGTTGTTTGGAATCATTCACGCCCGAGATCGCGCGCACACCGTGCGGCATGACGACTGCGCATGCGACAACGGGGCCCGCCAAGGGGCCCCGTCCAACTTCGTCGACACCAGCGATGGCGGGTCCGTGCCGCAGGCGCAGCGTGGATTCAAGACGACTCCAGCGCGCCATCAGGTCACCGTACTTCGCGTCATCCGGCCCACTGGTCAGCTCGTGGCTGAACCCTTGGGCGGTCGCACCGTCTTGCGCTCCTTGATACGCGCGGCCTTGCCGACCACATCGCGCAGGTAGTACAGCTTGGCGCGGCGCACCACACCACGGCGCACAACGATCAGGCTGCCGATCATGGGGCTGTGCAGCGGAAAGATGCGCTCCACGCCAACGCCGTTGGAAATCTTGCGGACAGTGAACGTCTCGCTCACCCCGCCGCCACGACGCGCGATGCACACCCCTTCAAACGCCTGCAGGCGCTCCTTGTCGCCTTCCTTCACGCGCACGTTGACACGCACGGTATCGCCCGGACGGAACGGCGGCATATCGTCGCGCAGCCACTCCTTCTGCGTTTCCATGAACGGATGCATATGACTCTCCCGGACGCGCTGCGTCCGCTTACGAGGACATCTGTAGCCCTGTGCACGAGCAAGTAACAACCCGCCCAACGCGCAAGGTGCGAGAGGCCGCGCTGTGCATCTGGAGTCTTTCTCCAGCGCAACGTCAGCGAGGCATCGCCGCTGTCGGCAGCCCCGAACATGGCCGACAGTGTCGCTTGGTGCGAACACCAAGCCTCGCAAGATAGTGTGGCTGGCAGGACAAACGCTAGTGGGAATCTCGCCCTCCCATCCTCCCCTGCTCATTCGACGCAGCGGCTCAGTCACGGGCGGTCACACGCGCTCTGGAGCATTCAGGAGCCGATCCGCATTATGTGAGCATGCGCACCACACCGCGGCCGCAGCGTCTGGCGACATGAGGCGCGCTTCCTCCGGACGATACCCACTCGCCCGCATTAGCGCCCTGTGCCTCGCCACGGCCGCCACAGTACTTGCCTGCCAGCGTCGGCTGCCCAAGCCTGTGCCGCCCGCCATCGAACCGTCCAGCGCGCGCATCGTCGCCGAGGGTGACTCATCGGCCGTCCGACGCGCCCTGGTGCGCAGCATCACCCGGTTCCAGGATGCCTGGCGAGATGCGTGGCAGCGCGCCGAGGTCGCACGCCATGGCGCGCTGGCCTTCCACTTTCTCCGACCGGACCTCGAGGCCGGCTACTACAGCCCGGAGGTCCGTCGCTATCAGGCCATCTACTGTTATTCCGGATGGCAGGGCGCGCTCGCCGCCGGTCCCCCGCCGTCCGAACCGCTCATCAGCGATCCGCGGCGCCAGCCGGGACGCATGTCAAGCGCCGAACTCGACCAGTTCCGGGCCCGCGCTCAGTCGCAGGAGCGGCTCCGCGCGCAGCACCTGGGACGGATACGGGGTGAGCGGGACAAGGGCACCATCTGCCCTGGTTGGACGCCGCCCGGGGATGATCTGCCGCTTGACGAGGGCCCCAACCTCGACCTCGGGCTGATGGTGGGATCGCGGGCCCGTCTTCGTCGGGAGCGTGATAGCCTGCTCAGTCGCCTTGAGCACGCCGCGCGTCGTTTCCCGCGTGATGGTTGGATCACCGGTCAACGGGTGCGTTTCCTGTTGGATCAGCAAATGCCAAAACAGGCACTGGCGATCGCCGACACGTGCGAGGCTGGGGCTGACTGGTGCGCCTCACTCCGCGGACTGGCGCTGGAACGCCTGGCTGAGATGGCCCGTGCGGAGCAGGCGTTTGCATCCGCCAACGCAACACGCGTCACGCCGGCCGACGATCCGGACTGCGGCGAGCCATTTGTGCTGTCGCTGCTTGATGACGAGAGCCGGCGTCAACTTGGCGCCCTCGATTGCAGCGCGCGAGCGGCCGCCCTTGACACCCTCTGGTGGCTCGCCGATCCGCTCTGGTCGGACGACGGAAATGATCGGTTCGTTGCCCACCATGCGCGACAGGTTGGCATCGCGCTTCGTGCGGCCGTTGATCGCGATGAGCGCTACTCCTGGCGATCCGAATCCAGCGGCGAGGCGATGCGCGAAGTGGTCGCGCGCTACGGATGGCCGTCTCACTCGTACTGGGGTGGACGATTCCTCGACGATTCCGTGTCGAACAATCGGGAGGCCGTGCGCAAACTCCCCGATGCGCCGTATCCGGCGCTTGAGTACTCACCCGACCGTTCAACGTTTCTTCCTTCGTGGCACGTCCTCGCGAGTCCGTTCGACGCGAGTGCGGATGCCTGGGTGATCGAACGGCCCGAGGCACAATCAATCGATGACTGGTGGCCACGGGAGCATATGCGTCGCGAAGTGGCCGTTCGTCCCATGCCAGCCGGCCAGCTTGCACTGCTTCGGCGCGACACGGCGCTACTGGTCGCGGTGGGCGTAGACGATGCCACGCCCGATCACCTGCGGTATCCCGACGAGCGACCACGCGCCTCGCTGATCGCTGCATTCGGACCGCGTCGACAGTCCGTGCTTGATGTCCGTGCGGCCGCGATCGATTCAACGCTGCGGCTGCACGGACACGTGCGGTTCGAACCGTTCGTGCTCGGGGTGGAAGTGGCAAGTCGTGTGCCGCAGGAGCCAGCGCGGCGGATGCGGATGGGGGTGCGTCCCCCCGATCAGCTCCGAGCGAACGAGGTAGCGCTTTCCGCACCGCTATTGCTACACACGCCGCAGTTTGCCGCCAATCGTGCGCTCACGCCTGATGATGCGATCACGCACCTGGCCGGCTCGTACGAAGTCACGCGCGGCCGTCCCACCACCGTGTACTGGGAGTCGTACGGCTTTGAGCCGGGGGACTCACTGGCCGTCAGTGTTGAACTCGTTCGGGACGAACGCGGTGGCATGGCTCGGAGACTGGGCGCTGCGCTCGGCGTGGCGCAAAATCTGCGCGACAGCGTGAGCGTGCGGTGGTTGGAGCCTGATGTTGGCCGATCGGTGCATATCGTGCCAACGGTGACACCGACCGTGGCCCGTGCCGTCACGCTTGATCTGCGGAATGTG
>JBGTOG010000224.1:0-13987 GCA_041742675.1 Gemmatimonadaceae bacterium | reverse complement strand
ACGATCACTACGTGCTGGTGACCGAAACCGACCGATTCCCGACCCGATCGATCGTGATCGCCGCGGGCATCGGGGCGTTCAAGCCGCGTCGACTGCCGCAAACATGCGCTGAGCCATGGTATGGGCGCGGCATCCATGATGTGGTAACCAGCCCTGACGACTATATCGGCAAGCGGGTGGTGATCATCGGAGGCGGCGATTCTGCATTCGACTGGGCGGCCCAACTGCGCACCCGCGCCGCGCACGTTTCGCTCGTGCACCGGAGCGACCGATTCCGCGCCCATGCGGCGACGGTGTTCGAAGTGCAGGCGGCCAGCGCCGAGGGCGGCAATGTGGCTATTCACACCTTTCACGAACTTGATGCGGTGCATGCCAACGGTGGCGACTCGCTCGGTGGCATCACGCTCAAGAACATCAAGACCAAGGAGACGGTGGACGTCACCTGCGATGTCGTGCTACCGATGCTTGGCTACGTGAGCGATCTTGGTGCCCTCGGTGAGTGGGGGCTCCATCTCGAGAAGGACGAAATCGTCGTGAACAGCCAGATGGAGTCCGGCCGGGCGGGTGTATATGCGGCGGGCGACATCACGACCTATCCGGGCAAGCTGAAGCTGATCGCGTCTGGATTCAGCGAAGCGGCCATTGCGGTGAATCAGGCGGTCCACTGGATCTACCCAGAGAAAAAGATCGCGCCGGGTCACTCCAGCAACCTTGCGGTTTTCGGGCAAAAACCTGACTGACGCCTGTTGCGGGCGGCCGGTTCGTTTGCGTCGGGCTGTGATCCGCGCGGCGACCGTCGCGCTCATCGCGACTGTGGGTGCATCATTGCCGCTCGCTGCACAGGATTTTTCGTGCAGCCGAGGTGATCGCGAAGTGCGTGCGCTTCGCTTCTCGGGGCATAGCGAGTTTACGACGCTGGAGTTGCAGTCGGCGGTGGCGACGCTGCCCTCAACGCTCGCTGGTTTGCCGATCCTCGGCACGCGGCGCTGCCTTGATCCCGAGGAGTTCGCGCGCGATGTGCAACGCCTCGAGGTGCTGTACCGACGACGCGGCTACCTGGAGGTGCAGGTGGATACGCTGGTTGAGACGGTGCGCGAAGATGTGATCGAAATCTGGTTTCGCATTGTCGAAGGCCGCCCCATGCGCGTTTCGACGCTGAGCATTCGCGGACTCGACATGGTGCCCAACGCGGATTCACTCGTGGCGGCGTTCCCGCTGCGTGCCGGTGGATTGTTCAACCGGCAGGCGCTCGAAGCGGGCCGCGACACGTTGGTGCGCGACCTGCGCAACAGTGGGTGGGCCGGTGCGGAAGCACTACTCGCCTACACAACGGATGAACGCGAGCGAGCTGCCGAAGTGGAAGTGACGGCGGTACCCGGAACGCGCGCACGCTTCGGAACGGTGACGGTGCTCGTTGACTCGGCCACCGGACCCACGCAGGTCACTGAGGCCACGGTGCGCCGCGCCATGAATGTGAGTACCGGTGACTGGTACAGCGCGCGTGCACTCGTTGCCGCGCAGCGTTCGCTCTATCAGCTCGATGCATTCCGTCGTGTGGATTTGCAGCTCGATCGCGAGCCGAGTGTTGGTGACAGTGTGGTGGATGTGACTGTGCGTCTGGTCGAAGGTGACCGGTACTCTGCGCAAGGTGGCATTGGCTGGGCGACGCTTGATTGTGTGCGCATGCAGGGTGCGTATACCGATCGCGACTTCACGTCGTGGGCACCGCGGCTGGAAATTACGGGTCGGGTGTCCAAAGTCGGATTGGGAGCACCGCTTGATGGCGCCGAGCAGTTCTGTCAGCAGCAGGCGCGTCAGGATCCGTACAGCCGTACACTGAACTACTACACGGGACTGACGTTGCGTCAGCCGGCCACTGGGCGTCGATCCCGCGTGCCCACGATCTCGCTGTACAGTTCGACGCTGAGTGAGTATCGCGCGTTCCTGCGTCGCACGCCCATTGGTGGTGCGCTGTCGATTACCAACCCGCTGCAATCGCGCGTGCCGAGCACGGTGAGCTATCAGATGGAGTTGGGACGCACGGAAGCGGAGCCAGCGTTCTTTTGCGCCGTGTTCAACTCGTGCGATGCTGAATCGCGAGCGTTTCTGCAGCGCAACACGCGACTGGCCGCAGTCGGATACACGGTCACGCGTGATGCCGTGAACAATCCACTCCGCCCATCGGCTGGATACACGCTGCGCTTTGATGCGCGCCATGCCAGCACGCTCGTTGGTTCTGATCAGTCGCAGCAGTTCAATCGATTTGTCTCAGACGCTACCTGGTATACCTCGCTCGGTGGCGGCGCGATTCTGCTGGCGCACGTGCGAGGCGGCCTGGTGTTCGGTGGCGGAACTCGGCCATCCGTCGGTGGATTCATTCCACCGCAGGAGCGACTGTACGCGGGTGGACCGACGACGGTACGCGGTTTCCGTCAGAATGAACTGGGGCCCGCCGTGTACATCGTGCCGGAGTACAGTGCGTTCAGCGACGGAGAGTCGGTGTTCTATCGCGCCGACTCCACCACGTTCGAAGAGCGCGTTGTACCGGTGGGCGGCAACACCTTGCTCGTCGGCAACCTGGAAGTGCAAGTACCGAGTCCCGTGCTGCGCGGCCTGCTGTCGTGGGCGGCGTTTGCCGATGTCGGGCGCTTGTGGAATCGTGGTGATGTGATCGGTGTGCAGCAGCTCGGGGAGAATGCGCCGGGTACGAAGTGGACTCCGGGACTGGGTGTGCGCATTGCTTCGCCGTTCGGAGCGATTCGCATTGATCTCGGTTACAACGCGTATCGACTGCCGGCAGGCGCAGCGTATTTCAACGCGCCGCTGCAGGACGGTGTCGCGCCACTCTACTGCGTGAGTCCGGGCAATACGTTGCCGGTGACATCGGCTGGCGTTGGTGCGCCGCCGCTGCAGGCCAGTGGTCCGTGTCCGACCACGTTTCGTCCCGCGCAGCGCCCCGGAATTCTCGGACGACTGAATCCGAGCATCTGGATCGGACAGGCGTTCTGATATGGCGCGCCCACGCACACTTGTCTTCACTGCGGCTGGCCTGCTGCTGGGTGTGCTGTTGCTCGCCGTGGCTGCACTGGCGCTGATGACACAAACACAGCGCGGACGCGACACGCTACGATCCACCGCGCTGCCGCTGATCCGTGCCACGGTCCCGGGTTCGATCTACGTGGGTCGTATTGGCGGCAATCTCTTTACCAACATCACGATCGATTCCATCGACATTCGTTCGGCCGATGGCACGCCGTTTCTGCAAACCGGCCCGCTGGTTGCGGCGTATGACATGCGCGATCTGCTCGATCGACGCGTGGTGGTGCGGTACATGCGCATTGATCGGCCAGTGGTCACCATGATTGACTACGGCAATGATGACTGGAACTGGATGCGTGCGCTACGCAAACCGGGACAGCAGCCGACAGAAGGCGGACGTGAACGCGGACTGGGCGACTGGATTCGCATCGACAGTCTTGAAATCTTCGAAGGAACGCTCGCGCAAGTCGAGCCGTGGAAACCGGTGGACTCGTTGCGCGGTACCCGACGCGATAGTGCGATCGCATTCAACATGGCGCGGCGTGATCTCGAAATCCGCCGCATGGATGGCGAGCTCACGAAGACGCGCCGCTTCTCCCGCGGATACGTGGCACTCGGCCCCTCGCGCATCGCGCATCCGGATAGTGCGGGCCTGCGACTGGCCGTACGCAAGCTTGACGCGGTGGCCACTGATCCGCCGTTCTGGTTTCGGAACATCTCCGCTTCGGTGCGTCTGGTGAGAGATTCGCTCTGGGTTGACGATGGTGTGCTCTATCTACCCAACTCGGGTGGCACGATCGCCGGCAAGATGGTGTGGGGAGGCGGACTGCCGATGCGATGGGATCTGAAGCTGCGTGGCGATTCGGTCGCCTTCAGTGACATCGCATGGATCGCTCCCGTGCTGCCGCAGGTTGGTGGTGGCAGCACCGAACTGCACATCAGGAACGATCCGAACAACGTGCGCGTGATCGAATACATCATCACCAACATGGATGCGCGGTCGCTGAACTCGCGGTTGCGCGGCAACATGACGTTCGGTGTCGGCGACACGCTGCTGCGCATCACGGATGTGGCGCTCGATCTGGATCCGATGCACACGGATCTCATGCGGTGGATGAACGCTGAGCCGTTCCCTTACGACTGGCGCGGCGCGATCACCGGACGGGTGAACGCCCGCGGCGGTCGCGTGGATCGCTTTCAGCTGGATCCATCCCGGCTCGCCTATGCTGATGAGCATGTGCCCGGCGCCATCACACGCGGCACCGTGCGTGGGGAGCTTGATGTGTACGAGCCGGCGTTCGCTGTGTTTCGCAGCGCGGATCTGACACTCGAACAGCTCGACTTGCGCACACCGCGTTTTGTCAATCCGCTCTTCCCGGATCTGGTGGGATTTGTCTCGGGCACGATGGTGCTGGATTCGGTGTGGACCGACGTGCGTTTTTCGAATGCGCAGCTCAAGCACTACGACGGAGAAGGTGACACCACGCGTGTGTCGGGTGCAGGGCGCATCACCCTGCTTGATAACGGGACCGCCTTTGATGTCGACATGACGGCGGCGCCACTGTCGTACACCACCATGTCGCGCTCGTATCCCGGTCTGCCGCTGCGCGGTCTGGCGGTGGGTCCGATTCGTGCGAAGGGCACCGTGGAAGATTTTTCCCTCGCGACGGCGCTCGCTGGTGCCGGCGGCGAAATCGCGTTCACCGGCACGATGGATGCATTCGAGCCGGACTTTCGTGTGACCGGACTGGCGCGCATCGCCGGTGCCGACCTGCGTGCGCTGCTCGGCGACGCTGCGCTGCCATCCACGTTCATTGGTATGTCCGCCGATCTTGACGTCAGCGGTGAGTCACTGGCGACACTCGCCGGCTCCGCGCGTGCGGAGCTGGCGGAACGTTCGTCGCGTGTTGGCGAGATCCCGGTGTACAGCGGTCTGTTCAGTGTGCGCTTTGCTGACGACCGCATGCACGTGGATTCGCTCGCGATTGAAAGCGCTGCGTTTCGCGCCGTTGGCAGTGGCGCCGTGGGACTGACGGCGGCGAGTCGAGACACCGTTCGACTGCGCGTAGATGCCGATTCGCTCGGGGGATTGCGCGAACTGCTCCGGATGTCGGAGTTCTTCGCTACGAGCGATTCACTCGCGGGCGATTCGATTCCGGTATTGCCCGTCGCGGGTTCGTTCACCATGCGTGCCGCGCTTGCGTCTTCACTCGATTCGTTTGACACGCTGGGCGTCTACACACAACTGGACGCAGACGCGCGTGAGCTTCGGGTGGGTACGACAGCGGCGGCTCGTGTTGGACTGACGGCCACGCTCGACGATCTGCTCGGGCGGTCGCGCGGCACGGTGCGAATGCTCGTGGACTCGGCGCAGGTCGCGGGAATCGCCGTCGAGACAATGGTCGCCGATGCCACCGTCGCCGATGGCTTGCCAGCGCAGTTCGCGGTGTCCATGCAAACCCCATCGGCTGCAACCATCACGTTGGCTGGTGGCGCGATACGCGCAGCCGACTCCGTGCAGGTGGAGGTGACGCAGTTCGATGTGCGGACCGCGATCAGCAATGGAGGCAATGGTGGTGTAATGCGCACCGTGCGCGCAGCACTGCGGCAACCTGACCGCGGTTTTTCGCTCGCCTGGCCCGTGCAGATGATGCTCGGTCCGGATGGCACGGGCCGCATCGATTCGTTGCTCTGGCGCCATTCGGAACGTGGATCGATCGCCATGCGCGGTAGCTTTGCGCCTGACGGTGTCGTGTCCGGTCATTTGTTCGCGGAGCAAGTACCGCTGGCGGATGTGGGCGCCCTGCTACGCCCGGGTGTCGAATGGAACGGCACGATAGGCAGCGAATTGCGCCTGGCGGGTTCGCGTGAGCGTCCGGAGTTTTCCGGCACGGTGGCCGTTCGTAACGCACAGTTCGGCGGTGTGCAGCTTGGTCAACTCGACGTCAGCGCGCGCTACGCGGAGCGGCGCATTGGAGCAGACCTCGCATTGCGCACGGACAATCGCGCCGCACTCACCGCGTCGGCGTCACTGCCGGTGGATCTCGCATTGGTGGGCGGGCGTCGCCGTCTGCTTGACGAACCGTTGTCTGGTCGCGTGACGAGTGAGGCGGTGGATCTGTCGTTAATCGAATCGATTTTCCCCACACTGCAGCGAGGGGTTGGACGGCTCGATACGGACATCGCGCTCACTGGTTCGTGGGAACGCCCACGACTCACCGGGAATCTCTCGATCGCCCGAGGTGCGCTTACCATCGCGCCGCTCGATATACGACTGGAGACGCTCGCCGCCGACATTCGCCTGGTGGGTGATACCATTGCCATTCGCCGACTGTTCGCGCAGAGCGGTGACTCGCGTGCTGATACCATGTCGCTCACCGGGACGATCACGATCGAATCGCTGGACACACCGGAGTTTGATCTGCGACTGGTGGCCAACTCCTTTCTCGCGATTGACCGCCCGCGTTCCGCAACGCTCGCGTTGTCCACAGTGCGACCTGTTACGCTGCGCGGTCCGCGCAATAGTGCGCTGCTGCAGGGTGCGGTACGCATTGACGAAGGACGCGTATTCCTCAACTCGCTCAGTCAACGGCGAGGGCTCGATCTCGACGAGGAACTCGCGCTTGTTGATACCAGTAGCGTGCGCGTCGATGCACTGCTTGCCACGGCGCCCGATGCGCTGGTACAGGGGCTGTCACTCGACAACGTACGGCTCGATATCGGTGACGATGTGTGGCTGCGGTCACCGGAAGCGAACATCAAGCTGGGCGGCGGACTGCGACTCACGCGCGCCCTTGATCCGCGCGACGGACAAGCGCGTCTTGCACTCGCGGACTCACTCACGGTGCAACGTGGCACCTACCAGCTCAATCTCGGATTGGCGCGCCCCACGTTTGATGTGGAGCGCGGTACCATTCGATTCTTCGGTGATCCGGATCTTGATCCGGCACTCGACATCTCGGCACTGCATGTGGTGCGACAGCAGCGTCCGAACTCCAATCGGCAGGACGTACGCATTCGCGTGAATATGGGTGGCAGTCTGAATCAACCCACGCTCACGCTGAGCAGCGCCGACAATCCGCCGCTGCCGGAGAGTGATATGCTGAGCTACCTCGTCACCGGGGAACCAGCCTACGCACTCTTTGGAACGCCCTACGCCGACCAGGGCGCGACACTCGCCCTGCGTCTTGCCAGCAGCTATCTGTCCAGTCGGCTGGCCGGTGGACGCTTCGACCTGGTACAGGTCGAACCCACCGCCCTCAATCCGGGTGAGGCCAGCAACCTGCGACAGAGCGGGCTTGGCATTCTGGCCGCAACACGCGTTGGGGTGGGCGGGCAGGTGGGAGAACGCACATTCCTGAGCATCACCACCGGGCTGTGCGGACTCGCGCCGCAAACCAACGGCAACGCCGATCCGCTCTCCTTGTTCGCGCAGGGACTTGGCGTCAAACTCGAACGCCAGTTCGATAGCCGATTCTCCGCGGCGCTGGGCATCGAACCCGGCAGTTCGGCGTCCACCTGCGGGCGCCCGGGAGCGTCGCGAACGTTCCAGCAGACGCCCCCGCAAATCGGCCTCGACTTCTTTCGTAGCTGGGCCTGGTAGCGTACGGCTAGACCGCTCACGCGGATCGCCGGACGCCCCGTACGCTGTCTGGGCTGGGTTCGTTTCGGGACGAACCGCTTGATCGTCGTACGAGGACATGCCAGATACGATCTTCCCCACCGTCGAAGTCGCCGATCACGGCCTTTCAACTGCCTTTGACGCAGTCGATCGCGCTGCGACGTCAGCAGCGCGCCTGCGCGCAGCGGCGGACGCGCTGCACCGCTGGGGCTTTGGACGCGTGATGCTCGTGTTGCGTGACGCTGCCATGGCGCCGATTACCATCGCGGTTGCCGGTGATACCGATCCGACCACCGCGCCCGATGCCATGCAGGCGCTGCCCGGCGTGATCTGGAGACAGCGGCTGCCGTTGCTCGCCGCGTATTGCGATGGTGAGTGGTTCCGGCTGCCCGGAGAAGACGAATGGGTGGCGCGCGAGTTTTGGGCGAATACGCCGAGCGTTCGTTACCGGGCTGACCAATGGCTGTCGCAAGATTTGCTCGTAGCGCTGCTGAAGGGATCCGATGGTGAGACGCTGGGCACCGTCATGCTGGCCAACGCGCAGCACGATGTACGTCCTGATCTGCATCGCGCCAACGATGTGTATTCCCTGCTTCGTCATCTGGGTGCACGGCTCTCCTACGACGCGCTGCAGTTGCTTGCCCAGCGACGTGCCGAGCGATTGCAGCGGTTGCAGGAGGCCGGCGCCGCGCTTTCACGCTCGCTCGACGAAGCCGAAATTGTGCGTGAGCTGGCACGCCAGGTTGCCCGCGCGACCAACCCGGACGGCGTCGCAGTGTTCGAACCCGATCTCGCAAATGGCACGTATCGCACGCTCGTGCGGCTGGCCAATGGCACGGAGCGGGCAAAGAGCGATGTGCGTGCGCTTGGCGATGGCGTGATTGCCGACGTGGCGCGCAATGGACGCGCGGTGCGTTCGCAGTCAACACAGGGTAAGTCTGATCGCGCGTCTCATGTACCATGGTCGCCGCTGGCTGCCCTCGATGTCATGGGCGAGAGCGTTAGTGAGTTCGGACCGCCAGGCTCGGTGCTGGCGGTTCCCGTGATGACCGGCATCCGCTTGCTCGGTGTACTGGCCGTGCACGCGAGCACAACGGGACGCTTCACCGCTGAAGACGAAGAGGTCATCACCATCATGGCGTCGCAGGCGGCGATGGCACTGGCCAACGCCCGCCGCTATGGCGAGAGCGAACGCGAACGTCGGCAGACAGAAGCGCTCGCGGATGTCGCGCGCGCCGTCGGCGAATCGCTGCGTCCTGGTGAAGTGATGCACCTCATTCTTCGGCATGCGGTGGCGCTGCTTCAGGCGCAAGGCGCGTGCATTGCGCTGCGCCAGGATGATTGGTTGCACATTGTGGCTGGCACTGGTGCTGCGGATTTGCTTGCCGGAGTGCACGTGCCGCTCGAGGGTTCATTGCTGGGGCGCGTGACGCAGACCGGCGGCTACGCATTGTCGAACGAGCTTTCGTCGGAAGACGGCGCATACTCTCCGCTGCAGCGCATCGCCCCGATTCGCAATACAGTGATTGCACCGCTGGCCACGGCGCGCGGCATTATTGGCGCGATCGCCGTCATCAATCGCGTGGCGCCATTCACCGAAGACGATGTGCGCATTCTGCAGCGGCTTGGCGATCAGGTGTCGGTAGCCATTGTGAACGCACGGCTGTTTGATGAAGTCGAACGTGCCACGCGCGAGTGGAAGGTGGCCTTTGACTCTGTGGCCACGGGACTCGCGGTGCTGGACGAAAGCCGCCGGATCATTCGCTGCAATCGTCATATGGTCGAACTGTTCGGTCACGACGAGCCGGCCGAGGTGCTGGGTCAGGATTTTCAGCGCACGCTGCTCAACGACACGGTCATATCTGCAGAAGACGATGTTATCGCGCGGTCCAGCCGCGAAGGCGTCGTGGCGCGCGGCGAACTGCGCAACGCGCGCCGGGGTCTGATGTTCACGATTACTGCCGGACCGCATCCCGATGGCGGAACGATGGTGACGGTCGATGACATCACCGAAGCGCGTCGCCTCGCCGAACGCTATCAGCGTGTGGTGGAAACGGCACTCGATGCGATTGTGATCACGGATACGGATCGCCGAGTGGCCTTCGCCAATCCGGCGGCGCACGCGCTGCTCGACCGTACTGGCTCGCTCGTTGGTGTGCCGGTGCGGGAGCTCATTGCGCCTGAGTCGGAAGCCGAGGTGATTCGCTACGAGACGCTCGCGCTGCACGGCGAACCGCAGCGCTACGAGTGCTTGATTGCCCGCGCGGACGGATCGCGTCGACGCGTGGAAGTGAGTACCGCGCCGCTGAGTGAGGTGGGTTCAATCATCGGGACCGTCGCCTGTTTGCGGGACATCACAACAGAACGCCTTGGCGTCTCCGCGCTCCAACAGTCGGAGGCGCGCTACACCCGACTCGTAGAAGAGGCGACGGACGCAATCTTCACCATTGACGGTCACGGTCGCTTCACATCGGTGAATCGGTCATTGGAGGAAGCGAGTGGTGTGCCGCGTGCGCACCTGCTCGGCAAGCGGTGCACGGGAATCCTCGATCCGCGAGATCGGTCGCTCGGTGAGGACATGATTCGCCGCACGCTGGCGGGTGAGCGTTTGCAGGTCGACCTGCGATATCCATCGACCAATGGGCGAATCAGCATTGGTTCGCTGATTTCGGCACCGGTATTTGAAGACGGCGCGATTGTTGGCGCGCTGGGCATCATGCGCAACGTGGGCGAGGAGCAGCTCGGCGCGGCCTGAGATCGCCTACTGGCATCCGGCAGCGCCTACCGCGAATGTATGGTGATGCATGGTCGCGACGTCGACGCGATCGTTGTCTCCCCAGCTATTCGCCATGACGCTGCGTTCCACCATCTGGTCCTCGCTGAGCCTGGCCATCGGTCACGCCACCAACGAAGTCGGCGGCACCGGCTGCACGGTCATTCGTGGCATCGATGAACCGTTTGTTTGCAGCGCCGCGCTGCTTGGGCGAGCCAGTGCCACCCGCGAGCTGGCGACCTGTGCTCCGGAGCATCTCGTGAATCGCACGGATGCCATCCTGCTGACCGGCGGCTCTGCGTACGGTCTTGATGCTGCAGCGGGCGTGATGCGCTGGATGGAGGAGCACGGCCGCGGCTTTCCGGTGGCGAGTGGTGTGGTGCCGATCGTTCCTGCCGCCAGCATCTTTGATCTTGCACCGCTTGGAGACTTCCACGCCCGCCCGAATGCAGACATGGCGTACAGCGCGTGTGCGAATGCTTCTCACATCAACATCGCCGAAGGCTCGGTTGGCGCCGGAACTGGTGCGCTGGTGGGGAAGGGTGCGGGACTGCAGCATGCCATGAAAGGCGGCATTGGTCTTGGCGCAGCGCATGCGCAGCACGCAATGGCCGCTGCGATCGCGGTCGTCAATGCGTTCGGTGATGTGCGTGATGCACACGGGCAGGTGATTGCTGGTGCACGTGATAGCAATGGCACGTTCCTCGATGTCGCGTCGCAACTGCGGGCTGGCCATGTGTCGGCGCGGTTTCCCACAGCCACGCGCGAGCACACCACCATCGCATGCGTGGCCGTGAATGCTGCGTTGCGCAAAGGGGAGCTGCAGCAACTCGCGACGGCCGCGACGGCAGCACTGCACAAACGTGTGACACCGAGTGCCACCATGTTTGACGGTGATGTGGTGTTTGCGATTGCACCGTTGCACAACCCGAACGACGGTCCCGCGCCTTCATTGCCCGTACTCGAAGCACTGGCGATCAGTGCGCTGGAAGAGGCGATTGAGCGCGCTGTGCGTTGCGCGCGCGGGCGTGATGGTTTCCCGGGGTTGGCGGACGGTTCTCTGCCTGGAGCGAGTGCATGATGCCGCTGAGCACTCCGCCATTCTCAGTTGGCGATGTGGTGCGCGTACGCGCGGCCGTCGCTCCCATGCTGGGTGAGGCTCGCATCAGTGCCACGGTCGTTTCGCAGCAGACAGCTGGTCACTGTGTCACGCTGCTTGAGCGCGCGCAGGAGTGGTGGCGCGTGCGCGGTGACGATGCGTACGAAGGCTGGATGCACCGCGGATATCTTGAACCAGCGAGCGGTGATGAAGCCGACTGGCCGGTGACTACCGGTGCAATCGTGAAACGCGCTGACGGATTGGTACGAGCGATGCCATATGGCGCACGCGTCGCGCCGGATAGCATGGTACTCGAGGGAAACGCGTATGACGAAGACGACCGTCGGCGTGCGTTTCCTGCCAACGCAAACGCACTTGCACGCAGTGCGGCCAGGCACTTCGTTGGTGCGAGCTATCTCTGGGGCGGCATCACCCCGTGGGGTGTGGACTGCTCAGGATTTGTGCAGGCGATTGCCGGGATGCACGGGATCCGGCTGCCGCGTGATGCGTGGCAACAGGCGGGTGTCGGCGAGACGGTGCAGAGTGGAGCACTACAGCGTGATGCGGTGGTGGCTGGCGATCTGTTGTTCTTTTCCGATCGCGAGGATCAACGCATCACGCACGTTGCGATGGCGCTGGGCGAGACGCGTTTTGTGCACAGCGCGGTCGGGCGCGGCGGCGTGACCGTTGAGCAGCTCGAGTCGCCGGATGAATACCTGCGGAAGCTGGTGTCCCAGTTCGTCCGCGCCCAACGCGTGGCCGCCAACGAGTAGTTCATATTCGTCTTTGCGGCTACGAAGTGCCTTGGGGCTTTCTGGCTTTTCGGCCTACTTTATTTCGTACGCAGGAACAGAGCACAAATGCTGGTTGAGATCTTCCGGGCAACCGTACCAACCCAGTTCACGCTTGCGAAAATTGTGCCGCCCAAAAGCCGGAAAGCCTCGAGGCACTTTGTAGCCGTAAAGACGAATCAGAACTGCATTGGGGATGGGGCGAGATATTTGCTAGCTGACCATGCCGCCCATGGGTCGTGCTTGTGGTGCACCGCCGCGTACGTGCAGGACGACATCGGCGTGTTGTTCGCCATCGAGTTCCACCACCATCGAAAAATCGCCTGCGGCATCGAGCGGCAGATCAACCGCGGCGATCACGGGCATATCAAGCTCACCCACGGTGCCCGGTGGCGCGCCGACCGTGATCTCGGCCTGTGATGACCAGAGTTCGTCGCCACTGGGATTGAGCCATCGCAGCCCCATGGTGTGCACGCCGCTGTCGGCTGGTGTGCCCTTGAGCCGTACGACCAGCGTGGCCCGCGGATGGACCGAGGGAAATGCGGCTACGTGAACGGCGTCGAACACGCCGAGAATGTTCAGCTTCCCTTCCTGCGAGAGGTTGGCTGCGTCGGCGAAGAGAGCGAAGGATACATGCATGGCGGGAACCTACACGGTTATCGCGTCAACTGCATCCCACATCCGACGAACGGGACACTAGTTTTGAGGATGTCTGCGTCTGTGACCCCCGAGCTGAAGCCCGTTCCGAGTCGAGCGAATGCGCCTGCCAACGGCGCGGCTCGCTCGGCTCCCGCCTTTGGCATGACGGACCTCGGCCTGATCCTGATGGCCATGATCTGGGGCGTCAATTTCACGGTAGTGAAAACCGGCATTGCCACGCTGCCTCCGATGGCGTTCAATGGCATTCGCGTGGCCCTGGCATCGGTCGTGCTGGCGGTCGTTGCCTTCAGCGTCGCCGGATGGCGTCGGTTTCCATCGCGCCGCGATGCGCTTGCGTTGCTGGCCATGGGCGTGGTCGGCAACGGCATGTATCAGCTCATGTTTATTGCCGGGCTCTCGCGTACGCGCGCCGGTATCGCCGCGCTCGTCATCGCGGCGGGGCCAGCGTGGATTGCGCTGTTTTCACGCATGCTTGGTCGCGAGCGGCTTCCGGGCCGCGGCTGGGCTGGCATCGCGCTGCAGATGCTCGGCATGATCTGCGTGGTGGCCAGTGCGGGTTTGCTGGAAGCCGACAGTCGTGCGCTGGTTGGCGCGGCGTTTATCATGACCGGCAGCATTGTCTGGGCGCTGTTCACGGTCATGTTGCAGCCCTACACGGCACGGGTGCATCCACTGCATCTGGCGTCGCTCACGCTGTTCAGCGGCGCCGTGCTGCTTTTCGCCATTGGCTGGCCATCGATTCGCACACTCGAGTTCACGCAGATCACGCTCGGTGAATGGGGCGCAATATTCTATGCGGGCATTGGCGCGCTCGTGATCGCGTATCTGCTGTTTTATCGTGGGGTGCGAGTCCTTGGCCCGACGCGCACGGCAATGTACGGCAATCTGCAGCCATTGATCGCGCTCCTTGTCGCCTGGCTTGTGCTGCGCGAACAACCGACGATCTGGCAGGGTGTCGGCGGTGCGATCGTGATGGCCGGCCTGTTGCTCTCGCGCACCGCGCG
>JBGTOG010000190.1:0-4577 GCA_041742675.1 Gemmatimonadaceae bacterium | reverse complement strand
ACGGTTTGCTCGCCACGCCGTCCAAGGTGCTGTACATCTGTTCACCCAACAATCCGACTGGTGCGGTCACGCCGCTCGCCGTGCTGCGCGAGTTGGCCTCGCGTTGCGCGGGTGTACTCGTGATCGATGAAGCGTACATTGAGTTTGGTGGCGAATCGGCGATTGATCTGGTTCGCGAGTTTGACCACGTACTCCTCGTGCGCACGATGTCCAAGGCGTTCGGACTTGCCGGCCTGCGCATTGGCTACGCGATCGGGCAACCCTCGCTGGTACACGAAGTGGAAAAATCCCGCGGACCGTACAAGGTGAATGCGTTGGCCGAGCAGGTAGCGGTGGCGGCACTGCGGGAAGATGCCGCGTGGGTGCAGGAACATGTCACGCTTGCTGTTGCATTGCGCGAACGACTGGCCGATGAGCTGCGCACGCGCGGCTTTACACCACTGCTATCCGGTGCAAATTTTGTATGCGTTGCAGTGCCGCAGTGTGTGGCCGTTGGGCAGGCGATGCGCGCACGAGGCGTAGCAGTGCGCCCGTTTCCTGATCTGCCTCACGTTGGCGACGCGCTGCGTTTCTCCGTGGGCCCGTGGCCACTGCTTGAACGTTGCCTCACAGCATTTGATGGAGCGCGGGCGGAGGTGCTCGCATGATGACGGGTGCACAGCGATCACTCCGCGTCACCGTCTTTGACTACGAAGCCGGCAACCTGCACTCACTGGTCAAGGCGCTCGAAACAGACTTCACCACCGTGCGCGTGGAAACCGACGCTGCCGCGGCCGTGCTCAACACCGATGCACTCATCCTGCCGGGAGTCGGTGCGTTCTCCCCCGCTGCAGCCAAAATCGGCGACGGACGCTCCGCCATGCGCGAGGCACTGCTCGGCGGGCTACCCTGCCTCGGCATCTGTCTTGGCATGCAACTGCTGTTCGACAGTAGCGAAGAAGGACCCGGCGTGGGACTTGGCGTGCTCACCGGCGAAGTGACACGCCTGCGCGCCCAGCGCATTCCGCAGATCGGTTGGAATACGCTCGAGCCCACTATGCCGCTCGATCCGCTGCTGGTGGAGTCCGCGCTGGAGACGGCATACTACGCGAACAGTTTTGTCTGCCGTCCCACTGGTGACTCGGCCAAACACGTCATTGCCCACACCACGCACGAAGGTGATCGTTTTGCGACTGCCGTCCGCGTTGGTGCGGTCGTCGGCACGCAGTTTCATCCGGAAAAATCGAGTGCCGCGGGCGTGCGATTCGTTCGTGCGTTTCTCGCCGAAGCCGCGGCACGTATGACCTCGGGAGTGTCAGCATGATCGTGATTCCGGCCGTCGATTTGCGCGATGGCAAATGTGTGCAACTGGTGGGCGGCGAATACGATCAGGAATCGATTCGTCTGGATGACCCGCCGGAAGTCGCGCGCGAATGGGTACGTGAAGGTTTTGCGCGTCTGCACATCGTTGATCTTGATGCGGCCACGGATCGTGGCAACAACAGCGAGGTCATTCGCGAGATCATCCGCGACGCCAACGTGCCCGTGCAGGTGGGCGGTGGTGTGCGTGATGCCGATCGCATCGAAGCGCTGCTCAACGACGGCGCATCGTGGGTGGTGGTCGGCACACGCGCCGTGGAAGACGAAGCGTGGCTCGATGAAGTCGCGCACCAGTTCGCTGGCCGCCTCATCGTGGCCGCCGATGTGCGCGAACGCAAAGTGGTCACGCGTGGCTGGACAAAAACGCTCCCGCTCGACGTGATCTCATTCGTTGAAGATCTCGGCGCACTCCCGCTGGCCGGCGTGCTCGTTACCGCGGTACATCTCGAAGGCCAAATGCAGGGCACCGATCTCGCACTGATGGAAGATGTTGCCGAAGCCTCCGCCTGGCCGGTGTTCGCCAGCGGCGGTGTGACTACAGTAGACGACTTGCTGGCACTGGAACATCGCGGTGTGTTCGGCGCCGTTCTTGGTATGGCACTTTATACGGGCGCGATCGATACGCGTCGTCTCATGGAGGAGTTCGGCGCATGACCACAGTCGTTCGCGAAAGCAGGGAAACTCAGATTCGCCTCACGCTGGCCCACGGCACGGGCTCAGCGAATGTGCAAACCACTGAGCCGTTTCTCGACCACATGCTGGTGGCATTGTCACGCTACAGCGGCGTTGACATCACGCTCGAAGCCACCGGTGATCTCAAGCACCACCTGATCGAAGACGTCGCCATCGCGCTCGGCCAGGCGATTGCTGCCTTTGCACCAGCCACCTGTGCGCGCTACGGCGATCGCACGGTGCCCATGGATGACGCGCTCGTGCATGTTGCACTCGATCTTGGCGGACGCCCGTACTATAAGGGACCGCTGCCGAGCACCATGTACGATCATTTCATGCGCTCGCTGGCGGATAATGCGAAGGCCACGCTGCACGTGCGTGTGCTGCGCGGTGTGGACCGTCATCATGTGGTGGAAGCTGCGTTCAAGGCGCTGGGGATGGCGCTGCGCGAAGCGCTGGTGGAGAGCGGCGCCGTCTTCAGCACGAAAGGATCCGTGCGTCTTGAGATCACGGAGTAACCCGGTGCTCACACGACGGTTGATTGTGTGCCTTGATGTGAAAGGTTCACGCGTGGTAAAAGGCGTGCAGTTTGAAGGCTTGCGCGATGTGGGCGATCCCGTGACGCTCGCCACGCGCTACGAGGCCGAAGGCGCCGACGAAATCACCTTTCTCGATATCTCAGCCAGCGCCGAAGAACGCGCTACGCTGCTCGATGTCGCGCGCCGCACGGCGGAACGCCTGTTCATTCCACTCACCATTGGCGGTGGCGTGCGAACTGCCGGTGATGTCGCGCGTGCGCTGCGCGCCGGTGCCGACAAGGTCTCCCTCAACTCGGCGGCGGTGTCGCGTCCCGAAGTCCTCACCGAAGCCGCCGATCGTTTTGGTGCGCAGTGCGTGGTGGCCAGTATTGATGGCAAGCGTGATGCAAACGGTGTGTGGCGCGTGTGGGTCAAGGGCGGCCGCGAAGAAACACCGCTCGATGCCGTCGAGTGGGCGCAGGAGTGTGTCGCGCGTGGTGCGGGCGAGATTCTGCTCACCAGCATCGATCGTGATGGCGCGCGCACCGGCTACGACATTCCGTTCACGCGTGCCGTGGCCGATGCAGTGCCGGTGCCGGTGATTGCCAGCGGCGGTGCCGGTCGCGCCGAGCATCTGGTGGAGGCGGTCCGGGATGCGCACGCTGATGCGGTGCTGGTAGCGGGGATTCTGCATGATGGCCTTACCACGGTGCGTGAGCTCAAGCACGCACTCGCGCTTGCGGGACTGCCTATTCGTGCCGTGCCCACCGAGGTGGCCGCGTGAGCGCCGTGTCGGCAGACGGTCTGCTGCAGGCAGTGACCGAGTTGTCAGAAGCGGCGGGTGCCACGGCGATGCAGTGGTTTGGTGCGAACATTTCTGTAGATACCAAGGCAGACGGTTCGCCGGTCACTGTTGCGGACCGCTCGACGGAGGAGTTCGCGCGCGAGTGGATCTCGTCGCGTTTCCCGAACGATGGTGTGCTTGGCGAAGAGTTTCCGCCGCTGCGTCCTGATGCGGCGCGTCAGTGGATTATTGATCCGATTGACGGCACCAAGGCCTTTGTACGCGGTGTGCCACTGTGGGGAACGCTCGTGGCGGTGTGTGAAGGTGAACAGGTGCTGGCCGGTGCCGCGTGTTTTCCTGCAGTGCGCGAGGTGATCAGCGCGGCGCCGGGTGCCGGGTGCTGGTGGAACGGTACGCGTGCACACGTGTCAACCGTGAGCGAGTTGTCACTCGCAACGGTGCTCACCACCGACAGCCGTTTTCCCGAGCACACGGCTCGTGGTGATCGCTTTCGCGCACTCGCCGATCACGCGGCGGTGTCGCGCACGTGGGGCGATTGTTACGGCTATCTGCTGCTCGCCACAGGGCGCGCCGAGGTGATGGTGGACGACATTGTGAACACGTGGGACGCGGCGGCGTTGCAGCCAATCATTGAAGAGGCGGGCGGAGTGTTTACGGACTGGCTTGGTCGCAGGACGGCGTTTGGCGGCGATCTGATTGCCACCAACGCGGCGCTGTCGGACGCGGTGCGCAAGCAGTTGGTGCGTGCAGAATGAGTGCCATGCAATCACGGGTTGATCGAAGCGAGCGAGTGCCCGAACGTGAACCAGTTCGTGGAGCGTGCAAATGACCGAGCCTGAATCAGTCGGCGGTTTGGCAGTGCGCAGCGCGCGTGAGTTGGACCGTCTGAACTTCGAGAAGGGCAATGGCCTCGTCACCGTGGTCACGCAGGATCACCTCACCGGCGCCGTGCTCATGGTTGCGTACGCCGACCGCGAGGCACTGCAGCGCACACTCGACACCGGCGAGATGCACTACACGTCGCGCACGCGCGGCGCGTGGCACAAGGGTGCAACAAGTGGCAATACGCAGGCACTCGTGTCGCTCACCTCCGATTGCGACGGCGATTCCGTGCTGGCGCGCGTGAAACCGGCCGGTCCTGCGTGTCATGAAGGCACGCACAGTTGCTTTCGTGACGCCGCGCTGGCCGCGGATGCGCTCGGCGCGCTCGATAGCACACTGGC
>JBGTOG010000159.1:0-32368 GCA_041742675.1 Gemmatimonadaceae bacterium | reverse complement strand
CAGCGCAGCAGTGTGACACACGGCGCGCGAGCCAGCAGCGAAGCACGTGAAGCGGCAGTGCTTGCCGTCGCGCGCGCTGATGAAACAGCGCGTGATGCACGCGCCATGGACAGCGCGGCCGTGGCCAGCCGGAACGCGATTGAACGCGCGGCGCACACTCTGGTGCACGTTGGTGATGGCGTGCAACAAGCGGCTGCGCAGGTGAGTGCGCTGGTGCCAGCCTCTGAGCGCGTTGGCGAGTTCGTGACCACCGTATCGCGCATTGCGCGGCAAACCAATTTGCTGGCGCTGAACGCGGCGATTGAAGCGTCGCGCGCCGGCGAACACGGCCTGGGCTTCGCCGTGGTTGCCGAAGAGATTCGCAAACTGGCCGGCGAAAGCGCGCGTGCTGCCAAGGCCATCGCCACTACCGTGCGTGCCGTACGTGAGGAGATTGCAGCCACAGTCGCGTCCATGGATGCCACGGCGCAGGATGTGCGCGGTGTTGGCGGCATTGCGCAGGAAGCACGGGGCGCCTTGGACGCGATGCTGGCCGATATCGCGCGCATTGCCGAACACGCCGATGACGCGGCGCAGCTGGCGCGTGCACAAGCCGAGGCCACGTCGGCCGTAGACAGCGCCTTCCAGACGGTGGACGAACGTGCGGAGTCTGCGGTGCGCGATGCCCAACACGCGACCGACGCGGTCATGGCGCAGGGGAGTGCGCTTGAGGAGCTCGCGCACAGCGCCGGGCAGTTGTCGGAGGCGGCGTCGCGGTTGCGTCAGGCGATTTCACGGGTGAGTGCCAACGATGTCGACGAAGACGCGCCCGTTGGCAAGCGTCCGACACGCGAGCCCGTGCGCACCACCCGCTCACGACAGCGCATCGCCTCGACTGGACACGCCGATCCGCTCGTCGCCTGAGCGCGAAAACGATGGGAGCACGATCAGTGGGTGAAACGCACGCCACGTGTTCACATGTGGCACCAGCAGTTCCTCCACGAAGCGATCCAGCATACGTGCGCCATCGAACTCGCGGCGAAAGGCCACGGCATTGATGCCCAGCATGGTGTGAATGTGGCGTCCGAAACTTTGCGGTGATGAATACTCCAGCGCATTGGAGACCTGCGTGATGCTGAGCCCCGGATTCTCGAACAGCGCTGCCGCACGAACGAGTCGCGCCATGGAGAGATAGCGTTTGGGGGCAGGCAACGCCGCGCGGTAGAAGCGACTCATGAGTGTGGTGGCGCGCACGCCGAGGCGCTTGGCGAGTTGCCGGATCGTGCCAACGCGCGACGGCGAGGTGAAGCACGCTTCCAGAAAACGGTGACAATCTTCCGATGCATCACTGAGCACGTCGTGCACACGTGCGACCGCCCGACGTTCAATGCTGCCCATACGCTGTGTGGTGAACAGTTGACGCAGCGTGCGCCAGCCCGCGGGCTCGCGTGCATCGACCAGCGACTGCACACCGTACTGACCGAGTGCGAGCACCGCGTGCGCTGAGTCGGGTTTACTGTCGCACCAAAGGGCGACGGCAGGTACGGCGGGAAACTCGCGCACCATGCGCGCGACGGACGACGCCGCGTGTGCATTACAGCGCGCCACGGACACGAGCACCGCGTCGGCCCGACACTGCCGCAGGTCCTGCAGCACTTCTTCGAGGGAATCGCGATGCACCGCCGTGTAGCAGCCGTCACCGGCTGCATCAACGCGCGTGCGTTCGGTTGGGGTGAGCATCGTGACCACCGACGTCGACGTGGTGGGTTTTCTCGGCTCGGCAATCGGTTCGGCGGCCCGGCTCCACGCAGGCCGCAAGAGTGTTGGCGGTGTGTCGGATGTGTTGTTGCGTAGTGTGCGCGCGGGCGCAGCCGAGCGATCGCGCGGTGCGAGCGCATCGGGTTTGCGATCCCGCACCTGTCGCTGGCGCGGATATTCGAAATCAGCAGACATACTCGGCCCGGCGTAGAGGTTGAGAAAGTGCGCCCGCAGTTGAACGGGTGTTGGCGGTGCGCGTGGTGGGAGTGGCGCACAGTGCACGATATGTGGCCACGTCACGACGTCGTCACCACGTGAAATCTCGGTGTCGCACGTGACATCAGACGCGTGCACCGAGTGGGGTGTGTGACGGTGTTGTGTGCTCAGGTGACGCAGTACGCGGATGCGGCTCGATGTTGCGCGACTTACGGACGTATGGTGCGCCGCCTACCGACCATATCGTGCGCCGCACTCGGATTGCGCGGTGCGCCGAATACGGACCGCACGGTTTGTGGTCTGGGTATATTGCGAATGACCAATGGGTGGTCGTCGGCCGGACGGTCGCGTCGTGCATGTGCAAGCGTGTGCGCCGAGGAAAGTCCGGGCTCCACAGGGCAGGTTGCCAGGTAACGCCTGGGCGCGCGCGGCGTGAGCTTCGCGTGACGGACAGCGCAACAGAAAGCAAACCGCCTCGATGCAAGTCGAGGTAAGGGTGAAAGGGTGGGGTAAGAGCCCACCGCGCTCGTGGCAACACGGGTGGCACGGCAAACCCCAGCCGGAGCAAGGCCGAATAGGCGGCGAGAGACGGCCCGTCTCGAAAGCGGCGTAGCAATACGTCGAGCCGCGGGTTGGCTGCTGGAACGTGTCGGCGACGGCACGTCGAGAGAAATGATCGTCCGGTGAGAGGCGGTGTATTGCTGATCACTGACAGAACCCGGCTTACAGGCCGGCGACTCACCCATGGGTTGGGAGCAGGTGATGGATTGTTCAACTCGCGTGGCGCGAAAGGCTGTTGTGCTCGCGCTGCTGACGCTGATTGCAGCGTGTGCACCGAGCAGGCCGGCGCCGGCCCCCGAGCCCGTCCCCGAGGCCCCGCCGGTGGTTGTCGTGCCCGTACCGGTTGCGCCCGCGAGCGTCACCATCGCCACGCGACATGACACGGTGCGCTACGATGTGGTGAGCAGTGCGCGGTTTGAACGCGACAGCGCGGGAACGCCCAATCAGGAAGAGATCGTCACGCGGGCCATGGTGAGTTTTGCGATGGAGCGCATTGGCACTGGATCATCGAGTGCGGCGCTTGATCTGCGCAGCACCGGTCGGGTGGACGGCTTTGTGATCAGCAGCTCCGAGCGCGTGAAGAGCTCGCGCAGTTCAGCGCTTCCAGGTGTGGTCACCACGCCGTCGCTGCCTGTGGCACCGCTTACGGTGCCCTTTGACGCCACGCTCAATGGTCTCACCGCGCGGGTTGCGCCGCGTCCGGCGCTGGCCAACGAGTGCGACCAGCCGGAGATGAGTGCGTTGGCGCTGGCCCGTGAACTGCTCGTGCGGCTGCCGCCGGTGCTCGTGGTGGGCGCGTCATGGAGCGATACCACGCGGGTGTTCATGTGCCGCGGCGGTGTGCCGGTCACGGTGCAGCAGATCGGCACGGCCACGGTGAAGTCGCTTGAGAGCGGTCCGTCCGGGCCCTTCACGCGGGCGCAGATCGACCGCACACTGCAGACGAGGGTGGAGGGTCAGCTCGCCACCAGCTGGCGATCCGTGGGGCTCACCGGGCGCGGCAGTGCCACGCAGCAGATGCTGGTGGACGCGACCAGCGGCGCTCTGGTGGAGCTGACGTCGGAGTCGAGCACGCAGCTCGACGTTCATGATTCGGCGCGCCCGGATCAGGGACAGCAGTCGGTGGTGCAGCGGGTGCGGTTTACGGCGCGAAGGGTGCCGTAAGCGGGAAGCCCTCGCGCTCGGCCGCTTGCGCCAGCCTCACATCCAGCGTGACAAACGGAAGTGACGCATTGCCCCCATCTGCTGCGACGATGGCGGCAGCAAGCTGAAGGGCGTCGGCGGCACGAAGCGCATGCGTTCGCAACAGCCTCATTGCATGCGTGCGAACATCGGGCAGTGCCGGCACCTCCGTCCACTCTCGGCTCAGCGCGTCGAGTCGCGCTATCGACACCCGCACCTCGGCTGCCGCCATCCGTCCTTCGCGCTCGAGTCGCGCCAGCGCGGAGACACACTCCACCCGAGTGGCCCACCACGTGGCAACCGCCGGATCGTCGTTGATTTGTGCCAGCAACGCCGGGGACGTGGACTCAGAAACCAGCAGCGGCAAGATTGCCGAGCTGTCCCAATAGCGCATTACAGCGACTCCTCACGATCAGCCAGGAGTGCTGCGACGGCCGAGGTGCCAGGCTTGATGCAGCCTGCCGGAAGCGCCATCCAGGCGGCGTCCGGAGAGCGTTCGGGCAGCACCAGGCGACCCCGCTGCGCAAGATCGATAACGGCTGGCGTAAGCCCTGTGGTGGCGGCAAGGGGGGCCAGTTGCGCCACGGGAACGCCTCTGTCGGTGATCAGAAATGTGGCGCCACCGCGTACCTCTCGGAGCAGCGCGCTGAGCGTGTTCTTGGCCGCGGAGACGGGAATCGATTTCATCTGTCCAATCTAGCCATTACGATGTTCCTTAACAAGACATCTGACGACGTGGCTGAATGACGCGGTGAAAGGTTGGTTAAGCACGCGCGGCAGCTTCGCGCCCTGGCTTGAGCTCTCACATCTGCAGGTGTTCGTCGCGCAGCCGGATTACCTGCTCGCGATGAAGTGCATGGCAATGCGACTGGGCGCGGAGTTTCACGATCTTGAAGACGTGCGGTATTTGCTTCGTCACCTGAACATTGCGTCAGCTGCTGAAGCGTTAGGCATTGTGTCGGGATACTTCAACGAAGATGACGTTCCGATCAAGACGCGACTGGCGTTGGAGGAGTTGTTGCCGGAGCGGCTGCGCGAATGCTGAACACCCGGTGACGGAGCGTTCGGTCGCTGCTCGGCGTGCGACTCGTCCCAGATGGACTAGGGCATTTGCCCTATAGCGCGACCCGCAGTTTCGTCACAGGTTGTGCTGTCCGCGGACCGAGGACTTTGCTGTCATACCGCCGGTCTGCCGCACGATGGCATGCGGTTTCCCTCCTACGCCCGGAGCGCCAGTGCCACGCCACGCCACGCCACGCCACGCCACGCCACGCCACGCCACGATCGATACTCACCGCGACACTGCTGTCCATAGCGCTGGCGGCATGTGATACCAGTATCCCCGTGGCGCCGGCAGAGGCACTAAAGGCCCCGAACGCTCCAGAGATGTCCAGCCCGCCGTTGATGGCCATGCAGCAGAGCAATGCCAACAGTTGCACCGTGCATCTCAACCCCACACGACGTACCCGAACGTCCAGTCGCCACACGCTTCCCGACCGCGGGGACCAACTGAGTGAGAATACGCCGCTCTCGCGCATTCAATTCGTGCGCTGGGACGGGGTCGCCAAACAGCCCAGCGCACACATTGATTGCGTCGTGCCGCGCGATTCCGCCGCCGTCGCCGCCGTCAAGGCACACTTTCTGGCAGGTGAGGGAGCCGCGATCGGCCAGCGGGTCCGGCCGGTACTGACCCCGGTCCCGGCCGCCATGTCGACCACCTTTTATCCTGGCATGACGTGCTGGTACTACCATGACGACAATCGCTTCGAGTGCATGGGCGTGACGTGCATCGCCGGCGGCGACGCTATTTGGGTCGACAACACCGCTGATCAGGCGCCGGCCAAGGCCCGCACGTTCGAGGGCAACGCGCAGCAGCTCGATGGCACGCCGCAGAGCGTGTTCTACATGTGTGACAACGGGTGTTCGCTGCATGTGCTGCTCGATGGCAGCGTCGGGTACTACTGCGGCGAGGAAGACGACGGGCCTGGTGATGGGGACGGTCCAGGTGAGGGGCCGCCCGGAGGTGGCGGGGGCCCTCCGCCTCCACCGCCCGCGCCAACGATGTGTGAGATTCTGGCCGATGCCGGCTGGGAAGCGGACCTCGAGCTGCTCGAAGCCCTGGAAAGTACCGGCACCGCCTCAGCTTCCGGTACCGCCCAGTCAGGTGACGACCACGTGGACTGTGATGATCAGGCTGTGGTCGGGCAAGCGCTTGCCCGAGTGTCTGTCTGGTTCGTTGACGAGATGGACGGAACGAACTGTCTTGGTGACGATCTGTGTCTCCAGTTGGTGCAACACTGGGTCACCGGCAACAGTGCAGACTTTGTGCTGTCTTCAACCCAGTTTCTGAGCCTCATCAACGCAGTCGCACCTATTGCCCCGAACACGGGCACGCCTTTTGTGATGAGTGGCGTCGAGTATCGCCATCACGACCGAGATTGGAGCAACACAATGTATACCCACTCGATCGGCACACATGGTTCAATCAGCAGTCAGAGTGGACTCGCTGTTGGGTTCCACGATTGCTGGGATTGGAACCGTGGGCAGGTCGGGTCAAGGGACGCAAGCGACGAGAGATTAGTGCGCATAGCTGGATGGGTCCATCGAACTTTTCATTTGAACAACTTTCGCGTTCGCTTCGGTACTCAACTAGTCGGCCACGAAAAGTGGACATGCTCATGAGGCGTCGACAGACTCGGTGGCTGCCTGCCCTGCTGGCCCTCACACTGACTGCTTGCCTCTTCGACAACGGAAGGCCAGCACCGGAGCCCGATCCGATCACGCTCGCTCGTGAGTACTCCGGGCTCTGGGTGCCGGATGACGCCCGGATCCTCAAGTACGAGGACTCCTTCTACAATAACGGGCGCCTGCGGATGCAGGGTATTTTGGACCTGACGGTGCAGTTGGAGCCGGCGGTCTTTGACAGCCTGGCCCGGCAAGCCGTCGATCGTGGCTACGCCGATCTCGCGTCACGCCGCACCATGCCGGCTGACAGCGTCACGTATGGTGATGCATATGCGCTTCCCATGGGCACGCCAGGATTCTACCTCCTGACTCGAGGCAAGGGGCCGAACAAGATTCTGGTTGTGCTTCGGGAGGACACCAACACACTTAGTTTACTGATTGAACAGTTGAGCATGGCATTCTTTGACGCGGCAGACAGCAACAGGGTGCTCACGCGTTATGGCTGCGAGGCGGGGTCGTGCAGTATCGAGCCCATCGGATGGACTGATCGGCGGTAGGCGCGATCGGCGTGCTCGACCAGATTGCATGTAGCGCCTAGCATCAACGCATCGCAGCGCTCCCACTGAAAGCTTCAAGCGAGCATCGCTCAATCAGCAACAGGAAAACGGACACATGATGAGTCCACGAGCGCCGAGTCTGACCGCCTTGCTCGCCGTCAGCTTGACAGGTTGCCTCTTCGACAACGGCACGCCTGCTCCGGAGCCCGATCCGCTCACTCTCGCGCGCGAGTACTCCGGGCTCTAGGTGCCGGACGACGCCGAGATCGTCAAGTACGAGGACCCCTTCTACAACAACGGACGCGTGTTCCGGCAAGGCATCGTCGAGCTGAATGTACAGCTGGAGCCGGACGTCTTTGCTACCTTGGCGCAGGAGGCCGCCGCTCGTGGCTACCTCGATCTCGCATCTCGCCGTCCCATGTCGGCGGACAGTATCGGATACGATGATGCCTATCCGCTTCCCATGAGCACGCCAGGGCTGTACCTCATTACCCGCGGCAAGGGACCGAACAAGATTTTGGTCGTGCTCCGGGAGGACACTCAAACGCTCGAACTTGAGATGGTGCAGCTGCGCCAGGGCTTCTTCGATGCTTCAGCCAGCGACACGGTGATCAAGCGCTATCGCTGTGAGGCGGGGTCGTGCAGCATTGAACCGATTGGTTGGCCGGAGCGGCCGTAGGTGCGCTGTTGGATGCGTCGGCGTCGAGTCGACCTGACAACTGCATTAATGCAGATGTTCGACGCCGCTGGCTTCACAAGGAGTGATCATGGAGGTGGCAGCTGATGACGTGAAGCTCGCGAGGGCAACCTTGGCGCTGCTCCGACAGGAGTGCAAGGGACCGACGCAGTGGTTGCCCGATCGGGTGCCGATCACTGATGACACGTTTGTGGCCCGCCTTGCGAGCATCGCCAAGCCCGTGCTCTGCATCGCATCAGTACAGACCGGCATGCTCACGTTCGCGTGCTGGACAAAGCGCGACGATGCTGGTGGCAGTCCCTTGGCTGGTCTCGCCGAAACCCACATGCATGTTGAGTTCGGACGACCGGATGCTGCCGTGATCCTGTCCCCAGCGGAGTTCGAGACATGGCTCGAGCACTATGATTTCGTGCAGAACATCGGCTTCGCCGAAGTGCGGCGCGACGAGGGTGTACGACTGCGCGCGGAACTGCTCAACGATGATGGACCAGCGAGCAAGCTATCAACTGTGACAGAATGGCCGCTGCACTGAGCGAAGCGTGATCCCGCTGCGGATCACTTGATCAGTGCGTCTACCACCGCAGCACCGTCAGTGACCGCGCCGTCAGCTGCAGCGCCGTCAGTCCATCAACCTCAGCGGCATCACCAGGCACAAATAATCCGCATTGCTGTCCCACCCATGCGGTTCGATCGTGGCCGCGCGCTCCGGCGCCTTGAACGTGACCTTGATCTCTTCGGTTGGCATGTAGCGCAAGATCTCCAACAAATACGCCGCGTTAAATCCGATCTCGAGCGGATCACCGTCGTAGTTGATGCTGAGTTCATCAGCCGCTTCACCAAGATCCGGCGTCGTCACGGCAAACTTCAACATGCCCGCATTAAACGACAGCTTGATGCGATGCGTCTGATCTGATGCAATCACGCTCATGCGCTTGAGCGCACCGGCCAGCGCGGCTTTGTCGAGAATGCAGTGCTTGTCGTTGTCCTTCGGAATCACCTGCTCGTAGTTCGGATACGGGCCTTCGATGAGGCGCGTAAACACCGCCGTGAACGGCGAACGGAAGCCGAGGTGATTATCACCGCGCGCAATCTCCAGCTCTTCTTCGGCCGGAAACAATCGGCGCACTTGCTCAAGCGCCTTGGGCGGTACGATGAGATCACTCGATGGTGCCGACGTATCGGAGATGGGCAGATCCATACGCGCCAGACGATGCCCGTTGGTGGCCACCATGCGCATGCGTTCTTCACGCAGCTCCCACAACACACCGTTCAAAATCGGACGCGACTCTTCGGTGCTCACCGCAAATGCCGTGTGTGCGATGAGCTGCTGCAACTCACCTGACTTCACACGCCACGATTCGTTGAACCGCACCTGCGGAAACGTGGGGAACTCGTCGCGCGGCAACCCGAGCAACTTGAAACGCGAACGTCCGCATTCAAGCGTCACACGCTGTTCACCGGACGTCGCAATCTTGACCGGCGCCGGCGGCAACTCGCGCGCAATCTCCGAAAGTTTGCGCGCCGGTATGGTGATCGCTCCCGTTGCTTCGACATCAGCCGAGACTTCGGTGCTCACGGCGATGTCGAGATCGGTGGCGGATAACCGAATGCCGCGGTCAGTCGTCTCCACCAACAAGTTGGCGAGCACTGGCAGCGTGGTCTTTGCGGGGACGGCAGCGGTAACGGCCTGCAATCCTTCCAGCAGCTTTTCGCGCGAGATGGTGAAACGCATGCCTGACGTTGAAAGAATGGTCAGCGTACTGTTGTTCTTTAATTAAAGAATTAACAGGTAGTAGCAGTAGAGTGTGTGGACTTGTTGAGAACGCCCATAAGCTACGGTAGATGAACGTCCTGCGCTACAGGAGCTCATGTGCGTTCGATGGGGAAAGACAACCTCCGTCCCCGCTCGCCCACACCGTCGGCGAACAAAACGTGGACAACTGTGGACTCATGCGGACAGCACTCCAGTTGTCCGCAAGGTTTCCAACATGCTGCGAAGCCGGGTCACGCGTTCCGAAAACTCGGGCATCGCGGCCATGTCTTCGGCCACACGATCGAGTGAGTGAATCACCGTGGAGTGATCACGCCCGCCAAAGGCGTTGCCGATCTCCACGAGCTGCAGCGCCAACAGCTCGCGACACAGATACATGGCCACCTGGCGCGGCCCGGTGAGCTGCTTGGTGCGCGTTTTGGAGCGCAGGCCGTCGGGCGTGACGCCCCACTCTCTGGCGACCACCTGCTGAATGGTGGCCACCGTGATACTGGTGGGGGGAACGTCCGGAAAATCCGAGGTATTGGCGGCGCTCCGCAGCTTGTCGCGCAGGGCCTCGCGCGCCAGCTCCACCGAAATCTCCCGGTGCTTGAGCGACGCATACGCCAACAGCTTGATAATCGACCCCTCCAGCTCCCGCACGCTCGACTTCACATGCTCGGCGATGAACTCAATGACCTCATCGGGGATGGTGAGCTCAAGGTGGTCGAGACTGGCCTTCTTTTTCAGGATGGCGATGCGGTGCTCAAGGTCGGGCGAATCGACGTTCGCGACCATGCCCCATTCAAAGCGCGAGACCAGTCGCGACTCGAGGCCGGGGATCTCCTTGGGCGGGCGATCGGAGGTGAGCACGATCTGTCGGCCGGCTTCATAGATCGCATTGAACGTGTGGAAGAACTCTTCCTGTGTGGATTCCTTGCCCTTGAGGAACTGCACGTCGTCCACGAGCAGCAGGTCGATTTCGCGGTAGCGGCGGCGGAAATCGTGCATCTGGCCGCCCTGGATGGCCGAGACGAAGTCGTTGGTGAACTGCTCGGTGCCGACGAAGGCGAGGCGCAGTGTGGGGGTGCGGCGGAGCAGCTCATGGGCGATGGCCTGCATGAGGTGCGTCTTGCCGAGCCCGGTTTCGCCGTAGATGAAGAGCGGATTGTAGACGACGCCGGGGGCCTGTGCGGCGGCCTGTGACGCGGCGGCGGCGACGTCGTTGGACTTGCCGATGACAAACTGCTCGAACGTGTAGCGCGGGTTGAGTGGCGCTGATATGGTAGACTTATGCTGCGGTTGTGGCGCGACCGGAGCAGGTGGTTGCTGAACAAAGATATCCAGCTGGGCGCGTTTTGCGCGCTCTTCGGAGATGCGAAACTGGATGCGAACCGGGTGTCCGACGGCGACCGGGGCGTAGCTGGAGAGCAGCTCGGTGTGTTTGCTGTCGTTCCAGTCTGCGGAAAACTGGTCGGGCACAACCACCGTGAGCAGCCCATCCTGGAAGGCGACGGGTTCGGCGGGCTCGAGCCATGTCCGGAATGTCTGTTCTGGGAGGACCTGTCGGGCACGGGTGAGCAGGCGCTCCCAGATCTCGGACGGCGAGAGGGACATGACGTGTCGTGCGGGGTTCGTGTGACGTGAGGTGGTGGGGGAGCGAAGCTAGCCCGATGAATGTGGATAAGTCAAATGCGTGACCGCCGCGTCTGCTGACCGCTTCACATGACACGTTGCATCACTTGACCCAAGCCCAAGCTGCTGCCTATCTTACGGATCTGTACCTAAACGCGAAGCCTTGGTCGTGGCGCTCGACAAGTTTTGACGCGCTGATTCGCACACGGTTTTTATTTCGCATTCATTTCCGCACTTTTTTCTGACAGGCTGGAACCATGGGCAAGCCCACGTATCGCCCGCGCAACACCAAGCGTCTCCGCAAGCACGGCTTTCGCGCTCGCATGGCAGACAAGTGGGGTCGCGCGACCTTGAGCCGCCGCCGTCGCAAGGGACGCAAGCTGCTGTCGGTCCAGTTGCCGTCCAAGTACGCCGGCGCCTGATTCCCGTCGGCTCCGTCCTGCGCACAAGGTTACGCGCGCACCGGAGCTTGAGCGGACACGTCGCGAAGGGAAGCGCGTGCGCACCAGCAGTCTTGAGGTGCGCGTCGTGGCTTCCCTTCATGCGCTTTCGCGGGTTGGTCTTATTGTCCCGCGTCATCGTCACATCGCCGTCGATCGCAATCGCGTAAAGCGTCGTCTGCGCGAACTGCTGCGACTGGAGTTGCTGCCCGTGCTGCACACACTGCCTGTCCCGCTCGATGTCGTGGTGCGCGCCAGTGCGCTGGCGTACGGGCGCAGCTACGCCGAGCTGGGCGGTGAGATGCAACAACTGGCTGCGCAGATCGTACGGCGAAGCGCTGAGTGGTCGCATGTGCGCTCGCGCTGAGCCAACTCCTCCGGTGACACCGCGGCGCGGGCTCGCCGGCGCTGCGCAGTTTGTGCTGATTCTTGGTGTGCGTTTGTATCAGGCGGCGCTCTCCCCGCTTTTGGGTGGGTCGTGCCGCTATTTTCCTTCGTGTTCCGCGTATGCCATCGAGGCGCTTGAGCGTCACGGCGCGCTGCGTGGCAGTTGGCTTGCCATTCGCCGGATCGGACGGTGTCATCCGTTTCGTGCCGGTGGATATGACCCCGTGCCCTGACACGCGGCGTGCGGGCGCGGCCGAACGGTCTGCGTCCCCGTTGCGGGTCAGTCTCGATTAGCTGATCGCACTTTCTATGGAACCACGTCGTCTCGCGCTCGCCGTCGTTTTGATGGCGGTCGTACTGGTTGTCACGCCGATTCTGTTTCCCACCACTCCGCCGGCCACGGCTGATGGTGGTGCCATGATAGACAGCATGGCCAACGCGATGTCGGGCGCTGCCGCGATCTCTGATGATCTGACGCCGTCGGCTGCACCTGCGCAGGCCACCGATGCATCCGGGCTCACGGCTGGGGCGCCCACGACCATCATGGCGACGCCGGACAGTGCGGTCGCACCGATGGTCGTCATCGACACCGCCGCGGTGGTTACGCCACAGGCGACGTACCGGGTGACATCGCTGGGTGCGGCGCTGGTGTCAGCGGAAATGATGCAGTATCGCGCGCTTGAGAGCGGAGGCAAGAAGACCGACCGCACGGTCGAGCTCGCGCAACCTGGCGATCGGCTGCTCGCCTGGCGCATGGTGTTTCCTGGGGGGGACACGGTCAACCTCGCGCGCACGGTGTTCAACCGCGAGGAGTCGCAGGTGGAAGGGCGTACGCAGCTGCGATATACAGCGCAGGTGGCGCAGCGATCGATTGGTATCACGTACAGCTTTCTGCCCGACAGCTACCGCGTGAACATTGCGGCCACCGTCACGGGGCCGAACAGCGATGGCTATCTGCTGGTGGATCTGCCGCCGAGTTTCCGTTCGTCGGAAGCGGACAGCGTGGAAGACCGCACGCATTTGTCGTACGCGTTCAAGCCGGAAGCGCGCAGCGCCGATCTCATCGACTTTGGTGATCTGGATCCGGGCGAGCGCGAGATCAAGCTGGGGCCGTTCACGTGGGTGGTCGCGAAGAACAAATACTTTTTGCTGGGCGTGCTTACGCCGGTTGGTGAGCCCGGCTTTACCGAGTTGAGCGTGACGGGCGGCACGCGCGAGTCGAAACAGGCGACGCGCGCGCAAGGGCACATTGTCGTGAACCTGCGGAGCGGTGCCGCGGCGATGGAAGTGTACGCCGGCCCGCAGGAGTTCAGGCGCATGGTCGCGATGGGGCGCGAGTTCGAGTCGTCGAACCCGTACGGCGGCTTCATGCAGAAGATCATCCAGCCGTTTGCCACGATGGTGATCAAGACGCTGCTGTGGATGAAAGAAAAAGGCGGCCTGTCATACGGCTGGGTGCTGGTGATTTTTGGTGTCGCGGTGCGACTGATTCTCTGGCCGATCAATCAGCGTGCCATGCGCACGTCGCTGCAGATGCAGCAACTCCAGCCCGAGATTCAGGCCGCGCAGGCCAAGTACAAGGGTGACGCGACAAAGACGCAGCAGGAAATCATGAAGGTGTACGCGGACCATGGGCTCAATCCGCTGAGTTCGCTCACGGGCTGCCTGCCGATGTTCATTCCGCTGCCGGTGTTTTTCGCGCTCTTCTTCGTGTTCCAGAACACGATCGAGTTTCGCGGTGTGCCGTTTCTCTGGCTGCCGGACATCTCGCTCAAGGATCCGTACTACATTCTGCCGATTATTGTCGCCGCGACGGCGTTTCTGGTGTCATGGATTGGTTTGCGCAGCACGCCAGACAATCCGCAGGCTCGGCTCATGACCTATCTCATTCCGGGCATCATGTTGATCTTCTTCATCAACTTTGCCTCGGGTCTCAACCTGTACTACGCGGTGCAGAACATCGCCTCGTTGCCGCAGCAGTGGTTGATCGCGAAGGAGCGCAAGAAGATGATCAAGACACCGCGCGTGCAAACGCCACCTACGGTGGCGGCCAAACCGACGAAGCAGACGAAAGGTCGGAACGAACCCAAGCGGCTGGGTTGAGTCATGTTGCCAGGCGCCGCGGATACGATCGTGGCGCTGGCAACAGCGCCGGGGCGTGGTGCGATTGCAGTGGTGCGTGTGAGTGGGCCTGATGCATTGCGTGTGGTGTCCGCGTGTATCGAGAGCGCGGCGGACATTGCGACGAACAGCGTCGACGATGCCGCCGCGTTGCTCGTTTCTGGTACCGACAGGCGTGATACGCGGTCCACGCAGTGGATCGCGCGTCGACCGTTGCTGCGACGGCTGACGCATCCGCATACACGTGAGCCGCTCGATACGGCGTTGGTAACGTGGTTTCCCGCGCCGCACTCGTACACGGGTGACGAGGTGGTGGAGATCAGCACCCACGGCGGACTGGTGGCGCCTGTTGCGGTGCTCGCGGCACTGATCGCGGCGGGGGCGCGAGAAGCGTTGCCTGGTGAGTTCACGCGTCGTGCGGTGATGGCCGGCAAGATGGATGTGCTGCAAGCGGAGGCCGTGGCGGATCTGATTGATGCGCGGTCACAGGCGTTGCATGCGGTGGCACTGCGGCAGCTGGATGGTGGATTGTCACGTCGGCTGTTGTCCCTGCGCGGCGACTGCGTGCAGCTGGAGGCGCTGCTGGCGTATGACATCGACTTTCCGGAAGAGGACGACGGGCCGATTGAGCCGGTACGCATCACGCGTGCTGTGAATGCGGTGATTGCTGCGCTGGACGAACTGCTGGCCACAGCGCCGACGGTGCCGCTGGTGCGTGAGGGCGCGGTGGTAGTGCTGGCGGGCGCGCCCAATGCTGGGAAGTCGTCGCTGTTCAATGCGCTGCTGGGCGAGGCGCGGGCGATTGTGTCGGAGATTCCAGGCACGACGCGCGATGCGCTGGATGTGCTGATGGATACGCCGGGGGTGCCGATCCGATTGGTGGATACTGCCGGGCTACGGGAGTCGGACGATGTGCTGGAGCGGATGGGGATTGAGGTGAGTGCGCAGTGGTTATCGCGTGCGCATGTGGTGGTGGTGTGTGGGGAGACGGTGGCGGAGGTGATGGCCACGGAGCGCGCGGTGCGTGGGGTTCGGGGGGGGGATGTGCCGCTTGTCCGGGTTGTGACGAAGCGGGATTGGGGAGTGGGGCGGGGAGGGGACGGGCAACGGCAACGGCAACCTACTGTAACCACAGAGGGCGCGGAGGACGCAGAGGGGGTGGGGGATGAGATGAGGGTTGTTGAATGGGGGGAGGGAAACGTTGAGTGTGTTTTAACCAGTGCGGAGACGGGGTTGGGGTTGGGGGAGGTGTTGGTTCGGGTGCGGGAGCGGATTGCGGCGGTGTATGGGAGTGTGGATGTGGAGATGCCGCGGTTGACGCGGGAGCGGCATCGCGTGGCGGTGAGCGTGGCGAGAGAGGAGCTGGCGGCGTTTGTGGGGGCGTGGGACGGCGGGAGCGGTGTGCCGGCGATAGTTGCGGCAGTGCATGTGCGGGCGGCGGTTCATGCACTGGATGAGCTGATTGGGGTGGTGTCGCTTGATGATGTGCTGGATCGCTTGTTTGCGGAGTTTTGTGTGGGGAAGTAGGATGGGCGGCGTGACGATGCGACTGAGGGGGTTGGGTATGCGGGGTGGGGTGACGGCGCTGATTCTTGCGCTCGCGGTGTTGACTGTGGGCGCGGTGCCTGCGGGGGCGCAGCGTGCAGGCATGTCGGTGCGCGATAGTGCGGGGGTGCGCATTGTGTCGCACGCACGCGCGGCACAGCCGGCGGGGACGTGGCGCATTGGGCAACGGCCGCTGCTGGAGATCGGCGGTGGTGCCGCAGCGGGGCCGACGCTATTTGACGACATCCTGGGTGCGGCACGGACACCGCGCGGCGAGATCATTGTCTCCGACGGCGCGACGCAACAGCTGCGCATGTTTGATGCGACCGGAAAACACCTGCGTTCCTTTGGACGTCGCGGGAGCGGTCCCGGCGAGTTCTCGCAGATCCGGCGCGTGTATGTGCGTGGTGACAGCGTGATTGCCGCTGATGTGTATCGCGGTTCGGCGGTGTTTCGACTCGATGGCACGCTGGTGCGTCATCATGCGCACCCGGTGCTTGGCGCCTATCTGGCTATCGGTGCGTGGGGCGTGCTGGCGGATGGCTCGGTAATCGAGACGGCTTCGGGAGGACCATCACCCGATCGCTCGCGGAGCGTTGGCACCTTTACCGAGACGCACGGTCTCTTTCGCATCTCGGCCGACGGACGCTCGGCGACGCTGCTGCGTGACGTGCCGATGTATGACTACGCCAGGACAACCGATTCGCCGGACAAGGACCTCGTTGTCTTTGCGCCAACCCTGAGTGTGGCGGCGTCCGGGAACCGCGTGTGCTTCGGGCGCGGCGAGACCTATCAGATTCAGTGCGTGAGCGGCGCGGGTGCGCCCGTGATGACCATTCGGCGTGATGTGGCGTTGACTCCGGTGACGGCGCAGGCGCGAGCGGCTTACCAGCAGCGCGTGCGTACGCAGGGGCCCACCCCGGGACACGACGCGATGCCGCAGGCGAGGCTCGACGCGATTGCCGCCAACGCAGTATTTGGGCGCACCTTTCCCGCATTTGATCGCATCCTGGCCGGCGTGAATGGCGAGCTGTGGGTGAGCGACTACCGGTACGAGAATCGCACGCGACCGCGGGATGAACAGGCGCCGCCGGGTGATGTGACACGCTGGAACGTGTTTGCGCGTGACGGCACATGGAGCGCGGCGATCACGCTGCCCACGCGGTTCTCAGTGAAGCAGATTGGCGCGGATTTTCTGCTTGGGGTCAGTCGAGACGACGATGGAGTGGAGCGGGTGACGCTGTACCGTCTGGAACGCGGTCGATAGTCCGCGCCGCCTTGCTGAAGGCTACGCCATCTGCGCGGCGTTTTCAGGTAGCAGGTACTGTCCGTCGGCGATGGCGGCGAGTTCGCTCGCGGATGCACGCACGGCCCAGTTCAGACCGTGCGCCGCAATGGCCGGCTCAACGAGACGCGCGCCGAGAAAATAGCCAGCGCGTTCCGGAATCACGGTGCGTTCCAACGTGCGCGCTTCATCACTCATGCCGCCGGACAGGTAACGCAGCCGCAGTCCAAGTCCGGCGCGATCAAGCTCGGGGGTCATGGCGCGCGTGAGCAACGGCTCGAGTTCGCGAATGCGTGCGTATTGTTTACGCGCGAAGCCGAAATACTCCCACGCCGCGTGGCCGGGAGAAATCGCGCGCGAGACCTGCACGGCGAGTCCTTCGTTGACCAGCAGTTCGCGCAGCGATGCCTGGCGCCCTGTTTCCCAGTACGAGTAGTAGCCGCCGACATCGCTGATGTGCGTCCGCATATCACTGCGACTGGCGGGCGATGTGTAGCGCACGACGTGGGCCAGCTCATGCGACAGCCAAAGCGGCAGCAACTCCGGATCTAGGCCGAGTCCCTGCGTTTCCGGGTTGGCGACACCGGTGAAGTGTTCGAGGCAGACGAAGGCGACACCGCGTCCGTCCACTACCAGTTCCCCAGCGTTGGCGGCACCGACACCAACCATGACGACCACATCGACGTCGCTGTCGATCGTGAGCAGGTCGTGCACCTGCGCCACGGTGCGTTCGACGAGTGCGAGAACGTCGGTGCGGGCGAGCAGTGCGAGCAGGTCACTGCGATCGGCGAGTACGGTGGTACGGACGACGTCATCGAAGTGCGGACCGGCCGGGTCGAGCACGTAGTTGTCCCAGTACGCCGAGAGCAACGCACGATGCCGGTCGAAGTAGTCGCGATAGGCGACCATTCGATCGGGTGCTTGCAGGACAGCGAGAAAATCCGGGAGCAGGTTGACGATCATCGACGCGAGAAGATAGCGCCGATACGCGATTGCAGGCAAGCACGCCACCACGTGATCGCGCACACACAGTTATCTCCGCGCCATGACGTGCCGACACTGGGGGGAGTGAGGACGGCACTTCGCCGACTCCCAGTCTGCTCACTGCCATGACGACGCTCCAACTCATCGACCTCACCTGTCCTGTGTGCGCGACGCAGTTCCGTTCGCAGGCCGTTCTCGCGACCAACGCGTTTGGCGGCAAGCGCACGGATTTTCACGAACGGGCGGCGGGCATGCAGCCGTTGCCGTACTTCGTGCACATGTGTGCGACCTGCGGATACGCCGGCGTTGATCGCGATTTTGACAGCGATGTCGAACTTTTTCCGGAAACGCGTGAGCGCGTCTGGTTTACGCTGCCAGCATCGCTGGCGCGTGAAGGACCGCGCGGGTCGCTCAAGTACGAGCATGCGGCGCTTGTCGCATCGTGGCAGGGGTGCGAACCGCGCTACCTGGGCGATTTGTATCTGCGGGCGGCGTGGTGCTGTGTGGACGAACAGGATCACGAGGCGGAGCGGTACTACCGGCGGCACGCGGCGTGGCAGTTCGCCGAGTCGCTGGAGCAGTTCGATGGGGTGCAGCGATCGGAGCGTGCGGTGATTACGTACCTCATCGGCGAGCTTTGGCGGCGCATTGGCGACGAGGATCTGGCGAGCGCCTGGTTTGATCGGGTGCCGCTCGAGATTGTGGAGCCGTCTGTGCAGGAGTGGGTACTGGACGTGACGCGGCAGCAGAGGCTCACACCTCGAGAGTGGTTTGGGTGAACTGCTCGATGATGGGAAGGGCCGTGCGGACGTAGGACGCGCGATGGTGCTCGGTTCGTCTTCCGACATAAAGTCGGCCGCAAAGCCGGAAAGCCAACAGGCACTCTGTAGCCGCAAAGACGAATCAGACTGCTCGCAGTGCTGCCATCTCGACCATCCCGGCAGTTGCAGTCCTGATTCGTCTTTGCGGCTATGAAGTGCCTCGAGGCTTTCCGGCTTTGCGGCCGACTTGATTTCGCAACGATGAATAGAGCCCCGGCGGTGCAGTGAGGATCCCCACCGTCACACCGGCTCCCCAATCCGCGGTAGTTCTTTCATCGCGTCCCAAACAACCGATCCCCCGCATCCCCGAGCCCGGGCAGAATGTACCCCGACTCATTCAGCTCCCGATCAAGCGCCGCTGCCAGCACCGACACATCCGGATGCGCCGCCGCAAGTCGTCGCACACCCTCCGGCGCCGCCACGAGGCACAGCAGGCGAATACGCTGCGCACCGGCGCGCTTGAGTGAACTCACCGCTGCCGCCGCACTGCCACCGGTGGCCAGCATGGGATCGAGCAGCAGAAAGTCACGCGCTTCGGCGTCACCCGGCACTTTGAAGTAGTAGTCGACGGGTTCGAGCGTGTCGTGATCCCGATACAGACCGATGTGACCCACGCGTGCAGACGGAATCAGTCGCAGAATGCCTTCAACCATGCCGAGTCCGGCGCGAAGGATGGGCACGAGCACAAGCTTCTTCCCTGATACCGTCCAGCCGCTGGTGGATTCCAGCGGCGTGTCTACGGACACGGGTTCAACCGCCAGATCGCTCGTCGCTTCATAGGCCATGAGCATGGCGATCTCGTCCACCAAATCCTTGAACGTTTTCGTGGACGTTTCCCGGTCACGCAGCAGCGTCATTTTGTGCCGCACCAGCGGGTGATCCACAATAGTGAGCGTGGGCAGGTCGGGGTGGGTGACGGCGACGGACATGCGCGGAGTGGTTTGAGCGTTGGTGCGGCAGGCAGCGCGAGCGACAGCAAGTACGTGAAAGGAGACGCGCCGAAGCTAGCGGTGAACCGAGCGCTGACGCTAGCGGCGAACCGAGCGTCGCCGCTACCTTTGGCCTCCATGAAGGAATATCAGGCCGTTATTGTGCGATTAGGCAAGCGGGTGCGTGAAGATGAAGACGCGCTCACCGATTTGCTGAACGAACGCAGCCGTTCTGGTTGGTCACCCGCGCTGATGACGCAGGACGCGTCCCGGATCACGGTAGTGTTCGCGCGTGAGGCTCCCAACGCCGACGCGTAGCGCGCTGCAACGCGCGCTGCGAGCCTACGGACGCAACGCGACCTCGTTTCAGCTGCTGGAGCGAGATTTTTCTGTGTGGCTCGATGCGCCGCCACAGGGTGAGTACGATCCGCCGGCTGTTGTTGCCTACGTGGACACCGGCGGCGCATGGGTCGCGGGCGGTGAGCCGCTGGCACCGGATGATGCAGTGCACGCGGTGGCGGAACGATTCCTTGACGCCGCGCACCGTGCCGGTAAACGCGCCGCGTTCTTCGCCACCGAAGGACGTCTCGTGCAATCGCCGCGGTTTGCCCGTCTGCTGCTTGGCGAGCAACCGATATGGGACCCCACCGCGTGGACGGAGACGCTGCAACAGTCGCGCACACTGCGCGCGCAGATTCGGCGCGCGCAGGCGAAAGGCGTCACGGTGCGGCAACTCACCGCTTCCGACGTCGATGGCGATGCAGTGCTGCGGCAAACGCTCGAGGCCCATGTGCGCCGCTGGCAGGCCTCGCGTGCGATGGCGGAAATGGGGTTCCTCGTGCGTGTGGAGCCGCTGCTGGATGCCGATGAGCGGCTGTTGTTCGTCGCGGAGCATGACACACGCGTTGTGGGGCTGCTCTCCATGGCCCCGGTCTACGCTCGGCGGGGTTGGCTGTTCGAAGACCTGTTGCGCGATGCGTCGGCGCCCAACGGAACCAGCGAGTTGCTGGTCGATGCGGGGATGCGCGCGATCGCAGCACGCGGCTGTGGTTGGGCAACGCTTGGTCTGGCGCCGCTCTCAGGAGCGGTCTCGCCGTGGCTGGCCTGGGCGCGTGATTGGGCTACGCCCTTTTTCAACTTTCGCGGACTGGCCGCGTTCAAGACGAAGCTGCGTCCGTCGCATTGGGAGCACATCTGGCTGGCCTATCCCGCACATTCGAGTGCGTGGCGAGCGCTTGCTGATGCGCTCACTGCCTTTGCCAACGGGTCGCTGATTGGCTTCGCACTGCGTACCGTATTTCGTGGACCACGTCCCGTGCTGTGGGCGATGACGCTGCTGCTCATTCCGTGGACGATCACGCTCGCCATGTTGGACAGTGCACGCTGGTTTCCCGCACCATGGATGCAATGGGCGTGGGTGTTGTTCGATAGCGCGCTCATCGTGTGCCTGCTCACATTGCTGCGACGTTGGCGACAGTGGCTCGGTGCGACGTTGGCGCTGGCAGTGACAGGCGATGCACTGATCACCCTTGTGCAAGCCATAACGTGGTATGTGCCGCGTATGGTGTCGTGGTCGGACTACGTGCTGACGGCCACCACGGTGAGTGCTCCACTCTTCGCCGCGCTCGTGCTCTGGGGCACGGTGCGTCGCATGCGGCGCGTGCATGCTCCGTAAGGTCGGCTACCGCAGAGAGCACAGAGAAACTGCATAAGCGGCGCGGCGGTTCTTCGACGACGTCTGAACGTCGGAAACGATATTGGCGCAGCACAACAATCCACGCTCAACATCTGTTGCGGTTCTCTGCGCTCTCCGTGTCCTCTGCGGTTCAATCAGTTGCAGTTCTTTGCGACCCGAGCGGTTCAATCGGCTGCAGTTCTCTGCGCTCTCCGCGCCCTCTGTGGTTTAATCTGTTGCAGTTCGTACGTCACTCGGAACGCCCGTCCGTCGGGCTCCGCGGTGGCACCGCGATGTGCCGCACACCGGACGGCAACTCCAGCGGCGACTCGTGCGGCGCACCCGACGGCGGCGCTGCCGAAGCTGGACGCTCCAGCAACATGGCACGCTCCACCACGCGCGTGAGATGTGCGCGCGTGATGAGCCCCATCAGTCGCCCGCTCGGAACTTCAACCACCGGAAGCGCCGCGAGATCACGCGCGCCCATGCGTCGCATTACATCGTCGAGCGCGGTATCGAGCGTGACCGCAGGTGTGGCAACGGCCAGGTCCGCCACAATCAGAATTGGCAGTGCATCCGGATTGCGTGACGCCACGGCGAGCAGACTGACAGGGAGAATACCGGCCAACTGTCCCCGTTCATCGACCACGGGAAACATGGGCTGACCCGAAAACGCGACGCGAGAAAGCACCGGCTCAAGCTTTTCGTGTTCGCGTACTACCAGTGGCGCCATGTCGCACGCATCTCGCACATGCAGCTTGGCGAGAATGTCGCGCTCGCTGTCGTGCTTGAGGACGATGCCACGTCGGCGCAGCCAGCCGCTGTAGAGATCGTCCTTCTCGTAGCGGCGCGCGATCACCATCGCGAGACCCGTCACCAACAGCAGTGGCGGCATGAGCGCGTAGTCGTCCGTGAGTTCGAAGACGAGCAGCACGGCGGTAATGGGTGCACCCGTCGCTGCACCAACCACGCCACCCATGGCCACGAACGCCCACGCAGCGGGTGTGATCTGCAACGCAGGCAGCATCCACGCGAGTGCACCGGCAAGCGCACTACCGGTCGCGGCACCCACATAAATCGCCGGCGCAAAGAGTCCGCCGGAGCCGCCGGTACCCAGTGTCAGCGATGTGGCCACGATCTTGGCCAGCACCAGTCCGCCCACAATCCACCACGCCGTGCCGGAAAACAACTCGGCCGGAATGAGCATGTGTCCGGGTCCGAGCAGCAGGCCGCCGGAGAGGTACACAAGCAAACCAACAGCGCCACCGCCAATGGCAGCGCGCGCCATCGGACTGACCTTCCATGCGCGCGCCGCCTTGCCGATGCTGAAGTAGGTGCGCACAAACAGCACCGTCACCAGTCCGCAGGCGATGCCGAGCAGCGGCGGTAGCGCGAGCAACTCAAACCACCCGCGTGATGGATGCAGGGCGGGGATCGGAAACGCAGGATGAATACCAAAGACAGCTTGCGATACGACCGCGGCCGTCACGCTGCTCACCACAACGGTGGGGAACGCGGCCACATGCAGGCCGCCCAGCAGTTCCTCCAGCGCAAAGAAGGCACCGGCCAGTGGTGCGTTGAAGGCCGCTGAGATGCCAGCAGCCGTTCCGGCACTAACGAGCAACCGGGTACGATCGCGGGAGAAGCGAAAAACACGCGACAGGTGCGATCCCAGTCCGCCACCAACCACCGCCGCGGGTCCTTCACTGCCAACCGAACCGCCAACACCAAGCGTAATGGCGCTGGCCAGACTGCGCGCGGCCAGCGGCTTCATCTTCATGCGGCCGCCGTCCTGCGCGACGCGCCGCTTGAGGTCAGGCACGTTATAGCCGTCTTCACCGGGCGCGAAACGACGCATGACCGCAACCGCGGCCATGAAGCCGGCAGCCGTAATGATCGGTCGGTAAATCGGGTTCTTTAACGCCTCGACTTCACGGCCCGGAAGCGTCACGAAGAGCCAGTACGATGCATCAATGAGCTTGTAGAGCACGACGATGCCGAGTGCAGCACCGATACCGATGAGCACGGCAAAGATGAGCAGCAGTGCGTTCTCGCTGACGGCGGTGGTGCCCAGCCAGTCCACGAAGTCGTCCCATCCACCCTGTGCACTGCGCCGCGGACCAAAGGTGACGCGACGCGTCTGACGGCGCGCCTGCACAACGACCGTGCGAATGGTGTAGGCGGCGCTTGCGCCCCAATCGCCGAGTCGACTCAGCAGGTTGAGTGCTCGGGTGACGAGTCGCGAACGGGTGGGATCCGTCGGGGTCATGCGCGCAATGTATGCGCTGTCGTCGGGACGTGTTTGAATTTCTCAGGCGATGCAGCGCCTCGCCTGCGTTTGCGCGGATGGTGTGATGCGGCGTGTTGCGCGAATCGACATCTTTCATCGCAGGTTACTCGCGTGTGGTGCACTCACTATCCCGAACACCATGACAGCAGTCGCAGTGAATCAGTCCACCCGCTGGCGCGGCCTCGTCGCGTGGTTGGCGGTCACGTTCGTGGCGGCGGCGCTGGGCGCGCTTGCGTCGGTGGATGCCGCTGACCGCTACGTCGCACTGACCTTGCCCTCCTGGGCGCCTCCGGCGTGGGTGTTCGGTCCTGTGTGGACGGTGTTATACGCCGTGATGGGTGTGGCCGCGTGGCGAGTCTGGCTGGAGCACGGCTGGGAGGGCGCCAGGCCCGCGCTTGGCATGTACCTCTTTCAGCTGATTGCGAATGCGTTGTGGACGTGGCTCTTTTTTGGCTGGGAGCTCCGCGGATTCGCCACGCTGGAAGTGTTTCTGTTGCTCGTGATGGTAGCAACGCTGCAGCTGCAGTTCGCGCGTCTGAATACGCTGGCAGGGCGTTTGGTACTACCGTATCTGGCGTGGGTGAGCTTCGCGTCGATGCTGAGTTTTTCCGTGTGGCGCCTGAATCTTTCGAGGTAGAGCATGCATATCGAGTTCTCCGGCGCGGCGCGTGAGGTCACCGGCTCCTGCCACATATTGCATGTCGCGGGACGACGCATTCTGCTTGACTGCGGACTCTTTCAGGGTCGTCGTGCCGAAAGCCGCGAGAAAAACGAGAAACTGCCGCTGCCGGTCGACAAGATCGACGCCGTGCTACTGTCGCACGCGCACATCGATCATGCCGGACGCCTGCCCTATCTCGTGGCGCAGGGCTACACGGGCAGCATCTGGACCACGAGTGCCACCCGCGACCTCTGTGCGGTAATGCTGGCGGACTCCGCGCACATTCAGGAGCGCGATGTAGACTTTCTGGCCAGACACGGTCGACCACACGCACCACCGCTCTATCGGTATGCCGATGCCATGCAGGCCGTGGACCAGATGATTGGTGTGCCCTACGACCGCTGGCTCGATGTGCTGCCGGGTGTGCGTGCGATGTACACCGACGCCGGACACATCCTCGGCTCGGCGAGCATCGTGCTTGAAGCAAGCGAGGGCTCGCACACGCATCGCGTGCTCTTCTCCGGAGACATTGGTCGGGATGATCAGCCGATCATTCGCGATCCCTCACCGCCAGCTGGTGGCGCGGACACGGTGCTGCTCGAGTCCACGTACGGCAATCGTGATCATGATAGTGTGGCTGGTGCGCGTGAACATCTGGCGCGCGTCGTGCGTGAGACAGCCAAGCGCGGTGGACGCGTATTGATTCCGGCATTTGCGCTCGGACGAACACAGGAAGTGGTGTACGATCTGCACGCGCTCTGGCGCGCCGGGGAGATACCTGAGATCCCGATCTTTGTCGACTCGCCACTGGCACTCGATGCGACCACGGTGTTCAAGCTGCACGCGAACATTTTTGATCGCACGGAAGAGCTGATTCAGGAAACGGCGGATCCGTTGGCGTTTCCACTGGTGCGCTTCACGCGCAGTGTGGACGAATCAAAGCAGCTAAATGCGCGTAATGGTCCCATGGTGATCGTGGCCGCGAGTGGCATGGCGGAGAGCGGTCGCATTCTACACCATCTGCGCCATGGCGCGAGCGACCCGCGCAACACGATTCTTATCGTGGGATTTGCCGCACAGCATACACTGGCGCGTCGCCTTGTGGAGAAGCAGCCGACCATTCGCATCTTCGGCGACGAGATTCCACGCGTTGCACCGGTGGAGATTCTCAACGGTTATTCAGCACACGGCGATCGCACGGAGCTGCGCGCGTGGCTCGACGAGGTTCGTGCTGGCGGCGTCAAGGCGCGGCGCCAGATTCAGCGTGTGCATCTGGTGCACGGCGAGTCGGCGGCGCAGGACGCTTTTGTGGCGTCGCTACGCGAAGGTGGGTACGAGGCGGACGCGCCGGAACCGGGTGAGACGCGGTCGGTGTAGGTCGTCAACACGCCGAGAGACGGTTGGTGCAGTGGCCGCTAGTTGGCGTGCGCAATGCACAGGCTGACTACCTTTGACCAATGGCCCGTCGGCTCCGCCGTCTCAGCGCACAACTGGTTGTCCTCGCCCTGCTTGGCTGGGCGAGCACCATCGCGCTTGTATGGTGGTGGTCCCGGCGTGATGCAGCCCACTCGGCCACATCGCGCATGGCCGATGCGATTGTTGTGCTCGGTGCCGCGCAATATGACGGACGTCCGTCGCCAGTGCTGCAGGCGCGACTGGACCATGCATTCGGCCTGTATGAGCGCGGACTTGCGCCGTACGTGCTGCTCACCGGAGGTCGCGGTGATGGCGATCGGCAAAGTGAAGCCGGTGCGGGGAGACGCTATCTCGTGAAGCGCGGCGTTCCCGACTCCATGATCATTTATGAAGACGAAGGGCGAACCACGTTTACCTCGATGCACAACGCGGCGCATCGGTTGCGGCAGGTGGACGGGCACGTCGTGTTACTGGTGAGCGACCCGTTTCACATGCTGCGTCTATCGCTGCTGGCGCGATTGCACGGACTTGAGCCGCATGGGTCACCAACACGGACAAGTCCGATCTCACGGAATCCGTTGCTCGAGTTTGAGTATGCGATGCGCGAATCCCTGGCGGTGCCAGCGGATGTGGTGCGGTACTGGGTGAATGCGGCGCGGTCGCCGAGCGACGAGTAGGCAATAGACTGCCCTCCCGAACGCACTACCTCGCCCCCCGACCGCTACCGACCGCTGCCCCGCCGCTCCGGCCCACGTGTGACACGCCAGTCACCGGCGCGCACCAGTCGGCGACGTCCGCCGTTATCAATCGACCAGATCGCAGTGGGCCACGCATCGTCACCGTAGTGCATAACACTTGTGGTCGGCATGGTCAGCGCACCAAACGCCGCCGTGCCAAAGCTGGGCAGGGCAAACGTTTCCACGTTGTCGTAGCGGACGAAGTAGCCAAGATCCGAGAGCGAACCCACTGTTAGCCGACTCAGCGGCATGCCGCCCGGCTGCGCGAAGCCCACCATCAGCTCTCGGCGCAGCACGGTAAAGCGCCAATGTGAATTGCGAGTGCCACTGCCGCCGGTGTTTTCGAGTGGCACGGGCGTGCCGGAATATGCGGACCCGCCGATGTTGCCGAACTGCTCGCGTCCCGCCGCTCCCTGATAAAAGGGATCGGACCCACTCGTGTTGGCGACGAGATCGCGCAGTCCCCACGTGAAGGACTGCAGACCGAGTACATGACCGAACTCGTGGGCCATCACATCGTCGAGTGTGCCATCGGTATTGAGCTTGGCGAGATCGGCGGTGTCGAGTTCCACGAAACCCACCACTGGTATGCCGTTGGCCGTGCGGAAATAGCACGGCCCGGCGCGACCGAGGATGGCGCCGGGTCCGTCGATGCTGTCGAAGTTGATGAAGATGCGAACGTTCGCGATCGGTTCGTTGATGGCCGGCACGCCGGGCCCACATTCATTCGGCGATGCAATCACCAACACGGGTGGGACCTCGCCGGCAATGACATTCTTCCACCGCTGGACTGCCGTCTCCACGGCTGCGCGATTACGCGCTGAGGGCTCGCCGTTCACAAACACGGTTTCAATGTTGAAGACCGAGGGAACGGCGTTGGCGCGATACGTGAACACGTCGCTCGGAAACTGCGGTGAGGTTGCGACCAGCTCCTGTTCATCTTCAGCGCTCAGAATCCAGTCACCCACGCGCGCGATACCATCAGCTGGTGACGTCACCCGTGTACTGCCGACCACGCTGCCAGAGCCGGGCGCCGGTGCGAACGTGATGCTTACACCGCCAGCGGGATTGTCGTACTTGTCGCGGGCACGAACCGATGGACGTTGCACGACACCAACGCCCGGAACGCCGAGCTGCTGCGTGGCTGATGCTGCTTCAAGGCGCACCGCGACATCAGGCTGCGGTGCGGCGCGAAAGAGCAGCGGTGAGGTGATCGGATCAACGAGTGCACGAACGAGCTGTGCTTCATTCGTTCTGGTGCCGATGCGCCAACCGTCGAGTGATACCACACCGTGTGCGTCGGTCACACGAATCGATGGACCAATAAGCTCGCCCCCGCCCGCGGCGATGCTGAACTGTACTGCCACATCAGGGAGCGGATTGGAGAACGCGTCCACCAAGGTGAGTGAAGGTGGCTGAGCAACGAGCGCCCCGACCAGCGCGCTTTGCACCTCTGGCACTCGGCGGATCATCGCGGCCGGTGGACCGGGCGCCACGGTGGCCATGAACACCACGGGCGACAGGCCAGTGACCGAAGCTGTAAGCATTTGCGGACCAGCCGTGGTACCCAGGCGCCAGCCGCCGGCTGACGCGACGCCCGTGCCATCGGTGCGTGACGTATCCTCAAACACCGTGCCGCTCCCCTGCGAGACTTCCCATCGCACGAGGACGTTGCCAAGTCCACGCCCTCGCTGATCCGCAACGCGCACGGCGGGTACGACCGGCACGACCGCGTTGGCGGTGCCGCTGAGTGTGCTGGGTCCGTCGCTCGAGAAGCTCGTCGCCACACGCGGCTCGCTGTCGCACGCCGCAAGCAGCGCAAGCGTGGCCAGAAGAACGCGGACAGAGCTCAGCGGTGAAGTTCTCATGCGATGCGCCATAATTCAGAACAATACTTCAGGGGAATTGCGTGCGACGGGGTTCCTCATCCCGTGACACGCGGTCCAATTTAGGGGATGCAGATCCCCGTCGAGAGTTATTACCTCCCGAACGGCCTCCATGTGGTGCTCTCTGAGGATCACACAGCGCCGATCGTGGCCGTGAATTTGTGGTACCACGTGGGTTCGGCCAACGAACGCACGGGGCGCACCGGTTTTGCCCACCTGTTTGAGCACATGCTCTTTCAGGGTTCCGCGAACGTTGGTGCCAACGAACACTTCGAGTTTGTGCAGCGGGCCGGTGGTACACTCAATGGCTCCACGTGGCTTGACCGCACCAACTACTACGAAACCTTGCCGTCGAACCAGCTCGCGCTCGCGCTGTGGCTCGAAGCCGACCGCATGGCGCGTCTTCTTCCAGCGATGACGCAGCCCAAGCTCGACACGCAACGTGATGTGGTGAAAAACGAACGTCGATGGAGTGTGGACAACCAGCCCTACGGCACCTGGTGGGAGCGACTGCCCGCCCTGTGTTTTCCGCCCGACCATCCGTTTCATCATTCGCTGATTGGGTCCATGGATGATCTCGACGCGGCCTCACTCGAGGATATCGCCGAGTTCTTTCGCACCTATTACACCCCCGACAACGCCGTATTGACCATTGCCGGCGATTTTCCGGCCGACGGCGCGCGCGCGCTGGTGGAGCAGTACTTCGGGCCGATTCCGCGTGGCAGTGGACGTACGCCGCTGCCGGATATGTCGGTACCGTTCACCTACGGACAGCCGCTGCGCGAAGTGGTACCTGACGCCTGTGCACTGCCTCGCGTGTTTGTGGCTGCGCGCATGCCGGTGCTGGGCACCGATGCGTACTACGCCGCGAGCGTGTGCGCGGCCATTCTGGGACTGCGTACCGGCAGCCGCTTCGAACGTTCCCTGGTGCGCAAGCAGCGCATCGCGTCGTCGGCATCGTGCTTCACGTTTGATCTGGCCAAGGGCGCCGATCTGTTTGTGGCCGACGTCACCGCCTTGCCGGAGATCACGCCGGAGCAACTCGAAGCCGCGGTGCACGCGGAGCTTGATCTCATGCAGGCGAGCGGTGTGACGCCGTCAGAAGTGCAACGTGCGGTGGCACTCACGGAAACGCATTTTGTCACGAGTCTGCAGTCGGCGGCTGAGCGTGCGGACCAGCTCTCGCGCTTTGCGACGTACTTTGGCGATCCATCGTTGGTAAACGCGCAACCGGCGCGCTATCGCGCGGTGACGGCGGACGATGTGTCGGCGTTTGCGCGCGAGTATCTGGTGCGGGAGAACCGTGCAACGTTGATGTACGTACCGAACGAAGATGCGAGTGACGCGGACTCCGAGATCGAGGAAGCAGCGTGAGCTCGATCACTGATCGCAGTGTGCAGGGTGAAGGCGACGCGTCGATTGCACCACCGCGTCCGGAGCCCGGCGCGGTTCGTCCGTATTACTTCCCCAAGTTTGAAACGCGCATTCTGCCCAATGGTGTGCGTGTGGTGGTGGCTCCGGTGCATGCGCATCCGGTGGTCACGGTACTGGCGGTCGTTGAAGCGGGTGCAACGCGCGATCCGGCGGGCAAGCATGGACTGGCGGTGATGACTGGTCGTGCGCTGGCCGAGGGCACGGCGACGATGAGTGCGCTGGAGTTGGCGGAGCGCGTGGAGTCGCTGGGCACGGTGCTGGATACCGGCGCGGATTGGGATTCGAGCATTGTGCAGCTCACGGCGTTGACTGAACGCGCGGGTGATGCCTTTGCCGTGCTTGCCGAAGTGTTGCGCCGTCCGTCGTTTCCGGCGGAAGAAATGCAGCGCATCGCCGAAGAGCGGTTGTCGGATCTCACGCAGATTCGCGCCGAGCCGCGCGGGTTGGCGGATGTGGCTTTGAATCGATTGCTGTATGCGTCCACGTCGCGCTTTGCGCGGTTGGCGGGCGGTGATGAGCGCAGCATTCCGACCATCACGCGCGATGATGTCGTGCGCTTTCACGCCGAGCATTTTGTGCCGGGTGCAACGGCGCTGCTGGTGGTGGGTGATTGCACGGTGGATCATGCGGTGCAACTGGCGACGGAGCATCTTGGCGACTGGAGCGGGACGGCCGAGCCGGTGCCTACGCCCGATGCGTCAGCGCGCTTTGCTGATTGCCGTATTCATCTGGTGGCGAAGTCTGATGCGCAACAGACGGAGTTGCGGCTGGGTCACGTCGCGGTGCCGCGTTCACATCCGGATTATTTCCCGCTGGTGGTGATGAACGCGATACTCGGCGGGCTGTTCTCGTCGCGACTCAATCTCAACTTGCGTGAGCAGCACGGGTACACGTACGGCGCGCACAGCACGTTTGACTGGCGGCGTGCGGCGAGTCCGTTTGAGTTGTCGAGTGCCGTGCAAACGGACAAGTGCGCTGACGCAATTCGCGAGGCGCTGTTTGAAGTGTCACGCATGCGCGAGGAGCGCGTGAGTGATGAAGAGTTGTCGCTGGCGGTGTCGTACCTGGACGGTGTGTTTCCGATTCGGTTTGAGACGACGGCGGCGATCGCGGGTGGGTTGGCGAATGTGGAGATCTTTCAACTGCCGTCGAGTTACTTCGACACGTATCGCGAGCGCGTGAGGGCGGTGTCGAGTGAGGATGTGTTACGCGCGGCGAAGACGCATCTGGATCCGGGGAAGCTGCAGATTGTGGTGGTGGGTCCGCCGGAGGTGTTGAAGCCCGGGCTCGAGGCGCTGGGCGTCGGTGCGGTGACGGTGCATGCGCCTGGGGATGAGTTGGGGGCGGATGATTGAGGGGGGCGCTTGACGGTGTGACGATATTGAGGCGCGCTTCATGCGGGATAGGAATTTCGATCGGGGTCGGTCGAGTATACGGCGCGATCGCCGCCGGACGACGGGCGGCGGCGTGCCGGCTGACTCGATCGCGCGCCTCGTGGCCCGTGCGACCGGCGGTTCCAGTGGGGGGACGATGCCAACAATGAACGCGACGACCCGAATGGGGCCATGGCAGGTCGGGCACACGAGCGGGTCGACCTCGAAGAGCTGCTGCAGGAGGGCCGCCGTAGGGCTTTCGCCCATCGGCGGGTGGCCTCGGCCGGCGCCTTCCCCCGCATGCCGCGGGGGCGATTCGCATACCAGCCATAATACCGTGTCGTGACATGCTTCGCGGTCCGGTCGTACGTCAGCCGCTCCAGCGCGACGGGATTCCGCGCGCAGTACCGGGCGAGCCGGGTCGCGAACGCGCGATCGTCCTCGGGCACCCACACGGCGGTGTCATGCACTGGCCACGACACAAACGTCCCATCAGGCCGGAAGCCGCCGTCGGTGACGAGGAGCAGGTGCGGGCGGCGACGCGGGCGATCTCGCCGAGCAGGCGGCGCCGGTACAGACAGTAGGCGCGGAGCCGCTTCGGGCATGCGCGCTCCGGGACCGGGGAGCGCCAAGCATATGCGAGACTCGGTTGCTGAACGTCACCGTTCCGTTGCGCGACGGGCTGTTTCGACGCAACGTCGGCGTGGCGCGCGCCTAACATTGAGGGTGTGATCCCACCCGCCTGCACCTCCGCAATGGGATTAAGGAGTGACTGCGACAGCCAGCCGTAGCCGCAGCTGCCCGCCATGAAGACTCCGTCTTGCGCCTTCGCTGCCTCGCTCATAGCATCGTCTCCGACACCTGTCCGAAACGTCCGCCGCGCAGCCAGCAAGCGGCCCGTCGAACATCGCGTTCCCCGACCAGATATCACGCGATCCAGTTTGCTGCAAATTGCCGCCACGGTGCTGCTGTGCAATGCGCTCAATGCGCAGCCGGTACAGTGGATGGTGGACGCGCGACCAACACAGGTCATCGAGAGTGGTCTACCCGGCGGGGACGTGCTGTTGCGCGTGCGATCCGTCCTGCGGCGCGTCGCAGCCGCGCCTTTGCAAAACAGCGCCACGTCCCGCGTCGAGAGGCGGGGTCGCGCCCGCTCAAGGTCGGGCATATATTTTCGCGCCGCTCGTCACAGCTTGCTCCCGAAGCCAACGGCTAGTCTTGCGCCCTCACACCGTACTGCTGCGCACGGCGCGCCCCGGACACGCCGCTGGTGCCATCATTGCTCTCGCGCTGCTCTTGGTCGGCCCGCGCGTGGCCAAGGCACAGAGCGCGCCCCCGCAGCGCGCCGTGAGCGCCCCCGAGAT
>JBGTOG010000107.1:0-36784 GCA_041742675.1 Gemmatimonadaceae bacterium | reverse complement strand
CGAGGGCTGCGCTGTCGGGTGGAACGGTGTCGCGTGCCGCCGCCGCAGCGCGGGTGGAGTCGGCACGCCGCTCTCGTTCCGCCGAATCGAGGGCGATTTGCTGTGCCTTCGTACGTACGTTGACTACACGCTGCGCCATGGGTGTGGAGTCGGGCAGCGTGCGCAGCGAAAACTGCGGCGGCGTGAACAGCTGATCATTCGCGAGCGGCTTGTCGAACGTCAGGCGTAATCGACGTCCCGAGTCCTGCACGGCGATTTCATTGATGCGCAGTGGCGTCGTATCGTGAATGAACGAGTAAAGTTCGACCGCCGCGCTGTCGGCCAGCGGGACGCGCACGGTGTCCCAGAGTTCGGTGCGTTCGAGCAGTCGATTGTTGTTGCGGTCCAGAAACCCGCGCACGATGTACTGTCCCGGCGGTACATGTCGCAGCACGAAGCGGCCCACCGAATCGCCGACAGCGATGTATTGAGTCATCGTATCGGTGACAGGAATCGCTTCCACCAGCGGTGCACGCGCGCCACGTCCCACCGGCCAGTCAAACACGACGCCGGTAATGCTCGTTTGTGGAATCGGACCACGTGTGGAGAAGACAACGGTGATCGCGCTGTCAATCGAGTTGTTGCGCTGATCCTGAATGCCTGGCTTGATCGTCACTGTATACACGGCGCTGTCGCGAAATCCGTTGCGCGGCCGGATCTCGAGACGGGTGCGTTTCCAGTCCACGCGCACATCACCGCTGCGCGGGCTGATGAAGACCAGCGCTTCCAGGTTGGTTGCGCCCTTCGGTGTTTCGGTGATGACTTCGTCGAACTGCAGATTGACGGTACGCGGACGCACTGAGGTGTCGCCGATCGCGGGCGTAATCGACAGCAGCATTGGTGGCGTCTCGTCTGGCGGTCCGCCTGGCGGCGCCGCCGCGTTTGCACACGCACCACCGATCGCCGCGCCACCGATCAACACGGTGAGCAACGCGGCGACGCGCGCCCTCGACGACAACCTGCTCACGCGCCCAGCCCGGCAATGCGCTCCAGCAACTGCGCGTGGCGTGTGCGCCATTCTTCCGCCTTCGCACGCTCTGCAGCGACGAGTGCAGGGGGCGCCTTGTCGGTGAACTTCTCGTTGGCCAACCGGCCGTCGAGCGCAACCAGTTGCTTGTGCAGCTGCTCGGCGTCGGTTTCAAGACGGCGTCGTTCCTTGTCGAGATCCACCATGCCGGCCAATGGTACGACCAGCACAAAGCCATCACGCAGCAACGCCTGTGCGGCCGCCCCATCGGGCGCGGCGGTCGTCACCGTCATCGCCGACCGCGACAGCGCGCCGGCAATCGCCGCCAGTGGCGCGAATCCTTCCGCGTGCGCAGACGGCGCGACCAGCATCGCATCCACAAACTGCCCCGGTGGCACGTTGTACTCCGAACGCACCTGGCGAAGCGCGGTCACCGCCGAACGCACGACTTCAAACATGTCGCCACCATCGAGTCGCGCCTCCGCCGCACGCTGCACGGGCCACGGCGCGTTGGCACAGTAGGCGCTCGGCCTTGGCAGCGGGATGCGCTGCCACAACTCCTCGGTGATGAACGGGATGATCGGATGCAGCAGGCGCAGCGCGGCGTCAAAGCTGTGCGCGAGTACGGTTCGTGCCACTTCACGATCATCACCGGCCACCGCGAGGCGTGGCTTCACCGACTCGAGATACCAGTCGGCCAGTTCATTCCAGACGAATCGCCGCGCGCATTCTGCGTATTCGGCGAGCCGCAGTCCGCGCAGTCGTTCCGCATCGCTCCACGCCGCACGATCCGGCCGTGCCGGACCTAACGCCGCATCACAGTCGGCCACCGCCTGATCGAGACGATCAAGAATCCATCGGTCGGCAGCAGTCAACCGCGCACGGTCGACCTGTGCCAGCGACGTTACGGGCGCTTCGCCAACACGCGACAGCAGGAACCGTCCGATATTCCAGAGCTTGGTGCAGAAATTGCGCCCCGGTGCAAACGACTTGTCGAGATCGTTGGGGTCGAGCATGACATCCACACCGACGCCCAGCCCCGAAATCACGGTCCAGCGCAGCGCGTCGGCGCCGTAGTCGCGCACCACATCCAGCGGGTCAATCCCGTTGCCCAACGACTTGGACATCTTGCGATGCTGCATGTCACGCACCGTGCCATGCAGATACACCGTATGAAAGGGAGATTCGTTCATGAACCACTCGCCGGCCATCACCATGCGCGCGACCCAGAAGAACAGAATCTCCGGTGCGGTAACCAACACGTCGCTGGGATAAAACGCTTTAAGGTCACGCGCATCAGCGTTGGGCCAGCCGAGCGTGCTCATGGGCCAGAGCCACGACGAGAACCAGGTGTCGAGCACGTCTTCATCCTGGCGCAGCGGACCGGCGCACGACGGACAAGCCGTCACATCATCACGACTGACAATCGGATCGGTGCCGCACGCATCGCAGTACCATACCGGAATGCGATGTCCCCACCACAGCTGACGCGAGATATTCCAGTCGCGAATGCCTTCCAGCCAGTTCACATACACCGCTTCCCACCGTTCCGGCAGAATGCGCAGCTCACCAGTGCGCAGCGCGCCGAGTGCCTTGGTCGCGAGCGGTTGCATGCGCACGAACCACTGATCGGACAACCGCGGCTCCACCACCGTATCGCAACGATAGCAATGGCGCACGCTATGGTCGTGATTGTCGATCTTGACCAGCACACCGGATTCCTGCAGCAACGACACGATCTGCGTGCGGGCGGCGAAGCGATCAAGTCCGCGCAGTGCCTCGGGCACGCGTCCGTCGGCATCCGTCACTTCGCGCAGCACACCCTCGGCATCGATGACCACCGGCATGCTGAGCGCGTGTCGCTTGCCGACTTCATAGTCGTTGGCATCATGCGCCGGCGTGATCTTGACGGCGCCAGAGCCAAACTCGGGATCCGTGTACGGATCCGCAATCACCGGAATGCGCACGTTGGCGAGTGGCAGCAACAACTCTTTGCCCACCAGATCACGATAGCGTGGATCTTCCGGATGCACGGCCACCGCGACATCGCCAAGTAGCGTTTCCGGGCGCGTTGTGGCCACGGTGATGCTACGCGATGGATCGTCGGCCAGCGGATACTGCAGGTGATACAACTTGCCCGTCGTATCGCGAAACTCCGCTTCTTCATCTGAGAGTGACGTGCCGCAACGGGTGCACCAGTGAATGACGCGGTGTCCTTTGTACACCAACCCGTCTTCATGCAGTCGCACGAACGCTTCGCGCACCGCGCGCGAAAGCTCGGGCGAGAGCGTGTACGCGGTGCGCGTCCAGTCGGCAGAAGCACCAATGGCCTTGAGCTGCTGCAGAATGGTGCCGCCGGTTTCTTCCACGAACTGCGCGGTGCGCGCGACAAAGGCTTCGCGACCTATCGCGAACCGCGTCTGCCCTTCCTTGGCGATCAGTTTCTCAACGACGTTCTGCGTGGCAATGCCGGCGTGGTCGGTGCCAGGCATCCACAGCGCTTCGTCACCGGCCATGCGGCGCCAGCGCACGAGCACATCCTGCACGGAGTTGTTGAGACCATGCCCCATGTGCAGCACGGCCGTGACATTCGGCGGCGGAATCAGGACCACAAAAGACGGCCGATCCGCGGTGCGCTCGGGATCGGCCGTGAACACGCCATCGGCGGTCCAGCGGTCATACCATGTGCGTTCAGTGACCGACGGATCGAAGGTCGGCGGGAGTTCGTCGAGGGAGGTGTATCCGGTCATGTGGCGTAAGCTATACGGCCGGTCCGGGTGCGTGGGCACGCGAACCGGCCGGAGGTCGGGCGCAACTGTATCAGTCGGCCCGTTGCGGTGGTGCCGAGGTCATGGGATCCGAGACGGGCAGATGCGGTCGGGGATCGGTGGCGCGGCGTGATCGCACCGGCTGTCGCACCGAGAGCTGATCGATCACGTGCTGCACATCCGGCACACCGCCGGCGATGGTCACCGCGTGCGCAACCTCGCTATCGGCGTGCACCCAGCCGGTCAGCTCAATCACACCTTCGGCGATGGCCCCGATATCGATCGCACGCTCGCGCAGCACCGGATCATTGTGGAACGCTTCGAGCACCCGGGCCTCAAGCGTCAGCACGTCGGGTGAGGTGTGACTTGCACTGCGCTGTCGAGCGCTGCGCTGACGGGAGCCCACGTGCACATGGGCAATGGACTCAGGCGACAGCTCATCGTCTTCGTCATCGTAGCCACCGTCGGCGTCATGCAGGCCGTACGGCTCGGTGGGCTCGTCTCCACCGCCGGATTCCTCGTCCTTGCGGCCGCGACGAGGGAGGACGCGGTCGAGTCCGCCGAGGCGGTCGACCGCGATCGCACCGACGACCAGGCCGGCGGCCGCCCCGATGGAGAGCATGAGCAGGCTGTTGGCAGATTGAGACTTACGCATGGGGCGGAAGGGCATGAGTGGGCTCCTGCGTTGTGGCGCGGTACATCCACGAAGGATAACTTGACGGCGATCATGTAGCGACCCGCGTCGCCGCCTCGACTCGTGTGCTACCCCGCAATCGCCTGTTTCGTCCCCGCGCCAGCGGTGCGGTGGGGCGTTCCTCTGTCCGTGTCCCGTATGTCCGACGTCTCGCCCGCCACGTCCGCTGCTCCGATTGTTCTGACGCTCCCCGACGGCAATACGCGTGAAGTGCCCGCGGGCACGTTGGCGCGCGATGTGGTGGGCTCAATCGGGGCGCGGTTACTGAGTGCGTCGGTCGCGGTGGCGCTCAACGGCGAGGTGCTCGACCTGATGACACCGTTGCGCCAGAGCGGTGCCTTTGTGGTCATCACGGAGAAAGACCCGCGCGCGCTGGCCGTGCTGCGGCACTCGGCGGCTCACATTCTGGCCACTGCAGTGCGCCGACTGCGCCCGGAAGCACAGATCGGTTTTGGACCGGCGATTGATGATGGCTTCTACTACGATTTCGGTGTGGAATCGCCGTTCACGCCGGACGATCTGGTCGCGTTCGAAGCGGAGATGAAAAAAGTCATTGCCGAGAAGTATCCGTTCACGCGCGAAGAAGTCTCGCTCGACGAGGCCCGCGTGCGCTTTGCCGGCGATCCGCTCAAGCTGGAGCGACTGGCCGATTTTGAAGGCAGCGACGAAGTGATTTCCGTCTACACCGACGGGCCGTTTGTCGACCTCTGTCGCGGACCGCACGTGCCGGATACATCGTGGCTCAAGCACTTCAAGCTGTTGTCCATCGCCGGTGCGTACTGGCGCGGTGATGTGAAGCGGCAGATGCTGCAGCGCATTTACGCGACGGCCTTCTTCAAGAAGGATGAGCTGGACACGCATCTGCACCAGATCGAGGAAGCGAAGAAGCGGGATCACCGGGTGTTGGGCAAATCGCTGGATCTGTTCTTCTTCCATCCCGTGTCGCCCGGCGCAGCCTTCTGGACGGAGCGCGGCACGTCGCTGGTGAATGACCTGCAGGCCTATATGCGCGAACTGCAGCGCGAGGACTATCAGGAGATTCGCACGCCGCTGCTGTACAACAAGGCGCTGTGGGAGACGTCGGGACACTGGGGCAAATATCGCGAGAACATGTTTCTGGTGCTCAACAGTGAAACGGGCGAACACGACAGCTCGCTCAAGCCAATGAACTGTCCGTCGCATCATCTGTTCTACGCCGCCAAGAAACACTCGTACCGCGAGCTGCCCATGCGGCTCACCACGTACGATGTGCTGCACCGGAATGAAGTCACCGGTGCGCTCTCCGGGCTCACGCGTGTGCGACAGTTTCAGCAGGATGACTGCCACATCTATCTTATGGAGTCGCAGATCGCCGAGGAGGTGAATCGCCTGGTGCGCTTCATTCTCGACTATTACTCGACGTTTGGCCTCACCGCCACGCTCAAGTTCGCAACGCGTCCGGAGCAGCGCATTGGCAGCGATGAGATGTGGGATCGGGCCGAAGGCTCACTGCGTGCGGCGCTCGAGGCGACCGGGCTTCCGTATGAGCTCAAGGAAGGAGACGGTGCGTTCTACGGTCCCAAGATCGACTTTGATGTGCGCGATTCCATTGGCCGTGCCTGGCAACTCGGCACGATTCAGCTGGATTACGCAGCGCCGGAGCGATTCGAACTGTCATATGTGGGTGAGGACAACGGCGCGCATCGTCCGGTCGTGATTCACCGCGCGGTGAACGGATCGTTTGAGCGATTCCTGGCGATTCTGATTGAACATTTTGCAGGCGCGTTTCCCGTGTGGCTGGCCCCGGAGCAGATTCGCGTGATTCCGGTGGCGGATGACTATCGGCCGGTCGCCGAGGCGTTGGTGGCACGCTTTCGCCGCCATGGACTTCGCGCCAGTGTAGACGCGCGCAACGAGACGCTCAACTATCGCATTCGGGATGGCGAGATGCACAAGGTGCCCTACATGACCGTCATCGGAAAACGTGAAGCCGACGAGCAAACCGTTGCGCTTCGCGTCCGAGGCACTGGCAAGAAGCAGGAGATTCTTTCGGTGGATGCATTCGAAGTGCGGGTGCTTGAGGAAGTGCGCACACGGGCACTCACACCGATGTCTGTGGTAGAATCGTCGGCCGCGGAGACTGTCGCATGACGTCGGACGGGTTGCTCGATCTGTTCGTGATCTCGCCGGTGGGTATGGTGGCGATTGACGATGATGGGCAGGTAGAAGTGGCGAACCCGTCGGCAAAGCGATTGCTGCATCCCTTTTTGCGCAGCGGAGACCTGTCGCCGTTTTTTGATGTGCTGGCGCCGTGGGTTGGCGACCTTGGCAGTCGTGCTCGCGCGTTTGAAGAGTCGCGCGGCGTGGTCCAGGAGGGGCTGATTCTCACCGTCGCGGGCGCGCGCGGTGAACCGCAAGCGCTGCTGCTGTCGTTGGTGAAGCGTGCGCCGGGACGGTTCGTTGCGCTCGTGACTGATGCCTCACAGGTCGCCGAGCTGCAAGCGGAGACGCGACAGTTGGCGTCGCGCGTGCGGGCGATTGATCTGGGTGTGCGCGACTACGCGCTCTACGTGGTGGACGCCAACGGCATCGTGTTGTCATGGAGTGAGTCGGCGGAACGCGTGCATCAGTGCGCGGCGTCATCGATCGTGGGCGAGTCCATGTCGGTGCTTGCGCCGGCGGAGTCCGGTGGTGAATCGCATGTGCGCGATCTGCTGGCGGCGGCGGCGCAGAATGGATGGAGTGAAGAGGAGGCGCAACGGCTGCGTCGAGACGGCACACCGTTCTGGGCCACCACAGTGGTGGCGATTCTGGAGTCGGCTGGCGGTGAGCCGGTGTACCAGGTGATCACGCGCGATCTGTCGGAGCGTCGTCGGCTTGAGGATCTGGTGCGTGAGGGTACCGCGTCGGCCACGGATGATCTCACCGGAGTGGCAACGCGACGCGGCTTCTATGATGTGGCGGCGGCGGAAATGGCACGTGCCCGCCGCTACGGCCAGCCGCTGACAATGCTGCTGGTCGATCCGGATCGTTTTCGCGAGCTCAACGAAACGCATGGCACCTCGTTTGGCGACGAGTGCCTGCGCGCGATTGCGTGGGTGTGTCGTCAGGAATCCCGTACGACAGACGTGATCGGTCGCGTTGGTGGCGAAGAGTTCGCCGTACTCTTGCCGAGCACGGAGTTGGAGGGTGGCCTTGTGCTGGCCGAACGCATTCGTGAACGCATGGTGCGACATCTGTTTCCCGGCGACTACTCCGGCGTGCGCTGCACCTTGAGCATTGGTGTGGCGGAACTGCGCGAGGGGGTGACCACCGTTGACGCGCTACTGGCGCTGTCTGAAACGGCCGTCGGACGCGCCAAGCAGGCGGGTCGCAATCTTGTGGTCGGGCTGGATGACGAGTCATAGGCCGTCGTCTGCCCGGGCCCGGCCCGCCCGCGAACGCCCTGCGACATGTTGTGGCTTCCGGGCAGCTTGACACGCGCAACCCTGAAGCTAAAATAGCCGCGCGCTGCACCGCACGTTCCCTCCCGCCGGCCTTGCCGTGCCCACATCTCCACTCTCCGACAACGCGTCCACGCCGCTGCTCGCGGTGCGCAACCTCGAGGTTGTGTACAGCGATGTGATTCTGGTGCTGCGGGGTGTCAGCCTCACGGTGCCAGCACATGGCATTGTGGCGCTGCTGGGAGCGAACGGCGCCGGCAAGACCACGCTCCTGCGCGCCATCAGCGGACTGCTCGCGGTGCATCGAGGTCGCATTACCAAGGGGCGCGTGGAACTCGACGGAGCCCCCGTGGGCGACGCCACGGCTCCCGAGATTGTGAAACGCGGCCTCGCGCAGGTCATGGAGGCGCGCCGGCTGTTCGTGGAGCTCACCGTGGAAGAGAATCTCCGCGTCGGTGGGTTCACGCGCGCATCCGCTGATGCGCGCGTGGAACTGGAGCGAATCTTCACGATGTTCCCGGCGCTCGCCTCGCGTCGTCGCGCAATCAGCTGCTATCTGTCGGGTGGCGTGCAGCAGATGGTCGCGATTTGTCGCGCGCTGATGACATCGCCGCGCCAGCTCCTGCTTGATGAACCGTCGCTCGGTTTGGCGCCCCGCATGGTGGAGCAGGTGGGGGAAATCATTCAGCAGGTGTACGAGAGCGGGACGAGTGTGCTGCTGGTGGAGCAGAACGCGGCCATGGCGCTCTCGGTGGCGCACTACGGCTACGTGCTGGAACATGGCAAGGTGGTGCGCGACGGGGAGACGCATGTGTTGCGTGATGATCAGGATGTGCGCGACTCGTATCTGGGCGGACATGTCGGTGACGGTGCCAGGCGGTCGTTTCGCGATGTGAAAACGTATCGGCGGAAAAAGCGGTGGAGCGCGTGAGCGTTGCACCGTTGCTTCGCGTGGACAGCGTGACGCTGCGTTTTGGCGGTGTCACGGCGCTCACCGATGTGAGTTTCACCGTCGCACCCGGTGAACTGTTTGCGATTATTGGACCGAACGGCGCCGGCAAGACATCAATCTTCAACTGTCTCAACGGGATTTATCGGCCGCAGGAAGGTCGCATCGCACTTGGCGACCGCACCATCAGCGGCTTGTCACCTGTGCAGATTGCGGCGCTGGGTGTTGCGCGCACGTTTCAGAATCTCGGACTCTTCAGCCATCTCACCGTGCTGGAGAACATCATGCTTGGCCGCCATCACCTGATGCGCACCGGATTGCTGGCCGGTGCGCTGTGGTGGGGCCCTGCGCGACGTGAAGAGCTGGCGCAGCGATCGCGTTGCGAAGAGATCATCGAGTTGCTGGAGTTGGAGCCCTTCCGGTTCCAGCCGGTGGCCATGCTGCCGTACGGCGTGCGCAAGCGCGTGGAGGTCGCGCGCGCACTGGCCATGGAGCCGAAGTTGCTGTTGCTCGATGAACCGGCGGCGGGAATGAATCTTGAAGAGACGGAAGACATGGCGCGTTACATTCGCGAGATCAACGAAGAGTGGCAGGTGGCCATGCTGCTGGTGGAGCACGACATGCACTTCGTGATGGATCTGGCGCATCGCATCATGGCCATGGATTTCGGACGCGTGCTGGCGATCGGCACACCCGAGGAGGTGCGCACCAATGACGCCGTGATCGACGCCTACCTGGGCGTTGCCACATGAGCGCATTGCAACAGGTGTCAGGCGTTCCACTGCCCCACGTCGATGTGCAGACGCTGCCAGCGCTGCTCGAGCGCAATGCTCGCGAGCAGCCGCAGGCGATTGCGCTACGACACAAGGTGCGGGGACGCTGGGTGGAGTACAGCTGGGCCGAGTACGCGCAGCGTGTGGTTCACGTCGGGCTTGGCCTGCGTGCACTTGGTGTGAGCGCCGGGGATCGGATCGCCATCATTGGCGACAATCGTCCGGAGTGGCTGTGGAGCGATCTGGGTGCGCAGGGGATCGGCGCGATTGTGGTCGGCGTGTACGCCACCAGCCCGGCCGCTGAAGTGGAGTACATTCTCGAGCACTCCGGATGCCGCGTCGCGATTGCCGAAGATGAGGAGCAGCTCGACAAGTTGCTCGCCGTGCGTGAGCGGCTGCCTGCACTTGAACACCTTGTGCTGATTGAACCTCGAGGCGCACGCGACTGGCTTGATGGCGGTCACGCCATCACCTTTGACGCGTTGCTCGCGCATGGCGCGACTGGCGGCGCCAGTGATTTCGCGTCGGCGGTTGCAACGCTCAAGCCCAGCGATGTCGCGATTATCGTGTACACCTCCGGTACCACCGGACCGCCCAAAGGCGCGATGCTCACGCACGCGAACCTTTTCGCCGCCGGTCGGGCATTTGGCGCGATCTGGGAAGCCACACCAGAAGACGAACTGCTGTCGTATCTGCCGCTCTGCCACATTCTGGAGCGTGCGCTCTCTACGATCGTCGCGCTGGCAGCGCGTTATCGCGTGAACTTTGGCGGGGGGGGAGAGGCGCTGGTCGCCGACCTCGGCGAGGTGCAGCCGACGCTGTTTATCGGCGTACCGCGCGTCTGGGAAAAGATGATGGCCACGATTGAGATCCGCATGGCAGATGCGTCGTGGCTCAAACGCACCAACCATGCGTTCTGGATGGCGCGCGGCCGCACGCTGGCGAAGAAACGACTGGCCGGTGCGTCGTGGTCAGTGATGGATCGACTCACCTACGCGCTCGGCTGGGTGCTGCTGTACCGTCCGCTGCGGGAGCGGCTGGGCATGGCGCGTATTCGCGCCGCGGGCTCCGGCGCTGCCCCGATTGCACCGCAGGTACTCGAATACTTCTGGACGATCGGTGTGCCGGTGCAGGAAGGCTATGGGCAAACTGAAGGTTCCGCGGTGGCGTCGTTCAATCCGATGGGTGCCGCGCGCATGGGAACAGTGGGGCTGGCCGCACCCGGAACGGAAATCCGCATCGCCGACGATGGCGAGATTCTGATTCGATCCGCGGCGGTGTTTCCAGGCTACTACCGCAATCCTGAAGCGACCGCGCAGACCGTTGACGCGGATGGCTGGTTGTTCACTGGTGACGTGGGCGAAATCGACGCCGATGGGTATCTGCGCATCACCGACCGCAAGAAGGACATCATCATTACCGCCGGTGGCAAGAACATCTCACCGAGCTGGATTGAAAACCGGCTCAAGTGTTCGCCGTGGGTGCGCGAAGCGATCGTGATTGGCGATCGGCGCAAGTATGTCACCGCACTCATCGGTATTGAGCTTGATACGGTGGGCGACTGGGCCACGCGGCAGCGAATTTCGTACACCACGTACAAGGACCTCTGCGACCAGGAGGCCGTGCACAAGTTGATCGGTGAGTGGGTTGAGCAGGTCAATGGAGAGCTGGCGCAGGTTGAGCAGGTCAAACGTTTCGTGCTGCTGCCCAAGGAGCTTGATCACGATGAAGGCGAGCTCACGGCAACGCAAAAGGTGAAGCGCCGAGCGATTGCGACGCGATTTGAAGATCTGGTGGAGTCCATGTACCGGTGACGGACTTCGCGCAGTTCCTCGTGGCGGGTCTCGCGCTCGGGTCGGTGTACGCACTGATCTGCGTTGCGTTTGTCGTGGTGTATCGCGCCACTGGCGTGGTGAACTTTTCGCAGGGCGGGCTGGTGGTATTCGGCGCCTATGCCACCTACCAGTGCATCGCCTGGGGTGTGCCCTTTGCATTGGCGGTTGTGCTGGCCGCGATCGCGACGGCGTTGCTGGGCCTGCTGATTGAGCGACTGGTGCTGCGACGTCTGGTGGGCCAACCCGTGTTTGCGGCCATTCTCGTTACGATCGGTCTGCTGTTCGTGCTTGAGCAGCTGTGCACTACGCTCTGGGGGTATGAGTTGCGCATGCTCGGCGATCCCTGGGGCGTTCGCACGTGGCAATGGAGTGGTGTGACCATCAAGGTGACGGATGTGTGGACCATTGCCGCCTCGACCACCGCGTTGGCCGTGTGCTTTGTGGTGTTTCGGTATTCAACCATCGGCATTGCCATGCGTGCGGCAGCCAGCGATCCCGAAGCTGCACTGGCGCATGGCGTGAGTCCGCAAATGATTCAGGGCATTGCGTGGGCGTTTGCTGGTGTCCTGGCCGTAGTCGCCGGCGTATTCATTGGCGCTGGATCGCGTGGTGTGGATCTGGGCGTCAGTATGGTGGCCCTGCGCGCGTTTCCGGCGGCGATTCTTGGCGGACTGGATTCCACGGAAGGCGCGGTGGCCGGCGGTCTCGCCGTTGGATTGGTGGAGGTGATGAGCGCCGGATACATCACGCCCAACGCGCCGTGGCTTGGGGCGAACGTACATGTGGTGATTCCGTATGTGCTGATGATCAGCGTGATGATGGTGCGCCCGTACGGATTGTTCGGGACCGCCGAGGTGCGACGCGCATGATCGCACGTCTGCGCAACACGCGCCTCACCGTGCAGTACGCCAACGACCTGCAACTCGTCCGTTCGCGACCAGCCCAGGCTGGTGCGGTGTTGCTGCTCGCTGTGTGGTTGGTGCTGCCGCATGTGCTCGGCGAATACTGGACCACCATTTTCGTCTACGCTGGCATCGCGTCCATCGGCGCGATTGGACTGAACCTGCTCACGGGACTGGCCGGACAGGTCTCGATGGGGCACGCCGTGTTTTACGGAATCGGCGCGTATGGAGCCGCGATCTTCGCTGATCGCTGGGGGCTTCCATTTCCGCTGTGGCTGATCGCCGCAGCTGCCGTCGGCGGTGTGGTGGGTGGACTTGTTGGTCCGTTTGCCCTTCGGCTGCGCGGCAATTATCTCGTGATCGTTTCGCTCGGGCTGCTGGTGATCGGGCAGCACGTCTTTGAGAACTGGACGAGCGTGACCGGCGGACTGACGGGCACCGTGGTACGGGCTCGCGTGGCGCTTGGCGCCGTTGATGTAAGCGCGATCTCAGTTGGCGGTATGCAGCTGTCTCGAAATCAGGGCTATGTGTACTTCGTGTGGGCCATGGTGGCGGTGCTCGCCCTGGCCGCGCACAATATTGCACGCTCAAGACCTGGGCGTGCCCTGCAAGCGATCCGTGATCGCGATCTGGCCGCCGAGGTCATCGGTGTATCGCTCGTGCACTACAAGGTGGGCGTGTTCGTGCTCTCCAGCGGGTACGCCGCGTGTGCTGGTGCGCTCTATGCATCGTACGCCCGCTTTGTGAGTCCGCTCGACTTCTCGCTCTTCCTCTCGATCCAGTTTATCGCCATGATCGTGGTGGGCGGAATTGGTCGGGTGTACGGGGCCATTCTGGGGGCGGTGTTTCTGACGTTGCTGCCACGGGTGATCGAAAGCGTGAGCGGGGTGCTGCCGTTTGTGAGTGCCGACGGCACCGGGCGTGGACTCACGGTGCAGTCGCTGAATCAGGCGCTCTTTGGAGTGTTGATCATTGCGTTCCTGTTGTTCGAGCCGCACGGACTGGCTGAAGCGTGGCGACGCTTGTCGCGCTACTTCAAAGCCTGGCCATTTTCGTACTGACACGTCGTTTCCTTTGGAGGAATTCATGTTGCATCGCTGCGCTCGCGACCCGTTGCACCACTGCGTCCGCAACCCGAGGCATCGCGTTCGCGTCCTCATCACAAGCGTGATGACTGCCCTCGCAGTCTCGGCGTGCGGTGGTGGTACGGCGGACACCGCCGTGCGCACTCCCGGCATTTCGAACGATACGATTTACCTTGGAGCGCTGACGCCACTGAGCGACGCGGTGGCAGTGATCGGCAAACCAATGCTTGCCGGCCTGACCGCCTACTTCGATCGGGTGAACTCGGAGCAGGGCGGGGTCGGCGGACGATACAAAGTGAAGTTTATTGCCGAGGACATCACCTACGTCAATCCGTCCAGCGGTGTCCAGAAGTATCAGAAGCTGAAGGATCAGGTGGCGATGATTGGCATCGTCATTGGCACGGATCAGGTCAATGGCATACTGCCGCTGCTCGCGGAAGACAACTTGATCGCTGTTCCCGCGACGTTTGACGCCGAGTGGGTGCGGGAAGAAAATCTGATGCCGTGGGGACCGCCGTATCAGCTGCAGGCGATCAATGGTGTCGGGTACGCGCTCTCTGACGGCGGGCATGCCGGTCAGACGGTGTGCACGATGACGCTGGCCACCGGTTACGGGAAGGCCACCGCAGAGGGAGTGGAATACCTCGCGAAGGAAATGGGATTCGCCGTGGCGGTCAATGCGACGTTCCGTCAGGATGATCAGGAGTTCGTCGCCCCGGTCACGCAGCTCAAGAACGCTGGCTGCGGTGTGGTCATGCTGGCGTCACTGCCGAGCGTGACGGGGAAAGTGCTGGGTACCGCGGCGCAACTCGGCTTTGCACCACGGTGGATTGCTTCATCTCCGTCGTGGCATCACGCGCTGGCGGCGTCTCCGATCAAGGATTACCTGCGGCAGAACTTCTGGTTGTCGCTCGATGGCCCCGCCATGGGTGATACTACAGAAGCGGGCGTGCGCACGATGCGCGCGGCGAAGGACACATACTCGCCCGGGCAAGAGGACGACTTCTATTACTTCGCGGGATACCTGTCGGCGTTTCACACGCACGCGATGCTGGAGAAGGCCGTGGAATCCGGCGATCTGACACGTGACGGGCTGCGCGCGGCAAGTCAGGCGTTCGCGTCGACAGTGAGCGATGGCCTGGCCAGTGAGTATACGTACGGTGCGGTTGCATCTCGCAATCCGCCTCGGAGTGGCACCCTGTTTCGTGTGAATCCGGCCGCCGTGATTGGTCTCGAGGTAGAGAAACGCAACGTCTCCGTACCGGCCGCGCAGAGCTACACCTTCGGATCGCGGTAGCGCGACACGGCATCGCCATGGCCGACGACGACCTGCGAAGCGCGCTGGAAGCGGCTCTCGCCGATCAGTACACGATCGAGCGAGAGTTGCCGCGCGGTGGCATGTCGCGTGTCTTTGTCGCCACGGAAACCGCGCTGAGACGGCGGGTCGTGATCAAGGTGCTCGCACCGGAGCTCGCAGCATCGCTCTCGGCCGATCGGTTCAAACGCGAAATCGGCCTCGCGGCGCGGTTGCAGCACCCGCACATCGTGCCGCTGCTTTCGGCCGGTTCCGCGGGCGAGCACTTGTACTACACGATGCCGTTTGTCGACGGCGAGACGCTGCGGGAGCGCATGAAGCGTGAGCGGCCGATGGCGGTTGATGATATCGTGCGAATCCTCGCGGAGGTCGCCGGCGCGCTCGCGTACGCACATCAGGAAGCAGTAGTGCATCGCGATATCAAGCCTGAGAACGTGATGTTCTTTCACGGGCAGGCAGTGGTTCTGGATTTTGGTATCGGCAAGGCGCTGATCAGTGCGACCACCGCCGAAACCGAGTTGCTGCACATCACACAGGTGGGCATGAGCCTCGGTACGCCTACCTACGTAGCGCCCGAGCAGGCGGCGGGTGATGACAGGCTCGATCACCGTGCGGACCTGTACGCACTCGGTGTGGTGGCGTATGAAATGATCTGTGGGCACCCACCGTTTTCCGGCCGCACACCGCAGCGGGTGATCGAGGCGCACGCGCGTGATGCACCGCAACCGCTGGAGGACCGCCGCGCCGATGTGCCCAGACCACTCGCGACAATGGTGCATCAGATGCTTGAGAAGTCGCCGGGCGCACGTCCCGCCACGGGCAGTACGATCGTCGCGGCGCTGGACAACATCAGGACCGTACGTCACTCCGGCGGTGGGCCGATTGTGACGCAGTTTGCCAATGCGCCTCCCTGGATTCCGTGGGCGATCGCGGCGGTGATGACCCTAGTGGCGATGACGCTGCTCGTCGTGCTGCTAACCCGCTGAAGCCGACCACGCGTCGCTCAGGACGCGAGCACCGCAGCTGAGTGGCTCAGCACGCACATCACGACTCGGCTGGCGTCCAGTCGCGCAGCAGCGCCGCGACCTCATCAAGTCCCTCGTGCTCAGCCCAGCCCAGTGGTGTGCTGTGCCAGAGTGTATCCCTGGTAGTCGTTGGCGCATCGTAATCAAGCAGCAGTTGCACCAACTCCATGTTGCCATGGTGCGCCGCGCTGTGCAGCGGTGTCTGATGGGCGTGGAAGCCCTCCGGATTCAGTCGGGCCGGCGACACGCCTGCCGCCAGCAACAGCTGTACGATCTTTACCTGCTCCGTTTCTACGGCGAGCGCAAGTGCGCAATGACGCTCCGGAGCGGACGCCGCCGACAGCATGGCCTCAACCGCGTGCAACTGCCCGAGTCCCGCGGCCTTGACGATATCATCGACGGCGGCGCCCCGGGCCACGAGCGCGGCGGCTGCGTCGCTGAATCGAAACTTGAGCGCGGTCAGCAGCGGCGACTGCCAGGCCGACGTGCCTGCACCCTCCACGTTGGCACCGTAGTCCACAAGTAGGTGCATCAGCGGCAACTGCACACCCGCGTCAGCCGGCGGTGTACTCGAGACCAGCATGCTGAGTGTTGCACACTCGCCGCCGTACATGTCGGCGAGCGCGTCAGGCTGTGATCCTGCATCGAGCAGCAGGCGTGCGATTTCCACGGCGTTGGCGGGCGAGCGCTGTCGATGCGATTCCACGCCGTTGGCGCCGACGTAGTGCAGCAGTGTGGCACGGTGCTGCGGTGGATCGAGGCAGGTAATGCGCGTGGATCGTGCGTGTGCAAGCCCGGGATTCTCTCCCAGCATTGTCGACAGCGTGGCGAGATCACCGTCCACAACCGCTTCGGCGGCGATCTCAAAGTCGCGGACCGGGGACGCTGTCCGGTGCATGTCGCTTACGAGTGTCTCGAGCGCCGCCCAGTCGCGAAACGTGTAGGCCCGCGCCACCGCGAGCCTGGCGTCTTCGATATCAAGACTTGCGGCGGCGATGTCGTCATCACTGAGCGGGAGCGGCAGCCACGCCGTGACCGGATCCAGAAACTGTGGCAGCGTCCGCCGCAGCACGTTGAGCGCAGGAGACGCTCCGGCAGCGTGACCGGCGAGCAAATTTTCCGCCTGCCGCGCGTATTCATGAAGTGCGGCGCCGATTCCGAGATGCGAAAGTTCCATCGCCTGATTCTACAGCTCGTGTCGCGAAAGTGAATAGAATCGCGGCCCCCGACTGGACACGACGGCTGTGCATGTCGCAGGTTACCAACATGCATATCTCTCGTAGCACCCCGACTGCCGTCCTACGCGCAAGCGTGTTGGTTCTGGCGACCGCACTGGCGGTCGTACCCTCTGCCGTTGTGTCGGCACAAGCGGCTACCGGAATTCTCTCGCTGAGTGTCCGGCACAACACGCTCAAAAACACCGCGCGACCTGCGGGTGCACTCAAGGCGCAAATCGATTCGCTCGACGCACTCATTGCGTCCGCCTCGCGGCATGGCCAAACGGCCGAGCTGCGAAGGCTGTATGCACACGCGCGCACGTTGCTTGGCAACGGCGAGTGGACGCCCGAGCTCGAGTACGCCGCGTCTCTCGCACTGCGGACGGATCGTCAGGTCGTGGATCCATCGCGGCCGTGGACAGTGCGGGTTGAGCAGATCTTTGCGCCGTCACTCGCGCTTACGCGTCCGCTGTCGGCGCATGCAACGATCAGCGGTCGTGCGAGTGCGACCGCTCGACTCGAAGTTGTCAAGGATCTGGGAGCGTACGATGGCGTGCCCCGCGACCTGCGTGACACGCCGTTTGTGATCGATGCCGTGCTCGACGGACTCGCGGATGGCAGCTACCTCATGTCCGTCGAGATACGCGACAGTGCCCGGGCGCTTGGCACGACGACGCTCAGCGTTGTCGTGCGCAACGGCCTCGACGCGGCGATCGCCCGATTAGAAGCGGCGGCCCGCACGGTCGCTGAACCGGTGCGCTCGGATTTGCTGTTTCCCGTCGACCGTCTACGACAGATCAACAACAGCCGCATCGCACTCAACACGTTCAACGCGGCGCGGGCGTTCGCGGCGGCTGAGTCATTGCTGGTCGCGGTCAACGCTGGTCGCGATCCGTGGCAGGGACGCACGGGCGATCTCAAGCGGCATTACCTGCTTGAGGCCGCGAACGAAATTATGCCGTATCGCATGTATGTTCCCCGCGCGTACACCCCCGACAAGCCACTGCCACTCATCATCGCACTGCATGGACTTGGCCAAACCGAAGATTCGTTCTTTGACTCGTACGGACGCGTGATGCCCGCACTGGCCGAACAGCGCGGCTACATCGTGGCCGCTCCGCTCGGCTATCGCGTGGACGGTGGCTACGGGGTGTCGCTCGGTGGCAGCCGCGACGCCGCAGCACTGCGCTCGCAATCACTCAGCGAACAGGATGTGCTCGCTGTGCTCGAGCAGGTGCGCAAACACTATGCGATCGACGAATCGCGGATCTTTTTGATGGGTCATTCGATGGGCGCGATCGGGACGTGGGCGATCGCGGCGAAACACCCGGGCATCTGGGCGGGCTTGGCCCCGTTCTCTGGTTTTGGCGTGGCCAGCACGGCTGAGACGATTCGTGGTATTCCGCAGTTCGTGGTGCATGGTGATGCTGATCCCACGGTGGCGGTGACCGGTTCACGCGTGATGGTGGCCGCGCTCAAGGCGGCGGGCGCGAAGGTGGAGTATCTCGAGATTCCGGGCGGTGACCACTCCAACATGGTCGCCCCGAACCTGCCGGGCATGTTTGATTTCTTCAGCTCGCTGCCGGGGCGCACGAGCGAAAGGCGGGAGTGACGTAGCGAGACCGCTGCCTCGGGGAGGGGCGTGGATTAGCTTTCCACAGCTATTCCCCGAACCCCTGTTTTCATGACCGATCTCATCCGTACGCCCGTTATCGTGGGGGCCGCGCGCACCCCGATCGGACGTTATCTGGGCGGCCTGGCGTCGCTCACCGCGCCGCAACTTGGCGCCATCGCAATACGCGCCGCTCTTGAGCGCTCCGGTGTTTCGCCCGCTGATGTCAACGAAGTCATCATGGGCAACGTGTTGCAGGCCGGCGTCGGTCAGGCGCCGGCGCGTCAGGCCGCACTACTGGCCGGCGTACCATCAAGCGTTTCGGCTCTCACGATCAACAAAGTGTGCGGCTCAGGCCTCAAGGCCGTGATGCTGGCCGCGCAGGCCATCAAGGCCGGCGATGCGCAGGTGATCGTGGCCGGTGGCATGGAAAGCATGTCCAACGCGCCGCACTACGTGTTCGGCATGCGTGGCGGTGTGAAGATCGGCAACCAGACGATGGTGGATGGCATGATCCACGACGGGTTGCACTGCGCATCGTGTGATGTGCACATGGGACGCCACGCCGAGTACACGGCGACCAAGGGCGCCGTGACGCGCGAACGGCAGGATGCATTTGCTGCGCAGTCGCATGCGCGCGCAGTGCAGGCGCAGCAAGCCGGACAGTTCGATGCCGAGATCGTTCCGGTAGAAGTACCGGGTCGCAAGGGACCAACGATCGTATCAACGGACGAAGGGCCGCGTGCTGACACGACCGCCGACACATTGGCCAAGTTGCGTCCCGCCTTTCCAGGCGCCGACAAGAGCGAGGCGTTGTCTGTGACGGCCGGCAATGCATCGTCACTCAACGACGGTGCGGCGGCGCTGGTTGTGACCAGTGAATCATACGCCCTGACACATAACCTGCCGATTCTCGCGCACATCTGCTCCTATGCCACGGGCGCGGGTGATCCGCAGGATCTGTTTTTCGCGCCGATCGCCGCCGTGCAAAATCTGATGGCGAAAGAAGGCACCGCGATTGGGGACTATGACCTGATTGAAGCCAACGAAGCATTTGCCGCACAGGCGCTCGCTGATGGTGACGGTTTGGGCTGGGATGAATCACGTGTGAATGTGCGCGGCGGAGCGATTGCGCTCGGTCATCCGATTGGTGCCAGTGGTGCGCGCGTACTGGTGACGCTGCTGCATGCGCTGATTGAGCGTGGTGGCCGAAAGGGTCTGGCCACCCTTTGCCTCGGTGGCGGTGATGCCGTGGCGCTCGCGGTGGAACGGCGCTCGGCGTGACCGCAAAGGCGCCGCGACTGACGTGGCCCCGTCCTGATCACGCAGATCGCGGCGGGGCGTTCTGGTTTGTGGCGCATACCGGACGCTTGCGTGCGCCGTGGCGGCTGTCGGTGTTTGTGGCGTCGTTCGTCGCGGCGTGGATGCTGACGAATGCGTTTGTGTATCCGTTGGCGACGCTTGCGACATCGTGGTTGGCGTCACCGGTGGCGATGTATTCGTGGCTGATGCTGTTGGCCGTGTTGGCCGCCCATGTGGTCGCGTTGCGAAGAGTGGACGAGCGGCCGTGGAGCGACGTGGCGTTTGACCGTTCGGCCTGGGACGCATCACGACTGGTTCGTGGTACACTGCTCGGAGCGGGTGCCATTACGGCGGTGCTGCTGCTGCTGCTGGCGACACGCGGACTGCAGATCGTGTCGCTGGATGATGGCAGCGGTGTGCGTGACTGGAGCGGCATCGGATTGCGTGCGCTGTGGGTGCTGGCGCCGGCCGCGTTGTGGGAAGAGCTGGTGTTTCGCGGCTATCTGTGGCGCGTGGCAGAGGACGCAGGCGGACGACGCATTGCGCTGGTGAGCACGAGCATCGCGTTCGGTGCTGTGCATCTGCTCAATCCGGGCGCCAACGTACAGTCGCTCGGCATTGTAGTGTTGGCCGGTGTGTGTCTTGGCCTTGTGCGTGCTGTCACGGATAGTGTACCAGCGGCCTGGCTGGCGCATCTGGCATGGAACTGGATCATGGCCGCCGTGGCGCACGTGCCGGTGAGTGGGTTGCCGTTTGAACTGGTTGGCTGGCGACTCGACGCGCAGTCGCCGGCATGGTGGAGCGGCGGGGCGTGGGGTCCGGAGGGTGGCCTTGCCGCGATGCTGGTGTTGGTGGCGGTGTTGATGTGGTACTGGCGCGCGCGCGTGCGGCGTCCGGCGTTGGATTCTGTGAACATTCGATCGCAACCGTCAGCGGTTGCGACTTCAGGGAGCTGATGGCATGGCAGACCGTATTGCAGTGATTGGTGCGGGACAGATGGGCAACGGCATCGCGCACGTGTTTGCGGTGAGCGGTCATGACGTCACACTGATCGACGTCAGCCCCGATGCGCTGTCACGCGGACAGGCGACGATCGCAAAGAATCTGGAGCGTCAGGTAAAGAAGGGTGCGCTTGATCAGAGCGCCGCTGACGCCGCGATGGCACGGGTGACAACCAATACGTCACTCGACGCCGTGGCGAATGCTGACCTCGTCATCGAGGCGGCCACGGAACGCCGCGACCTCAAGTTCCAGCTCTTCACCGACGCCGACCGACTGGCACCGCCGCACGCGATTCTGGCGTCGAACACCAGCTCCATCTCGATCACCGAGATTGCTGCCTGCACGAAGCGCCCGGAGCAGGTGATCGGCATGCACTTCATGAATCCGGTGCCGGTGATGCAACTGGTGGAAGTGATTCGCGGCCTGGCCACAAGTGATGAGACCACCGCGCGCGTGATGGCATCGGCGAGCGCGCTCGGCAAGACGCCGGTGGAAGCGAACGACTACCCGGGCTTTGTCGCCAATCGCATCCTCATGCCCATGATCAACGAGGCGATCTACTGCGTGATGGAAGGCGTGGGCACGCCGGAAGCGATTGACACGGTGATGAAGCTCGGCATGAATCACCCCATGGGCCCGCTCACGCTGGCCGATTTCATCGGTCTGGATACCTGCCTGGCCATCATGGATGTGCTGCAGGATGGCCTGGGCGATGCGAAGTACCGCGCTTGTCCGCTGCTGCGGAAGTACGTGGCGGCCGGATGGCTTGGTCGCAAGAGTGGGCGTGGCTTCTACGATTATCGGACGGCCTCATGACATTGCTCGCACTATCCGAGCTGCAGCGCGATATCCAGCGAACTGCCCGCGATTTCGCGCAGCAGGAACTCGCCCCGCTAGCGGCTGAACTCGACCGGGAGGCGCGCTTTGATCACGGTCTCGTGACGCGCTTGTCGGAGCTCGGATTTTTGGGGATGCTCATTCCTGAAGCATGGGACGGATTGGGTCTCGATGCTTCGTCGTATCTGCTGGCGCTCGAGGAACTCGCGGTCGTGGACGCGTCGGCAGCGGTACTCATGAGCGTGCACAACTCGTTGCCCACGCAGATGATCCTGAACTACGGCAACGACGCACAGCGCGAACAGTTTTTGAAGCCGATGGCGCGCGGTGAAATGCTTGGCGCGTTTGCGTTGTCAGAACCCGATGCGGGTAGCGATGCGGCCAGTCTTCGCACACAAGCGGTGCGTGATGGCGACGCGTATGTGCTGACCGGCACCAAAGCGTGGGTATCGCACGGCACGCACGCCGATGTGATTCTGTGCATGGCGCGCACGGATACCAGTCACGCGCGTGCGGGCGCGCGCGGCATCTCGACGTTCATTCTCACTCCCGATTTGCCCGGATTTTCCGTGGGCAAGAAGGAAGACAAGATGGGACTGCGTTCATCGCCCACCGTGCAGATCTCGCTTGACGGGTGCCGCGTGCCCGCTGATCGGCTGCTCGGCGATGAAGGCAAGGGCTTCATGTACGCGCTGGCGTCGCTGGATCATGGCCGCCTGGGCATTGCCGCGCAGGCAATCGGCATTGCGCGCGCCGCACTCGAAGCAGCGGCTCGCTACGCTACCGAGCGCCAGCAGTTTGGCGAGGCGATTTCCCAGTTTCAGATCATTCAGTTCAAGCTCGCCGATATGGCCACGCGAATCACGGCGGCGCGCACGTTGCTGCATGCAGCAGCAGCGGCGAAAGAGCGTGGCGAACGCATTACCCGGTTCAGCTCCATGGCCAAGCTGTTTGCCTCGGAGACGGCCATGTGGGTGACCAACGAAGCCGTGCAGATTCACGGCGGCTACGGCTACGTCACCGACTACCCGGTCGAGCGCCATTTCCGTGATGCCAAGGTCACCGAGATTTACGAAGGGACATCGGAGATTCAACGCATCGTCATTGCGCGCGATCTTCTCGCTGTCGTGTCCAGTGGGGACATCGACGGCCATCTCACCGACTGACACTCCCCATGCAATCCTTTGAACTCATCGCCGAAATGGGCCACGAGCAGGTCGTGCTGTGCCATGACAAGGCCAGTGGCTACCGCGGAATCATTGCGGTGCACGACACGACGCTCGGACCTGCGCTTGGCGGGCTGCGCTTCTGGAACTACAAGACCGACGACGATGCATTTGTGGACGCGCTGCGACTGTCGCGCGGTATGACGTACAAGAACGCGGTCGCGGGACTGAATCTTGGCGGCGGCAAAGCCGTGATGATCGGTGACAACCGCACCACGAATCGCGAAATGCTCTTTCGTGCGCACGGCCGCTTTGTTGATTCGCTGGGCGGACGCTACATCACGGCTGAAGATGTGGGAACGAGCGTGGAAGACATGGACTTTGTGCACATGGAGACCAAGCATGTGACCGGCATCGGCTCCAAGTCCGGTGATCCGTCGAGCGTGACAGCACACGGTGTCTTCCGTGCTATTGAAGCATCGGCCAAGGAACGGTGGGGCAGCGATTCGCTTGAGGGCAAGCGCGTGGCATTGCAGGGGTGCGGCAACGTGGGCTTCCACCTCGCGCGGGAACTCTTTGCCTCTGGCGCGACACTGGTTGTGACGGACATCGATGAGTTCCGGATCAAGCGCGTGGTCGATGCAACGGGCGCCGATGTTGTGGGTCCGGACGATATCTATTCGCAGAAGGCCGACATTTTTGCGCCGTGTGCGCTGGGCGGCGTGATCAACGATCAGACGCTGCCGCAGTTGCAAGTGGAAATTGTGGCGGGCGCCGCAAACAATCAGCTGCTGGAAGATCGCCACGGTGAGGCGCTTACGGACAAGGGCATTTTGTACGCGCCTGACTACGTGGCCAATGCCGGTGGCGTAATTAACGTCTACAGCGAACTCACGGGCTGGACCCGTGACCGTGCGTTGCGCAAGGCTGATGAGATCTATGAGACCGTGTTGAGTGTATTCCGTCTCGCGAAGCGCGATGGCGTACCGACCTACCGGGCGGCTGATCTGGTGGCGGAGCAGCGCATCACCGCGGTTCGCGCGATGACGCGGCAGTGGCCGCAATACCCCAACAAGGAGAGCTGAGCGCGAGAGCGCCCGGCACACGCATGACAGAACGCATTCCGATTGCCGCCGATCACGCGGGTTACGAGATGAAGGAACGGTTGCGTCAGGCCCTTGAACAGGCTGGCTTTGATGTGCGCGATATTGGCACCCACGGCACGGCCAGCGCGGACTACGCCGACTACGCGCACCCGCTGGCTCAGCAGGTGTCGGATGGTGAGGTCTCGCGTGGCGTCTTGCTGTGTGGGACCGGATTGGGCATGTCGTACGTTGCCAATCGGTATCCCGGAGTGCGCGCCGCGGTGGCGTGGAATCCGGAGATTGCAGAGCTGGCACGCAAGCACAACGATGCCAATGTGCTGGTGTTGCCGGCACGCTTTCTGTCCGAAGAAGATGCGCTGGCGATTCTGCATCGCTGGCTCGACACGCCGTTTGAAGGGGGGCGCCATGAACGGCGTGTCGCCAAAATCGAACGGGACGATGAACCGGATATCGGGTCCGGGGGAGCTTCAGCATGAGCACGGTGGAAACGGCCGAGGTACACGACACAACCCGCTGGCCCGAGTGGGACCGCTGCCCGCCTGGCGCGGCACTGCGCGCTACAGATCCGGCGATCGCAGAGCTGATTTCGCGGGAAATCACGCGTCAGTCCGACGGGCTGGAGCTGATCGCCAGCGAAAACTTCGTGTCACCCGCGGTCATGGAGGCGATGGGATCACCACTCACCAACAAGTACGCGGAAGGGCTGCCCGGCAAACGATACTACGGCGGCTGTGAAGTGGTGGATCAGGTGGAGCAGCTGGCGATTGACCGCGCGAAGCAGCTCTTCCGTGCGGATCACGCGAATGTACAACCGCATTCCGGTGCATCAGCGAACGCAGCGGTCTTCCTCGCGTTCATGAAGCCCGGCGACACGTTCCTCGGCATGGATCTGTCGCAGGGCGGGCATCTGACGCACGGCTCATCGGTGAATTTTTCGGGATTGCTCTACAACGCCGTGTCGTACGGAGTCACCAGCGAGGGCTACCTCGACTACGATGCCATGCGATCGCAGGCACGTCAGCACCGACCGAAGATGATCATCGCGGGCTACAGCGCGTATTCGCGCGTGATTGACTGGACGGCCTTCGCCGATGTGGCGCGGGAAGTGGGCGCGCTGTTCATGGTGGACATGGCGCATTTTGCCGGACTGGCGGCCACCGGCGTGTATCCGTCGCCGATTCCGTTCGCCGACATTGTGACGAGCACCACACACAAAACGCTGCGCGGTCCGCGTGGTGGCATCATTCTCTGCAAGGCCGAACACGCAAAGGCGGTGGACAAGTCCGTGTTTCCGGGGATGCAAGGTGGTCCGCTGGAACACGTGATCGCGGCCAAGGCGGTGGCGTTTCATGAAGCGCTGCAGCCGCCGTTCACGCAGTACTGCGAACGTGTGGTGTCCAACGCACGCCACCTGGCGTCAGCGCTCACATCGCACGGATTCGACGTGGTGTCCGGCGGCACCGACAACCACCTCATGCTGGTGGACCTGCGCAACCGGGATCTCACGGGCAAACTCGCGGAAAAGGCGCTCGATCGCACGGGCATCACGGTCAACAAGAACACGGTGCCCAACGAGACGCAGTCGCCGTTTGTGACGAGCGGTATTCGCATCGGCACACCCGCCGTGACCACGCGTGGCATGGATCATGACGCGATGGTGCAGATTGCGGCGCTGATTGATCGGGTGTTGTCTGCACCCGAGGACGAGCAGGTGCTGTCTGATGTCAAGGCCGACGTCCACGCGCTGGCCTCTCGCTTCCCCCTGTATCCAACGCAGGCCGAGCGCAAGGCATTGTGACCATCGGCGTTGGGCTGCATCTTGTTCACAGGAAGTCTGGCAGCGCGACTGCGTGTGCTGCCGGGTGCGGCCCCTCGTTGTCCGGATCCGGGCTGGAGTTGTTGTGACTGAGCTGGCATTTCGTGATGGCATCATGGAGCAGATCCGTCTGCACGAGCAGCGCTTTGACGAGCGTGCGTACCTGTTCGTGCTCGCCGCGCTCGAATATTGCCAGGGTCGTCTCACGGAACGTCGTCACATCACGGGTCCCGAGTTGGCGCACGCGTGTCGTACGCTGGCGATGGAACGCTTTGGTGTGACCGCCCGACTGGTGCTTGATCACTGGGGCGTGCGGACCACGCGTGATATCGGTGACATCGTCTTCACACTGGTGGAGCTCGGCCTGCTGATCAGCCAACCGCAGGATCGCCGTGAAGATTTTCAGGATGTATTCGACTTCGCGCAGTCGTTCGAGCGCGAGTACCCGTGGAGTGCTGCGCAGTTGGTCTGAGCGTGTTTCCCGATTCCCGTCTGCCTGCGTGTCGTCATGGTTTCATCGATCCCGCTTCCCCCGTGCGTCAAGTGTCAGACTGGCACGCTGCTTCCTTTGAGCGACTACGGACGCGATGGCGCGCCAATTACCTACAAGGCGTGGGTGTGTTCGAACGCCGATTGTGGCTTCAGCGTGCGCATTGACAACGGCGAGATCGGTTACGGCCGACCAGTCGGCGTTTCGGCGAAGTGATGCCGGGCCCGACATGATGTCGGGTGTCTGAGATGCACGCGGTGCCGGTCACGACCGCTGAGCAGTCGGCGGCACGCGATGCGGCCGCGATTCAAGCGGGTGTCAGCAGCTTGTCGCTGATGGTGCAGGCGGGCACAGAAGCGGCCGCGCACATTGTGCGCATTGCCAGTGCGCGTCTGGCGCTCGGCGTCGACGTGTTGGCGGGCCGCGGAAACAACGGCGGCGACGGATACATCGTGGCGGTGCAGCTCGCGCGGCTCGGCGTGACCGTACGCGTGCACGTAGTTGGGCCTCCGGCAACGGTTGATGCACAGCGCGCGGCGGCACTCGCGAGGGAGCGGTTGCCGGCGTCGGCGTTTGTTGAGTGGCCGGTGGTGCCGACGTACGAAGCGTCGCCAGTGTCCAACACATACGACGCGTCGCCGGTATCTCACACGTCGTCGTTCCCTCGCGGCGTGCTCGTTGACGCCATGCTCGGCACCGGAGTACGAGGCGCGTTGCGGGAGCCCGTGCTCAGCGCCGCACGCTCGTGTCGTGCGGTCCAAGCGGCCGGCGCGCTGGTCGTGGCGCTGGATCTGCCGAGTGGCGTGGATGCGAACACCGGTGCGTTGGCGGAGCACCATGTGATCGCCGATCACACGGTCATGTTTGGCACGCCAAAACTTGGGGTGCTTGGCGCGCGTGGAGTGTGTGGCGAACTTACCGTGGTGGACATCGGACTTGGTGCGCACGTGACGCAGCCTGATGGAGCCGCCACGCTCGCGCATCCTGCCACACTGCGTATCCTGATGCCCATCGTGCCGTGGAACGCACACAAGGGCGAGCGCGGGCGCGTATTGCTGGTGGGCGGCGCACACGGAATGGCCGGTGCCATACGACTGGCCGCCGATGGTGCACTGGTGAGCGGCGCGGGATTGGTGCGCGCGTGTGTGCATCCATCGAGCGTGCTGGCGCTGCAGGCGGGTGCACCGGCGGTCGTGTGCGATGCGTGGCCGACGCAGGTGAATGATTGGCCACAAACCATCGCCATCGGACCCGGACTGGGGCGCAGCGATGCATCAGCCGCGGAACTCAACGCGGTGCTGGAAGCCGTGGCAGGCACGCAGGCGTCGCTGGTGCTGGATGCGGACGCTATCACGTTGCTGGCCATGCATGGTGTGTCGCCCGCGTTTGCCCGCTGCGCGTCCTCTCGACCGGTGGTGCTCACACCGCACGCCGGCGAGTACACGGCGTTGGCGCGGGCGCTCGATGTGCCGACGGCGACGTCAGACCCGGAGTCGCGATTGGCGGCGTGTCGTGCGTTGGCGGCCACACTCCACTGCGTGGTATTGCTCAAGGGAACACCCACCGTATGTGCCGCGCCCAGCGGAACGGCGTGGATTGTGCCGCGTGGATCGGCGGCGCTCGCGACGGGTGGCACGGGTGATGTGCTGACTGGCATACTCGCCGCGCAACTCGCGTTGCAGACGGCGCAGCGCGCTGGTCGTGATTCGTCTGAGCGCGGGATTGCGCAGGCGCTTGAAGAGGCAGCAGTCGCTGCGGCAACGGCAGCCTGGGTGCACGGCGTTGCGGGTGAAGCTGTGCCCGTGCGCGGATTCACGGTGCGTGATCTGGTGCGGCGCGTGTCGATGAGTTGGCGACAGGTTGCGGAGGCCGAGGTGCATCCTCCGGGCGTGCTGGCGCGGATTCCGCGGAGTACGACGTGATGCAACGCGGTATGATGACACGCCGCCCGACGGGCCGGGTGGCGCGTGCCGCGGTTACCGTGCTTGCGCTTGCGTCGCGTGCGGCATTTACCGTCCTTGCGCTTGCGTACAGTGCGGGCGCCGTCGCCTGCGCGTCAACGAGCGCTGGTGGCGCCGTGCCCGCGGCATCGCTGTCGGCGCGCGATCAGCTGACTATTCGTCAGCACACCTACGTGTACGCGGTCGCCGCCTCGTCGCGCACCGTGTTTGCGTTGACACAAAACGGCGTCATCACGTACGACCGCGTGTTTTCGCGCTGGCACACGCCTGATGCACGCATCGCCGACGATCTGCAATTCGCCGGACTCGAAAGCGGCATGGCGGTCACCATGGCGGCCGATCCGATCGAGGATGCGGTGTGGATTGGCGTGCCGGGTGCGGTGATTCTGTATCGCGTGGCCGCGTCACAGGTGCAGCGCATCACGGTAGCAGGAGTACCTGAGGTAATCACGTTTGCACGCGGCAATGCGAGTGATGCGTATGTCCGCGCGTCAGGTCGGTGGGTGCGTGTCTCGCGCGCCGGATTCGTGTTGCCGGTCACCGAATCCGTGGCGGATCTTGGACTGCGCCCTTCGCCACGACTCGAGGATGTGTATCGCCAGCATCCGTCGTTGCGCGGGCAGTTGGCGTTCGTACTGCGTGATGCCAGTGCGCCGTCGCGCGCGCTGCCCACGGTTCGTGCGTTGAGTGGCACGTTGTCGCCCGATCGGCCGAGCGAAGCGTGGATCGGCACGGCCGGCGATGGCTTGTGGTTGGTGGACGCCAACTTTCTGAGCGCGACACCGCTCAGTTACGGTGTGTTGGATGATGATATCGGCGCGTTGACGCGCGGATTTGACGGCGTGTGGAGTGCGGGGCAGGGTACAGCGCCCCGCAGTGGTCTCACATTCATTCAGTCGGACGCTGACATGTTCGTCTGGCGTCCCAGTGGTCCGGGCATGCCGCTCGATGGTGTGCGTGTGCTCGCGATGGATATGCAGGCGCAAGATGTGTGGATGGCGACGGATCGTGGCGTGTGGCGAATGCCCATGAACAATCAAAGCGGTGCCGTGCAGTGGGGCGCGGTGCACGGGCTGCCCGACGATCTCGTGCTCGCCGTAGTTGCGCGCATGGATGGTGCGTGGGTGGGGACCCGTCGCGGTCTCGCGTTTGTACCGCTCGGCGATACCGCTGACCACGTGAGCGCGCGCGGCGAGGTGCATCGCGCCGGCTTTGACGGGCAAAGCGTACGTGCAATGACCGTGGTGGATACGCAACTCGTACTGGCCACCGGCACCGGACTGCACGCGCGCAGCCTGCGACCCGGAAACGCGAACACGACGGGACAGATGCTCTTCGCCGAGCACGGCCGCGCGCTGCGCATGGTCTCGGCCTTGGCAAGCGATGGACGCAACCTGTTGGTGGTTACCGACAGCATGGCCTACGTCACAAGGGGCAACGCCTGGCCCGCCGCTGGAACCGATGTGCGCGCAGCTGGCGCGGTGGTGGCGGCCGCGCTGGATGAACGCAGCGTATGGGTCGCGGGTAGTCGAGGTGTCATCGCGCTGACGCGTGACGGCGGCGCACCGCGCGTTTTGCGTGTGGGCCGTGAACTGCCGGCCGAAGCAACTGCCCTGGTGTTGGACGGGGCGTTTGCCTGGGTGGGTACTCGACAGGGACTTGTTCGCGTGCGTCGGGCACGCGACGGAGGATTGCCGTGACGCATTTTGCGGAGCGACTGCAGACCGAACATGTCGCGCTTCGGTCGGGCGAGGAGTTTGATGTGATCCGGGAGTTGCTGGACCGCTGGGGTCCGCTGGCCGATGGCGTGGGAGACGACGCCGCGCTGTACACGCCGCCGGAGGGTGAACAGTTGGTGCTCAGCGTGGACGCGAGTCTTGAAGGCGTGCACTTTCGCGAGGCGTGGCTGTCGCCGGAAGAAATCGGCGCACGTGCAGCGGCAGCGGCGCTCAGCGATATCGCGGCCATGGGTGCACAGGCGCAGGCAATGCTTGTGGCATTGGAGTTGCCGGAGGTGTGGCTGACGCGCGTCGGGGGAATTGCCGATGGAATCGGTGCGGTGCTGCGCGAGGCGAACGCACGTATTCTGGGTGGCAATCTGACGCGCGGGAACGCGCTCGGTCTTACACTCACGGTGATTGGCTCGGTGGTGCGTCCGGTTCGGCGTGTGGGCGCACTACCTGGAGATGCCTTATGGGTCACCGGTCGACTTGGCGGACCGGGTCGGGCAGTGGCGGCGTTGCTGCGCGGGGACGTGCCGGATTCGATCGACCGCGAACGACTGGCCGCCCCATTGCCGCGGCTGCGTGAAGGGGCCTGGCTGGCCGCTGTAGGCGCTCATGCCATGATGGACGTATCCGATGGTCTGGCGGCTGATGCCGCGCATCTCGCCGCCGCCTCGGGCGTGGAGTGCGTGCTCTGGAGCGATCGCATACCGTGTTTTGGTGAGGCCAGCGTTGAAGAGGCGTTGAACAGTGGAGAAGAGTACGAGTTGCTTGTGGCCACGGCACCGGATCTTGACGCCGACGGATTTGAACGCCGATTCGGCGTGCCGCTCACGCATGTTGGCACCGTGCGCGCGATGGACGAGACGCACGGGCCACGCGTAGTGCTGGCCACATCCGAGGATACGAGTGGTCCCACGCGCGTTGCTCTTCCTGCGGGCTACGATCACTTTTCCTGAGTGATTCGTACCCTTTACGCCAAGTTGGTGACACTGGCTGTTACGCTGTTCTACGGCTCGCGTGTCCTGCTCGCCGAGTTGCTCGGCGGTCAGCATGGTCGCGGAACCATCTTTGATACCGCCCCGCGGCGATGGGCCCGGGCGATCGCGCGCGCGGCGGGTATGCGTGTCGTGACGCACGGCGCAGCGCGCATCGATGCATCGATTCCGCACGTGTATGTCGTCAATCACGTGAGCATCATGGATATTCCCGCGATTCTGCACGCGGTGCCGGACCATGGCTTTGTGGCCAAGCGCGAGTTGTCACGTGTGCCATTCTTCGGCGCCGCCGCGCGTGCGGTGGGCGTGGTGTTCATTGACCGGGAGAATCGCAAGTCGGCGTTCGAAGCGTACGACGAGGCGGCGCGGAAGGTGCGCGAGGGACGATCCGTGATTGTCTTTCCCGAAGGAACGCGTGGCAACAGTTATGCACTGCGTCCATTCAAGAAGGGACCGTTCGTTCTCGCGATTGGCGCCGGTGTGCCGATTGTTCCGGTGATCATGCACGGGACGATGGAGATCACGCCCAATGGCACGCTCGATGTCACGCCCGGCACGGTCAATGTACATTTACTCGAGCCAGTTGAGACCGCTGGCTTGACGTACGAGGATCGCAACGTGCTCGCGGACGCGGTGCATCAGCGCATGGCCGACGCGATGGCCACGTTGTACAGTGCGCCGTCGCCGCAGCCGGTGCGCACGCTCGTTGTCCCGCAGTCCGATCCTCCGGTGTCTCCCACACTTACTCGACCTTGAATCATACCATGGCCACCATTGAATCAATTATCGCGCGCGAGATTCTCGACAGTCGCGGCAATCCTACCGTGGAAGCGGAAGTCCATCTGGAGAGCGGAGCGGCCGGTCGCGCGGCGGTCCCGAGCGGTGCCAGCACGGGAGAGCGTGAAGCCGTGGAACTGCGTGATGGCGACGCGGAGCGATATCTCGGCAAGGGTGTGCAAACGGCGGTTGCGAACATCGTGGACACCATCGGGCCGGCGCTCGAGGGCATGGACCCAACGGAACAGGTGTCCATCGATCAGGCCCTGCTGGAGCTTGACGGCACGGAGAACAAGTCATCGCTTGGCGCGAATGCCATGCTGGCCGTGTCGTTGGCAACGGCGCGTGCGGCCGCGACGGAGCTGGGGCTGCCGCTGTATCGCTATCTCGGTGGACCGATGGCGCGCACACTGCCTGTGCCGATGATGAACATTCTCAACGGTGGCGCACACGCGACCAACACCGTGGATTTTCAGGAGTTCATGATTCTGCCCGTCGGCGCTGAAGACTTCGCTGAAGCGCTTCGCATGGGCGCCGAAGTGTATCATGCGCTCAAGAAGGAACTCATTGCGCGCAAGCTTTCCACCGGCGGTGGAGATGAAGGCGGCTTCGCCCCGGATCTGGCGAGCGATGAAGAAGCACTCAAGCTGATCGTGCACGCGATCGAGAAGGCTGGCTATCAGCCGGGTACGCAGGTCGCGCTCGGTCTCGACTGTGCGGCGAGCGAACTGTACCGCGATGGTGAATACCGTTTCGTGAAGAGTGGCGGCAAGTCGCGCTCGCGCGAAGCCATGGTGGAGCTCTACGCGAGCTGGCTTGAGCAGTATCCCATCGTCACGATTGAAGACGGTATGGCGGAGAATGACTGGGAAGGGTGGACGCTGCTGACCAATGCGGTGGGTGATCGCTGTCAGCTGGTGGGTGATGATGTGTTCTGCACGAACGCCGCGATTCTGGCCAAGGGCATTGAGCAGGAGGTGGCGAACGCGATTCTGATCAAGGTGAATCAGATCGGCACACTCACCGAAACGTTTGAGGCCATCGACCTGGCGCGCGCGGCCGGCTACAACTCGATCATCTCGCACCGCTCCGGTGAAACGGAAGACACGTTCATTGCGGACCTCGCCGTGGCCAGCGGCGTGGGACAGATCAAGACAGGCGCGCCGTCCCGTTCGGATCGCGTGGCGAAGTACAATCAGCTGTTGCGCATTGAGGAACAGCTCGCGGGCACGGGCGAGTATCCGGGTGGCGCGATCTTCGGCCTCTGATGTCAACCACTCCGAGGCGTTCGGCGCGTCGCACCCGCAGCCCCGCGGCGGTGCTGGCGCGACGCGCGGCGGTGGTGATGGTGGTCGTGGGGCTGGTGGCGTTTGCTGTCGAGGGCGGAGAATACAGCACACGCGATCTCATCACGCGCAACACGCGCCGGGCGCAACTGGAGCTTGAGGTGGAACGACTGAAGAAGGTCGTTGACTCTCTCACGATCGAACAGGAGTTGGTGGCGAATGACGCCGCGACCTTGGAGCGCATTGCGCGCGAGGAATACGGCATGGTGCGCGGTGATCGCGAGCTGTTGTATCGCATCGTGGATGAGGTGGACGAGACGCAGCGCGATTCGCTGACGGAATAGGTGAAGCGTGTGGGGTTGACTTGTACGGTATCCCCGGTCATGTTGAGGGACTGACGCGGGGTGGAGCAGCCTGGTAGCTCGTCGGGCTCATAACCCGAAGGTCGCGGGTTCAAATCCCGCCCCCGCCATTACGAAAAGCGGCCGGTCCTTGCGGGCCGGCTGTTTTTCGTTAGCCCGACAGGTCCGAAGTATTGGCGGTCAGGCACCCGGGGCAGGGTAGCTCAGCTGGTCAGAGCGCACGACTCATAATCGTGAGGTCGCGGGTTCGAGCCCCGCCCCTGCTATACGACGGCACATCGAAAAAGCCCGCCCATCTGAGGCGGGCTTTTTCATTCCCAACCGACAACGGTAAACCGCCCACCGACAACCCCAGACGCAGTCCTGGATCCTCAGGCCGAGCCGGGAGCCCGTAGCGGTCGACAACCGACCACCGTCAACGCTGTTCCCACCCGCAGCCTCGTTGGCAACACCCGCCAAGCGCCCACCCGCCCCTCACTCCCGATCCACCACCGACAAACTCGGATGAGCACCCGACACCACCGCCGGCGAACCCAGCGGCGTCGCAAACGTTCGACGGCGCGGCGATGCATCCTCGATCGGGCCCATGAGCGCGGCGTACGGGGCCAGCGCTGAAGAACCCTGCATCACTATGCGCAGCGCGATCGTGAGCGGCACGGCCAGAAACATGCCCGTGAGTCCAAGCGTGAATCCCCAGAAGACGAGGGACGTCAGCACAATGATCGGCGAGAGTCGCAACTGGCGTCCCACCAGAATCGGATCCACGAAGTTGCCAAGCACCACGTTCACGCCGAGATACACAGCAGCCAGCGCCAACGCCCGCGCCGGACCAAACTGCAGCAGCGCCACCAATACCGCGGGCACCGCCGCAATGATCGAACCAATGCTCGGGATGTAATTGAGCGCGAAGGCGAGGAATCCCCACAGCAGTGCGAAGTCCACACCAAGCAGCCAGGCGCCAACGCCCACCGACGTGCCTGTCACAAGACTGATGACCGTTTTGAGCGCGAGATAGCGCTGTACTTGCTTCAGCGCCGCCGCCGCCCCGCCAATGCCCGAGCTGTTTTGCCCGAACACGGCCCGCCACTTGTCGGGAAACGCGACGGATTCGAGCAGCATGAAAATGAGATACAACAGAATCAGCAGTCCCAGCGACAGCACCGACGTCAGGTTGCGCGCGGTGGACGTGGCCATCTCCAACAGCCGCTCCGGCTGCACCAGTGTGGCGTAGTAGTCGGGCCCAATCTCCACACCCCAGCCCGTAAGGCGCTCCCGAAGTGACTGTTCGAGGATCTGTCCGCGTGTGATGTAGACCGGCAGCTCATTCCGCAGCTCGGCGATGGATTGCATGACAATCCAGCCGAGAAAGATCAGCACGGTCGCGTTGAGCAGCACGACGGCCACGATCGCCGCGCCGGTGCGGGCACCGAGGCGCCGCAGCCAGTCAAGCGCGGGCAGACTGACGGCCGCCGCAAACGCCGCCAGCAGGAACGGTGCGATGATGGAGGCGGCACTGCGCACGCCGGCGATGACAATGACAACGCTCGCGGCCATGAAGGCGACGCGTGCGGCTCGGCTCAGGTCTACTCCCGTGCGACTCATGCTGAAGGATACCCCGCATTCCGGCGCGATGCACATCCACGCGGTGCGCGCCCTCGCGCTGCCGCGTCGCACATGTAGCTTAACACGGGTTGAGGGCTCCGAATCATTCCTTCGTCAGCACGAGGCGGCCATGGGTGTGCGTACCGGAATGCGCGGAAAAGATTTGCAGAAGTTTCTCATCGTGGCGCGCGAGTTTGGCGTGATCGTGCTCGTCCGTCATACCAACGCGGACTCGCTGCGTTTCGTGGAAAAAGCGGGATACTATCCCAAGCCGGCGGTCGTGAAGGCCAAGACGGCCGACGTCAATCCGCCGCCGACGAACGTGTTTGAGAACGGTCGCAAGATGACTCGCCTGTACGACGTGGCTGGTCTGGTGGTGCATCCGGGATTCCAACCGAAGAGCTACGTGGGCGCCAAGGTGTCCAAGGCAGTGGCGTGCTGGGAACAGACGATGCAAGTGCTGTCGCCGTCTCTGGCGTCGACCCTGGTCGATCTGAACGCTCCCGACTCGTGGAGCCTCTGGGGTGTCGAGCGGCTCGGCGCAAACGCACCACGCTGGCGCTGGCGCGTGGACGTTGACCCGTCGTCTCCGCACTTCGGTGCGCTGCAGCTCAAGCTCGAGTCATCGGGGTGGATGTACATCCACGGCGACTACGATCTGAAGGACGTGATCGTGCGAGGTTTCGAGACCGACAATCGCAAGCACAGCGGGACGATTGACGGCGTCAAGAATTACACGCCCATGCTGCACAATCTGGAGTTTGAGCGCGTACGAGCGGCGCTCAACGCGCGCATGGGCGTGGAGATGGTGCAGCACGGAGCCGAGGCGCAGTTTGCGTGGCATGGCGACGAACCGATTACGGTGGCGTTTCCGGACTTCACGCATCTGTTGCTCTACGATGCCGGCACCGTGCAGGGATGGTACGAGCGCATGAATCGCGAGGTGCTGGCCACGAAAGGGCAGGACTACCTGCACGACGTCTCGCGCATCTTTCACTTCGGGCCGCAGGGGCTGTTCAAGCCTGGCTCACTGCCACAGAGCACGTGGGGGATGTAACGTCTTGGGCCGCGCCGCCGCTGTTCGTGCGCGGCATGCGCGTGTCTAACGCAGCCAACGCTCCACCACCCACGTCCAACTCACTGCCACCGGGGCCGCGAGTACTGCGAGCACCAGCCCAATACCGCGCAGGTCTCGACGCGACAGTCGACCGGTGGCGTAGGCCAGCGCGGTGGGCGGCGTGCTGACCGGCAGACTCATGCTGGCCGACATTGCCAGCGCCAACGGAATCACAATCAGTCGCTCATGACCTGCCGCGAGTGCCAGCGCCAGCGGCGTCAGGATCGTGGCCGCCGCCGTATTGCTGATGAAGGTGGAGAGCAGTAGCCCCACGTATCCGATGAGCAGCGCCAGCACTGGCGTGGGCAACCCGCCCACCGGTACACGTGACACCAACCACGATGCCAGGCCGGATTCCGACACACCAACACCCAGCGACAGTCCTCCCGCGAGCAGAATGAGTACATCCCACGGCAAGCCGCGAATCTCACGCGCCGTGACCACGCCGCTCACCGCAAGCACGGCAATCGGCATCACCGCGACCACCGCGGTCGGGATGCCGTGCACCGCTTCCGTCAGCCACGCGATGACGGTCACCAGAAACAGCCCCGCCACGAACACGCGCTGCGTGCCCGGAGACGTCGCGTCGCTGATCCGGAGTCCCCCCCCCGATCCCGAGGCCGACGCCGATCCCG
>JBGTOG010000103.1:0-2316 GCA_041742675.1 Gemmatimonadaceae bacterium | reverse complement strand
TGGAGCCGAAGCCACGCGTGCGCGCGGCGGACGTGTGGCCGCCACTCCGCGCAGTACACCTTCCGCGCCGCTAATCGGCGCCTCAAGCAGCGAGGACACCATTGGCCCGACCTGCGACGCCGCCGTATCCACCGCGAAGTTCTGCGCAACCTGCCGCGCTGAGACCTTGGCTTTGGTGGCTTCCGACATCGCCGTCTGCGCACTCTGCGCAATCGCCTGTGCACTGGCCGTGTCCACCACCGGCGGCATGTTCGCCACCTGCTCAAGTGCACCCTGCAGGTTTAGCAGTCCGTTGGCGTACGGTTGGTTGGGCTCGGAGACCAGCTTGTCCTTCACCGCCGGTGGCGTGACCGCGTGCACCGGCTGGAACGCCGCCATTGTGATGGAATCCACATCGGTGTTCTGCGCCACCAACGCAAAGAGTCCAAGCAACGGGGACTGCGCACCGCCGAGAATGCCCAGCTTCTGCGCGGCGTCTTTCGTGCTACCGGGAGGAATCACGGCGGTGGAGCGTACAAACAGTCGCCATTGATTGATCAGATCGGCTTGATATCGTTGCCTGAGTTCCGCGATGATGCGATCGCGACCGCCGGCCATCGCAGCGGTCGCGTCACCCACCACCCATTGTTCACCCTGGAAGTAGCGGTCGGCATTACGAAATGCATCCTGCATGAACGTCCAGCCGCCGCGCGTAAATGCGCCGGCCACTTCACCAGACGATGCGAGCACGCCCGCCGAGTTCGGCACGGCCTGCGCCAGACGAACGGGTTTGTTGTTGCGTCCCGCTTCCGCCAGCATGGACTGATAGATCGGTTCCGCTCCCGTGAAGCGCCCAAGGTATGTGCGTGACGAGCCAACAAGTCGTGCATCAGCCGCCGTCGGCCATGGATGTTCGATCGCCAACTCATCCGCGAAGTATTCGAACTGGCGACGCGAGAGCGACAGAATGTCAGCATCCACGTCCTGGCCCCGTTGCCACGATGTCAGCAATACCGGCGCCAGAAACTCCGACGTACTGCGCTCATGCTCAGCCGTGGTGATGAGATACGCCTTGAGCCGGTTGTACACCGTGCCGTAGTCGTCTGAAGGCAACGGTGCCTCCGGCAGCGCCCGCAGCGAGTCCACGAGTGAACGCCAGCTGTCCGTATAGAGCTGCTGCCGGAATCCCTGCAACCACACCGGGCGTGCCGCATCAAGCAGCGCCGGTCCACTCCACAATCCCATGCGCAGTTTGAGCGGCGCACCATCACGCGTGTAGTCGCGCAGTGTGTCGAGCAGTACGCGCAGGTCATCAAGCCGACGCAGTGCTTCGGGCGACGGAAAGACAATCGTGCCCGCCGGCGCCGTCACCTGCGGCAACGCCGCCACCGCCTGCGCCGCTGCTTCGGTACGTGCTGTCAGCGATCGATTGTTCACCCATGACACCGTGAACATCAACGCCGCCACCGCCGCCACACCAATGGCCGTTCCCAACATCGCACGACGCAGACGGTGCACGCGCACACCGCCGCGCGCCGCTGTGGCCGCGCCGCTGTCGGCGAGCACCACGTGAGAGAAGAACCGGTCCAGAAACATCCACTCCGGTACTTTGCGCGCGGGCCCACTGGATGCCGCAACGGGCGCCGGCGCCGCTTGTTCACTCATACGCGCAAATACTGCGGTTGCGTCAGACGCACGCGGCGCCTGCGACGCGGCGGGTGCTGCAGGCGCCGATGCCACATCACGCACAACCACCGGCCGCGCACCCACAAAATAAAATCCGCGCAGCTGCGGGCTTACGCCGAGCTGCGTTGGTCTGGTGACTTCGGTGAGAAACTTGGTGGCGGCGACCGCAACCTTTCGGAACTCACGCGGCAACTCGTACGAGGCCAATCGCTTCTCTCCAACCGCTTCGCGTCCCAACAGCTCAAGACGACGCGTGGCAAGTGATCGGACGATCGTGTCAAATGCAGCCGCCAGTCGCGGCGTCAGACGTTCCGCATGCGCGCCTTCGGCATTGTGTGCATCAAACGGCAATGCCGCACCAAGCGGCACACGCACTTCTTCCCGCGTGAATGTCGCAGCCCAGGCCTCGTAGTGCGGAATGCGATCCGCTTTTGTGAACAACACGTACACCGGCAACTTCATGCCGAACTCGCGCGCCGCTTCGGCCAGGCGCTGGCGCGTCAGCTGCGCCAGCGTTTCCATCTGTTCGCCAGCGCCGCCGCTATAAAAGAGATCACAGCTCACACACAACACGGCCGCACGCGGTGCCACCTCGCCGCGTCCCTGCCCTGGCGTCATTCAAGCTAAGCTGCGGTCGGGGAGAGCTCGACC
>JBGTOG010000081.1:0-5833 GCA_041742675.1 Gemmatimonadaceae bacterium | reverse complement strand
GGCGCTGGCCCACGTGCGGGCGCCGGTGTCGCGTCGCGTCGCAATCCGACGCCAGCGCGTCAGGGCGTTGTGTTTGTGGTACGAGACAGTGGTCAATATGAAGCGCGCATGGTGCGTCTCGGTGTGTCCGACTATGACTTCTCGGAAGTGATCAGCGGCCTGCAGGAAGGCGAGATGGTGGCTTCACTTGCGATGGCCGCACTGCAGGCGGCGCGCGATGAGCGCAACCAGCGCTTTGGGCAGATGGGCGGCGTGCCGGGGCTGACCAAGACCGCGACGCCGGGGAATCGCTAGCCATGATGAGCGGTGAGGTCTTCCGCGTCGCGCTGAGTGCACTGCGCGCCAACAAACTGCGCAGTCTGCTCACCATGCTTGGCATTGTGATCGGCGTTGGTGCCGTGATCGCGATGGATGGCATTGGCCGCGGCGCGCAGAAGGCGATCAACGATCGCATCACCGCGCTTGGCACCACCCTGCTGACCGTCAATCCGGGACGTGTTGCCAGCCGCGGCGTATCGTCAGAAACCGATCGTGCGCAGTTGCGCATGAAGGACGCCGAAGCGCTGCAGGCGAACAGCCGTGTTGCCCGCGCGATTCAGCCCGAGATGAACCGGCAGTTGCAAGTGCAGTATCTGAGTCGCAACACGAGCACGCAGATCGTCGGTACCACCGCGAATTACCTCGAGGTACGCAAGTACGAACTGCTGGCCGGTCGCATGTTCACGCAACGTGAAGATGACGGCAAGCAGCGCGTGGCAGTGCTCGGACCAACCGTCGTCACGGACCTCGGCATCGAGAATCCAGCGGCCGTGATTGGACAGCCGATTCGTATTCGCGGCATTCAGCACACCATCATTGGCGTGCTGGTGTCCAAGGGGCAGACCTCGCCGTGGCAGAACCCGGATGATCAGGTGCTGATTCCTCTGCAGACGGCGCGCTTCCGTGTGTTGGGAACCGATCGTCTGCGCTCCATCTCTGTGCTGGCACCGACCGAGGACTCGATCCCGCAAACCATGGCGGAAATCCAGAAGATCCTGCGGCGCGAGCATCGACTGATGCGTGATACGCCCGACGACTTCGAGATCCGCAATCAGGCCGACTTTCTGAACACGGCGGCAGAAACGAGCAAGGTGTTCGGATCGCTGCTGGCCGGCATTGCCGCCGTGTCGCTGCTCGTTGGTGGCATTGGCATCATGAACATCATGCTCGTCTCCGTCACGGAGCGCACGCGCGAAATTGGTGTGCGCAAGGCGCTGGGTGCCACCAGCATCAACATTCTGCTGCAGTTTCTGATCGAAGCCGTGGTGCTGTGCCTGCTCGGCGGGTTGATCGGTGTGATGATTGGCGGTGGCGGTGCGATGCTGCTTGGCAATGTGTTCAACTGGAACACGGAGCTCAGTCTGCAATCGGTGATCATGGCGTTTGCGTTTTCGGCCACGGTGGGCGTGTTGTTTGGTGTATGGCCGGCACGTCGCGCGGCCAAGCTGGACCCGATTACGGCGCTGCGCTACGAGTAGGTGGGACCGCTGCGCTACCTCTAGGTAGCGTGGTCCGGTCACCAGTGCGCGCGATCGTCGACGAGCATGCAACGCCAGCGAAGTTGTACGTGAGCTGATTTGAGAGGGTTGTGCCATGACCGGGTCATGGGGCAACCCTCTTCGCGTTTCCGGGGTATCGCCGAGAGATGTGTGTCAGCACGCTACATTGGCATCAGGCTTTTTCATTCCGTTGCCCCGAATCATGACCCACGCCCGGAGACACCTCTGTGCCTCGAGCTGAGCATACGGTGGCCGCCCGTTGCGGCCGTATCGGTTTGTGCCTCGCGCTGCTGTGCAGCGCCGCTGCGTTACCCGCACAGACGTCGCAAACCGGGATCCTGCAGGGTCAGGTGATGCTCTCCGACGGACGCGTCATTGCGAATGCCTCGATCACCATGCAGCAACCGGACGGGTCGTACCCGCGCGTGGCGCGCAGTGACCAGTTCGGCAACTTTCGCATCAACTTCATCACGCCTGGCACGTATGACGTCACGGTACGTCAGATCGGTTTTCAGCCTACCACGTACAGCGGGATTCTGATTCGTGCCGCCGAAGTGCAGCGGCTCAGCGCGATCGTGCAGCTGGCCGCTGCCGAGTTGCAGGCCGTGACGGTGAGCGCTGATGCGATGGCGATCAACCGGACCACGACCGAGTTCACATCGACATTAAGCGCCCGCGAGCGCGAACTGCTGCCGGCCGCCCGCGATGCCAACGCGCTGATCAACTTCACGCCGGGCGCACGTCCCGGACAGGTCTTTGGTGGGTCCACCGGCCAGGCGAACCTGTATCAGCTTGACGGTGTGATGGTCAATCAACCCGGATCGGGAGGGTCGTTTCTGCTTCCGAATGTGGATTGGATCGAGGATTTCAAGGTGATCGGTCTGGGCGCCGGCGCCGAGTACGGAAATTTTCAGGGTGGCTTGATCAACATTGTCACAAAGTCCGGATCGAATACACTGCGTGGTCAGGTGCGCACATTCTTTGAAAATCGTGCACTGAATGCCGGCAATGTGAATGCACGTGAGAGTGGTGCTGAGCTCGATGGTCGCACGGAAATCAATGCCGAAGTGCGCGGTCCGATCATTCGCAACTCGCTGTACTTCTATCTCTCTGGTCAGGAAGCGCGCGGCCGCACACGAGTGGTGGACTTCGGCGATGCACAAGGCGAGGAGACCATCGCCTGGTTGCCCACACTGACCGAGCGCCGCGAACAGAAGTACTACGGAAAACTCACGTGGCAGGCGACCGAGCGAGACATTGTGAACGCATCGGCGGGCATCGACAATCTCACACGAGAGCGTGCAGGACTCTCGAGCTTCAATGCGATTGATGCGGCCGTGCAGGGCCAGTCGCCCGGCGCGTTTTACCAGGCGAGCTGGCAGCGAACCATCAACAGCAATCGGTTCCTCGACATCAAGCTTTCCGGGTACAGTGGCCGCGATGATGAGCTGCCGTACAACGGCTCAGATTTTCCGGCTGTGGTGCTGCTCGACGCCCCCAACGCACCACAGTTTGCCAACTCCTACTACACACGACGCAACTCGCCCAGCAGCATTGGTGTGAGCGGAGCGTACGATGCGTATTTCAGCACGCGCGGCGGCACGCAACACCATCTCAGAGTCGGTGCGGAGTACAACATCGGACTGTGGCGGGAGCAGCGCACGCGTAACGGCGACTACACGTGGTACACCGAAGCGGGAGAGAACTTTGACCCGCTCACGCCGGCCACGTGGCAGGAGATTCCGAGTCTTGGTGTCTACGCAACCACAGATACGGGTGGTCGCATTGATCTGAATGCTGATACACGCAACAGTGCGCTTTATGTGCAGGACTACATACGGATCAACGATCGGCTGTCGCTGAGTGCCGGGTTGCGGCTTGGGATGTGGCAGGGCTTCATCACGCCGGGCAATGGCGGTGGGTCAGGCGGGACGGATCGGTTTCAGGCAGTACGCGCCATCGGCCTCGATCCGCGATTCGGTGCGACGTACGATCTGTCGGGCGATGGGGGTCTTGTCGGGAAGGCACACTGGGGCCGCTTCCATCAGAATCTGTTTGCGCTGTTCTACGATCGTGCACCGGGCGCGAACGTCTTCACTGACATTGAATACTGCGACTGGAACGACACCGATCGCACCAACCTGCCGCAACTTGGACAGCGGTATTCAGACGCTGACTTCGAGCAGCTGTTTACCTGCTTTCCGGGCGTGAATCTGCTCAACGAGGCCGGCGCGATCGAGGACTACCGTCAGCCGTACATGGACCAGATCACGCTTGGCCTCGAGAAGTCGATCGGTCGCAATCTCAAGGCAGAAATGGTGTACATCAACCGGCGCAATCGCTCAGTGCTTTCGCTTGTTGACAAGAATGTTGGCGGGAACTGGTCACCAATCACGAATGTGCGCGTGTCCGACGCCGCAGGCAGCGTGCTCGATGCGGACGGGCAGGAGCTGGTGCTGCCGGTGGTGTATGTACGCAGCGATAACCTGCGGCAACGTCTGCGCGCTGGCGATGAGATTCCGGGATACGCTGCGGCTGACAGCTTCACGCTTGCGTTCAGTCCGAATCGGGTGATCCGGCCAGTGGATGAGGCCGAGCGCAACTTTCAGCAGGTACAGCTGTCACTGGCCGGCAGCTATGCGCGACTGAACTTCAACGCCGCGCTTGCCTTCACGAACCTCACGGGCAACGTCTTCTCCGTCAACGGCTATTTCAATCCGAACGGCGAGGGGAATGGCCCGTTTGTTGAACCTAATTCGCGCACCAACTTCAGTGGGCGACTCGATAACTACTCGCCGTGGGACGCCAAGGTGCGCGTAAGTGGCGAGCTGCCGTGGGGCTTCGAGGGCGGTGCGTTTTTCACCTATATCTCAGGTGATTTCTGGACGCCCACGCTGAATGTGTCGCGACAGCTGAGCTTTCAAGCCGCACAACCCGATGGCAGCATCGTGGATCTCGATCGCGACCTGTTCCTGAACGCGGTCGGCCAGAACATTTTCGCTGAGTCCCGCGGCAGCCGACAGTTTGACGGACAGCTGAATCTGGATGTGCGCCTGCAGCGCGTGCTGAGCATTCGGCGCCACGATGTGATTGTTGGGTTCGAAGTATTCAACGTGTTCAACGGCGACGCGGTGTCGGCGCTCAAGCGGGAGTTGAATAATCAGAGCCCGGGAGATGTGTCGTCGCTGGCTGGTGCGGTGCGGCTGCGGCAGCCGCCGCGGGTGCTGCGGTTGAATCTGCAGTATCGGCTGTAGGGGGGGGGAAGGACGGTCACGTGTGGCCGGGGTTGGGAAGGGCGATCACGTGTAGCCGGCGTTGGGAACGACGGTTGTCGGTTGTCGGTACGACGGGTCATCGGTTCTCGGTTTGTCGGCCGCTACGGGCTCCCGGGCTCGGCGCGGAGATCCCGGACCATGTGGGGGGTTGTCGGTTTTCGGTGGTCGGTGCTCGGTCGTTTTGTTCGCGGCTCACGTCCGGCCGGGGGGGGGCACGGAACCGACCACTGAAAACCGCCCACCGACAACCCCAAACGCTGTTGTAGCACACCGCCTCAACGTGCGACGGCCGTAGCGGCCGACAAACCAACCAACCCAGCCACGCCCTAGGGCATTTTGGTCCTCCCCGAAGTGCCCGCGCCTATTGATCCAAGCGAGTAGCACACGGAGATTGCGGTAATTGCCGACCTCGACAACTGCGGCTTGACCGCCGTATCCCTCCTGAGTCCAACGATGTACTCACGCCGTCTGAACCACCGCTCGCCGATGCACTCGGCGCGTTCCCGCATGTCGCTTGTTGCGCTTGCCTGCACGATGCTGGCGCCGAGTCTGCTTGGCGCGCAGACGCTGCCCATTCCGCAGTCGCTCGCCGCCGACACACTTCGCGACGACCGCAACTTTTCCTTTACATCACGGGGACCGTACCGCGCCTCCATACCGACACCTGAGTCCATTCTCGGGTATGGGATTGGAGCGCGCAATACGCAGTACGCCGAGCAACAGCTCGTGCTCACCACCATTGCGAAGGCCGCGCCGGATCGTGTGCGTACTGAACAGATCGGCGTCACGGCTGAAGGTCGGCGCATGCAGATCCTGCTCGTGTCCGCACCGGAGAACATTGCGAGACTCGACGAGATTCGCCGCGACCTGGATCGGCTGGCTGACCCGCGTGGCGCATCGGCGGCGGAGCTTGAAGCGGCGGCAAATCGCGTACCGGCGGTGGTCTGGATCTCCGAGAGTGTGCACGGCAACGAGTCGCCTGGTTTCGAGAGTGCCATGGCACTGCTCTACCAGCTCGCT
>JBGTOG010000073.1:0-11356 GCA_041742675.1 Gemmatimonadaceae bacterium | reverse complement strand
TCCGACGAGCGATTGAACGTAGATGTTTCCACCCTGTCCCTCACTCCGGCGCGCACGGTATGCGAGGCGGGTGCCATCGGGAGACCAGACCGGATTGTGATGAAATCCGCCGACTGTGGTGAACTGGCGGTGGGTGCCGAGATCCAGGTCGTAGAGCCAAATCTGGTCATCTCGCGTGTACGCCATCAGGCGGCCGTCTGGCGAGAAGTCTGCATCTCCGTGGTCTGTGCGCCGAAGCGGGAGCGGTGACGCCGATCCGTCGAGATGAACAAGGGTTGGCTCCAGTCCCTCGAACGTTCTGGAAGCGGGCCCCGCAACGTAAGCCAGTGTACCAGTCCCACTGAGTTCGAATTGTGCACCTGATCGGGCCGTTGCGAGTCCGTCAAGCACCGCTATTGCAGCACCGGTCGCCACCAGTTGCTGGGGATTGAAGGGTAGCGCGCGCAGAGTTCCGTCGGTTTCTGAAAACAGCACGTGTCCGGTTGGCGACCATCGGGGACTACAGGCGTCATTCGCCAGCGTGACTCTCTGCCGGGTTGCCAGATCGATCGATTGCACTCGTGTGCTGTTGCCGCTGATGACGCACGCGACAACGGCCTTGCCCCCCGGCAACAGCTCGGCCTCCAATGCCAGTGCTGCCGTGATCGTATCAACTTCTCCGCCGGACTCCTTAAGTCTGGCAAGCCGTGCGGACGCGAAAGTCGACCCTTGAGCCAGGGTGACGAACACTGATCCATCGTCACTCCAGGCCAACGGTACGACCCAGGCGACGTCATCCTTGGCCATCCAGAGTGTGCTCACCCGACCGCCCCGAAGGGAAGCTCGCCGCAGGACATCGCGCCGCGTTCTTCCGCTTCCGCTGGTAGCCACGAACGCTATCTCAGCGCCATCAGGCGAAAGGATCGGTCTCCATGAAATGACTGTATCAAGGACACCGCCAAGTGGAGACTCGGTGAGCTCTCCGGCGCGTCGCACAAAAATTTGTTGGTCCCTCACAAAGATCATCGTGCCATCGTCAGCTAGCGCGAAGCTGAGGGCAGCCGTGAGAGAATCGATCAGGGGAAACGCGACCACCGGCACAGGCATCGGTGGAGCATCTTCGGGCGTGGAAGCAACCCACCGCGCACCTGCAGACACAACGAGCAACGCGACCGCCGCCACCGAAAAGGGACTACGCAACCAGCGCCCGAGCGAGCCCCCGGACACACTTCCCGCAATCGACTCCGATGCCGTGGTGAAATGTCGGTCGGCCAAAGCATCGGCAAACGCCTTGGCGCTTTCAAATCGATCTGCTGGCAACTTCTCCAGCGCTCGGGACACAGCCGCGGCAACGTTGGGCGGTACCGCCTTGCGCAACTCGGTTACCGGACGCGGCGCGTCTGCGATAATGCGCATGATGATCTGCTGCGCTGATCCGCCGAGATGCGGCGGCACACCGGCCAGCATCTCGTACAGCACACTGGCCAGCGAATACACATCGCTGCGACGCGTGATTTCCTTCTCCGCGGTGGCCTGCTCGGGGCTCATGTAGTGTGGTGTGCCGAGGCTGAGTCCAGTCTCAGTCATTCGTCCACCGGCCGCCGCACTGACCGCGAGCGCAATGCCGAAGTCTGCCACCATTGGCCGACCATTCGCCAGCAGAATGTTCTCCGGCTTGATGTCGCGGTGCACAACGCCGTGTTCATGCGCGTAGTGCAACGCATCCGCGACTTCCGTGGCGATCTTTACCGCTTCGTCTACGCCGAGTTGCGTTTCACGATCGAGTTTCGCGCGCAACGTCTCACCGTCAATGAACGGCATCACGTAGTACAGAAATCCGTCCGCTTCGCCTGAGTCAAACAGCGGCAGAATGTGCGGATGTTGCAGCGCGGCCGTCGTAGTGATCTCCTGCAGGAACCGGTCAGCGCCGAGCACCGCGGCCAGTTCGGGCTTGAGCACCTTGATCGCGACCTGACGTTTGTGCTTGACGTCTTCGGCAAGGTACACGGTGGCCATGCCACCCTGGCCGAGCTCGCGCTCAAGGCGGTACCGATCAGAAAGCGCAGCGCTTAAGCGAAAGACTGGCTCCTTCATCGCCGAGAAGATACGGCTGATCGCGCCGGTCGTCGAGACGACCGCGGGTCACGGCACCCGCTGCTCCCGATCGGAATGATCAGAAGCGGTTGTCGCCCGGAGTACCCCTGATAACGGCGGCGCGCGCACGTCAGCGCGACGGTCCTCAAGCGCTTGCTGTAGAGCCGTTTCGCAGTCATTATGCAGTCATGCCTCTCCGAACGCTCACGATTCGTGGTATCCCGGACGCCACTCTAGCGCGTCTGCGCTCGCAGGCGTCAGCAAACCGGCGCAGCATCAATGGCGAGGTGCTCGCGATGCTGGATGCACTCGCGTCAGAGGCGCCTGAAGCGACCGCGCCTCATTCCGTCGTGCGGGAGTCCGCGACGTCTCCGTACTCCACGGATCGCGCCCAGGTCGAGACGTTTGCAACCGAGTCACGCCCAATCCAGGGTACGGAGCCGCTGCAACGCATCGAGTCAGTCGACAAGTCCGCACTGGCCGCCGTCTGCCAGCGCCACCACATCCGGTGGCTGGCAATCTTCGGCTCGTTCGCCCGCGGTGACGCCCGGCCGGATAGCGATGTGGATGTGGTGGTGGAGTTTGTGCCGGACCGGACGCCCGGTTTCGGGCTACTGCGCGTGGCAGAGGCCCTCCGCCCGCTTTTCGGGGGTCGGCGCGTGGACCTGCTGACTCGCCGCGGCCTTTCACCTCGCCTGCGCGGTCCGATCCTCAACTCGGCCAGCACGCTCTATGTCGCGCCGTGATCGGTGGACGCTGGAGCAGATGCTCGACACTGCGCAACGCATCAGCGCGTTGGCGCGGCCGCACACGCGTGAATCGCTCGAAGCAGACGAGATCGCGCACCTCGCGCTGCTGCACCTGATCCAGCGGCTTGGCGAGGCCGCCAGTCGTCTCTCGGCAGACTTTCGCTCGGCGCACGACGAGTTCCCGTGGGCCGAAATGATCGGTATGCGCAATCGCATTGTGCACGCGTACGATGACCTCGATTCGGAGGTCGTGTGGCACGTGGCGACGGATGACATTGAGCCGGTAGTCGCGGCGCTTGAACGGGTGCTGGCTGACTGAACGCATTGCGCCTTGAAAAACTTGAAGCCAAGATTGCCCAGTGTCTGCGGTCCCAAGTCACCGACGTCATGAGGCGTTGAGATCATGAGCGATCATTCCCTCCGAGCGCCCGCGCTGCTGTGGTTCGCCGTGCTGGCGATCATCAGCTGCGGCGGCGAGGCGCCGTCGACGGCGACATCGACACCGACCCCGGAGCCCCCGCCGCCCGCACCACCTCCGCCAACCTCACCGGGTCCGCACTATTCCGTGCTGCCGATCCCGCTCGAACAGATCGCGCGCATCTCGCCGTTGGGGCACAACAACAAGACCATTCCGAACGACGGGACCTATTGGTTCACGTGCGACGATCAGGGCCGAATCATGCAGACGACGCGGCCGTGCCTGCGGGCAAGGTTGCCGATCCGGGCACCGCGCGCGTCGGTGGTGCATCAGATCGAGGCGGGACCGGATGGCACGGTGAATCTGCAAGGGCCACCCGGCCTCTATATCAACTACGGTCATGTGACGCCCGCGGCGGGACTCACCAAAGGCGACTCGGTGCGCGCAGGAGACGTGGTCGCAACGATGTTCTACGACTATGGCTTCGACGTGAATGTGTATCACACGGGGATTTCCGAGCAGCCCTACCTGAACAAGGCCCGCTACCCGATCCCGGCACGATACGCCCAGCATGCCATCGAGCAGTATCCCGAGCCGCTGCGCAGCGAACTGACCGCATTGATTCAGACGACGAGCACCCCAGCCATCGGTCGGTTGTCGTGGGATGTTGCGGGGACCGCCTCCGGGGCGTGGTTTCTGGAAGGCACGCCGCTGTCCGAATCAATGACCTTCGCCAACTTTCCCAGGCAGCTCTTCCTTGGGCGTCTTGAAGAACGCCATTCAACTCGGTGGATGGCCGTGGGCAGCAACTGGCCCGGACAGCTCAATCCGGCTATGGCCATCGATGCCGCGGCTCCGTCTTGGGAGGACATTACCGTTGCCTCGGGTGCGGTGTCGCTGAAGGCATGGGCGAGAACAATGGACGCCACGCCAAATCTCTCCGTCCCGCACGGTACGATCCTCGTGCAGCTGCTCAGCGCCGATCGAATCCGGGTGGAGTGGTTCGACACACATAACCCGGTGACGTCATTCACCGCGCTGGCGCGAGTGTACGAGCGATAGGGTGCACGGCGCGATATCTCCTTTCAACAGCCTGGGCGTCCGGTTCGCTGATGTCGCAGTCCGACGATACATTGTCGCGGCCGTAGATGTGGCCATTCGCCGCCTTCACGCTCGCCTCACTCTCACCGGAAATACTTATGACCAACGCATCAGCCGTGATCAACGCGACAAACCTTGGCGGCTCCCTCACCTGCAAAGACCTGGAGACATCGATACGCTTTTATCGCGACGCCGTCGGCTTTGCCGTGGCGCAGTCGTACGAACATGAGGGCAAGGTGGTTGCGGCAGTCGTCGCGGCGGGCGATTTCCAAATCGTGCTCAATCAGGATGACGGCAAGCTGGGTTGGGATCGCATCAAGGGACAGGGGTTTTACCTGCAGATCAACGTCGCGAGTGCGGCGGATGTCGACGCGGCGGCAGCCCGGATCACCGCGGCGGGAGGCTCGCTTTTGAATGAACCAGGCGATCGTCCGTGGGGCGTCCGGATGTTTCAGTTCAATGATCCGGATGGCTTCAAGCTTGGCGTGTCGACGCCGCTCGTTGGGTGAGTACAAGCAGTGATCCAACGTGTCGCGTTGCTCTGCGTTGCAATCGCTGTATCCGCATGCGCGCCGAAAGCGAGCACGAGTACGGCAGCGCCCTCTGTCGCGTCGAATGACCCTGTCTCGCGCGCATCGTTTTCACTTGATGCGCGCGCAGCAGCGTCCGAGGGCTACACGCAGGTTGGTCGCTATCGGCTTACTGACTCGGCGCTCGTGCGCTCCACCGTACGTGATTCGATCTACCGATTCACCAACGGGTCGCCGGCGACGATTTCTGTGATTCGTTACGATGTACCCGAGCACGCCAAGATCAGTGCGGACTCGCAATCGTGGACGACGACTGAAGGCGAGCTCTTCGAACAGGTGCAGGCTACGCTGATGCAGCAGGGGCGCATTCAGGCGTTCCAGAAGACCTTCTCCACCACAACAGATGTTGCGGTGGACAGCGCCGTACTGCGGGAGCACGCAATCGCGATCGCCGTGCGAGCGGGCGGAGCGGTGCGCGTGGACTTCCAGTACCTCTACCTTGTGGGCGGAAGATTCCTGAAGGTTCGCGGCACCTTTCCCGGTGACTCGTGGGAAACCACCGACCTGGAGGAGTTCGCACGCGAAGTGGCGAGGCGCACGTACCGCGCTACGGCACGCCGCCCGATGTAGACGGCACCGCTCGCGCCGGCGCGCGGTCTCGCAACCGTACCAACGCCGCCTGCGCTTCGCGCAACTCTCCGTGCAGTGACTGGTCGGCACCCGTCCACCAGCGCACAAACGTTTCGTACGACGCGATAGCGGCGTTCACATCGCCAAGCTGCTCCTGCAGTCGCGCCCGCGCGAGATGACTGCGCGTGTACAACGCCAAACCGGGTTCGGCCATGGCGATCTGGAATCGCAGCGGGTCGATCGCTTCGTACGTGGCCACGGCACCGGCGATGTCGCCAAGTCGCGCGCGAACCTCCGCCTGGGTGAGCACGCGAATCCCGGCAGCGGCAAATGTCGCACGGCGCAGCGCGTCCGGTGTCGGGAACTCGGCGGCAAGTGCACGTGCGGTCGCCGTGTCCCCTCTGTCGAGCGCAACCGACGCTTCCAGCTCACGCACGCGACTGCCTTCGGGCAACCAGCGCTTCACAATCGAAACAAACGTTGAGTCACGTGACGCGAGATACGCCATGTACGGAACGCCGAGCGATTGCATTCGGAGTGTGCCCGCCATACTCCCGTCACTGGCGCCGTCGACTCGATCGATCCCCGTCCGCAGCGTGCGAATGAGAGTGGGCGACGCGGGTACTCCCATCGCAAGCTTGATGGCGGAGGCGTACCAGGCGGCCGTTTCCCTGGTCGGCTGAGCAAAGATCGGCATCATCGGATCCGCTGCAGCGGCGACCGCACCAAGGCTGTCCAGCACGCCCAGGGAGCCCAACGCTGAAGCGCTGGACATACCGATGAACGGCAGCAATGTGCCGGGCGTGGTTGAGCGAACGCTCAACGAGTCCGGGTCAATGCTGGATAGCGCCTCACGCAGGTCAATGCGCGCCTGATCCGGATTGTTGCTGAAAAGGCGATACAGCGGAAGTGAATACGCCATGGCCGGTGAGTACACAGCCGGCCGCTCGCGCGCTCGCTCGAGCAATACGATCGCTGAGTCGTATTGCTGCAACACACCATAGGTGTTGAGCAATGCCTGCCATGCCTGCGCACCGTCGGGCTCCTGCGCAAGCCAGTTGGTGGCAAACTGTTTCGTGCGTTCCTGCGCCTCTCGCCGCAACTGCTGCAGTCGTGCGCTGTCCGCTATTGATTTCGCGGTCACCATGCGGTCGCCGTCGATGATCACCGCGCCACGCTCGTTCGCGCTGATCTGATAGATGTCGATGAGGTGCTGATACGCCAGATGAAACGTGGAGTCGAGCGCAATGGCGCGCTCGAATCCGCGCATGGAGCTCGACAGCAGCAACGCAATGGAATCCGGATCCACAATTACCGTATTGAGCGCCGAGTGAAAATCGGCGTCAGCCAGTCCATACCACGCGTCACCATCTGTTGAATCGACGGCCACGAGCGCCGAGAGACGCTCGCGTGCCAAGGCCCAGTTGCTTCGCGCTCCTTGCAGATCGCCAGTCGCCAGCGCCGAGAAGCCGCGCGCGAGATCACGATTGCCGGCAATGACTTCACGCTGCCGAGGTGGCAATCGTGTGCCGAACTGCACCGCGTTCTCCGCCGACTCGAGATACAGCGGGCCCACAATATTGCGCCAGCCAAGTCCAAGCGATCGCTTGTAGTACGCCAGCGCAAACGTGCTGTCGATCTCGATCGCCTCAGCGAATGCGGCGTCCGCTTCATCCATGCGCCAGCGATTGAGCGCGCGCAATCCGTCGAGGTACAGTCGGTAGGCTTGAACAGACTCGGTGGTTTGTCGCGTCAGTTCCACTGATAGAGCCGGTCCGCCCATGAGGTCCAGCAGACCGCGCGCGATCTGGTCAAATGCGATGCGAGGATCGCTGTTGATCGGCAGACCGGCGGTGGCTGTATCAATCCGCGCACCCGTCGCGACGTCGTACAGGCGCGCCACCAGAAACAGCGAATCATTGGCGCTGGAGATCTGGCCCATCACCACGGTGCCTGCTGACGCTCGTCGGGCGATCTGCCGAGCATCCTCCAGGCTAAGGCGGCGCGTGTCGTCACCGCGCACTCGCTGCAGTATGTCGAGCGTGCGTTCGTAGTCCACGACACTCAGATCATTCCACTGCGACAGCGTGAGCCCCAGCATGTTCACGGCGCCTTCACGCAGCCAGTCAAGCGATGTGTTGCCGGTTTGCAGCTCAAAGGGCGCGATCAGCCACGTGCGCTGGTTCTCAGGCGCTGGTGCGCTGCGCGACGAGAAGAACTGCCAGGCGCCGATTGCTACAATCCCGACAACAAGCACGGCAGCCAGCGCGCGCAGGTTAAAACCTTTCCGTGTCGCGGTAGCGTTGTCGCGATGGCGTCGCGCCGAGAGCGTGCGGCTGCCAGACAACGTCACTGCCTCGGACGGATCCCGCCCCTCCAGCACCGCCGCCATTTCGCGTCCCCGTGCGAAACGCTCCTCCGGTTTCTTGCGCAACGCCCGCGCAATGACCGCATCCAGCGCGTCCGGCACATCAGCAGACAGCGTACGAAGAGGCGTGGGCTCTTCGGTGAGATGCTTCACCAGGATTGACGCTGGCGTTTCCGCCGTGACCACCGGCCGACCCGCGATCATTTCGTACGCTACCAGTCCCAGCGAATACAAGTCGCTGCGACCATCAATCGTGTGCTCACCAGCCGCCTGCTCCGGACTCATGTAGCGCGGGGAGCCGAGCACGAAGCCGGCGCCCGTGAGCCGTGCGTCACTCGCCGACAGCGCACGTGCCACACCAAAGTCGGTGAGCATGGCGCGTCCGCTCTCCTTATCGAGCAGAATGTTCTCGGGCTTCACATCGCGGTGCACAATGCCCGCTGCATGCGCATCATCGAGCGCCAGCGAGAGGTCATGCACAATATCGATCACCGCGTCTGACGGCAGGATCTGCTCGCGGGCCAGGCGGTCGCGCAAGCTCTCACCCGGCACGTACTCCATCGCGAACCAGAGCAGGCCATCGGATTCGCCGGCGGCGTACACCGAGACAATATTCGGATGACGAAGCCGCGCAACGGTGCGTGCTTCAAGCAGAAACCGTTGCCGAAGATCTGCGCTGCCTGTCACGTCGGGCGCGATGATCTTGATGGCAACGGGCCGGTCGAGCGTGACATCGCGCGCCAGAAAAACGGTGCCCATGCCACCCACACCAAGCACGCGCTCGATCTCATATTGACCGTCGAGAGCGTTGGCGAGGCGCTGCTGTAAGTCGGGTTGCGGTGCGGGCATGTGTGACCGGGGGCGAGGCAAACGGCAACGAACGGGGGAACTGCTACACCCTACGATCGTCACTGGCGCGTTGTGTCGCAACGCCGTCACGACGCGTTGGGTCTGCGGCCGCCGTCTCCGCGGCGAGCTACGTTCAGGGATTCGGTCCAATTCGCTCACCACATCATGGCGCTATCTTCTCGTATGCTCTTCAAACCTGGCGCGCGCGCGGTGCTGCTGGTCGCCGCCACTCTCCTCGGCAGCGGATGCCGCGCCAGCGGCGCGCCGCCGTCTGCCTCGTCCCAGGCCCCGCCTCGCATGACGGCGATCGCCAACGATCCGACGTTTCTCATTGTCGCGCACCGCGGGGCAAGCGGATATCGGCCCGAGCACACGCTCGAGGCGTACACGCTCGCGGTGGACATGGGCGCGGACTACATCGAGCCGGATCTGGTCAGCACGAAGGACGGTGTGCTGATCGCTCGCCACGAAAATGAGATCGGCGAGACCACCGATGTCGCGGACCGCTTCCCGGATCGCCAGACCACGAAGGTGATTGACGGTGCCAGTATCAGTGGCTGGTTTTCCGAAGACTTCACGCTCGCCGAGCTGCGCACGCTCAGAGCGAAGGAACGATTGCCGTTTCGCGATCATGCGTACGATGGGCAGTTCCTGATTCCTACGTTTGATGAAATCATCGCGCTCGCCGATTCGCTAGGCAAAGCGCGCGGTCGCGTCGTGGGTGTGTATCCGGAAACCAAACACCCGACATACTTCCGTACGATCGGGCTGCCGCTTGAAGATCCGTTGCTTGCGTCGCTCGCTCGCGCCGGGTGGAACCGCGCTGATGCGCCAGTCTTCATTCAGTCGTTTGAGGTGGAGAACCTGCGGCAACTCAAGCCACGCACACCGGTGCGTCTCATTCAGCTGATTGCCGGCGGAGCACCGGCGGATCGCGCGGCGAACGCCAGTGTGCCAACGTACGCGGAAATGCTCACGCCAGCGGGATTGCGTGCGGTTGCGCAGTACGCCTACGGCATCGGGCCGGAGAAGCGCCTTGTGCTGCCCGCGAGCGGTGATCCGACGACGGTTGTGCGCGACGCCCACACGGCGGGTCTCAAGGTGCACGTATGGACGTTGCGCAAGGAACCACAGTTTATTGGCGCACGATTCGGCGGTGACTTTGCGGCCGAGGCGCGTGCGTTTGTTGACGCTGGTGTAGATGGTGTGTTCACCGACCACACCGATGCGCTGGTGCAGGCGGTTCGTCCGTAGCACACTATCTCGGCACCGTCTCCGTCTGATACAGTGACAGCGTGTAGCCATCGGGATCGTTGAACTCCGCCGACCAGCCACCGGGCGCGTGGCTTACCGGTGTGACAATCTGTGTGCCGGCGGCCACGAGTTGTTCGACGACACCATCAATGCCGCCCTGCTGCAGATCGAACACGAGAATCGGCGAGTTGCCCGCCTTCACCACGCCGTGAAAGAAGATCAGGTCGACGTTGCCCGGAATCGGCGCGTTGAGCCACGGTCGTCCGCTGCCATCGTCGGGCATGCGTTCAACGCTCAGACCAATCACGTCGCGATAGAAGGCTTCGGTGCGGTCAACGTCAGAGACGTAGAAAAAGATGCTGCCGATGCGGGGAGACGGGATCATGGGACGGACTCCTGACTGGATCGTGGTGATGTGACTGCGTGAACCCTCTTGTTGCCGCCGAGTGGGAAAACGTGAGCACCGGCTGCTGCGATGGCCAGCAGGTGTCCGTCCGGGTCGTGTGCGCCGAGCGACTCAGTGGCGACGACCACCGGGAGCAACGCACGTCGAATGAGGCCGAGCGGCAGGGCATCGCTGCTCCCTTGCGTCGACTCGGCGGGAAACTCCATGCTGCCAAGGCGCTTTCGCAAAGCCGCAATACGTTGGCGCATGGCCGTATCGGACAGCTTCAGCAGCCAGGCGATTTCCCGGCGGTCATGCCCCGACAGTGCAAGCAGCGCCACGGCTCGCAGCGATGGTGGCAATGCCTGCACCAGCGGATGCGTGCGCCACGCGCGTGGAGACGCATCGCGTTCAAGCGGGGCGCTGGAGCGCGGCACGTCCTCGTCTGCCCAGCGCGTCTCACGAACACGTCGGCGCACCGCCGATCGTGCGGTCATCGCGCTGAGATTGCGCATGGTGCCCACAAGCCAGCGATAGTTCACGGCCTGTGACAGATCGGTGCGGCCGACACGGACCGCCTCAAGTAGCGCGTCGTGCAGCAGATCCTCGCCCTCGTCGGGCACTCGGCTCAGACGCGCCGCCAGCGTGCGCAACGCGGGCAGGAGCGCCGCGATATCCGTGTTATCGTGCGCCGTTTGCGTCATGCGAGTTATGACAGGGATGCATTTCACAAAGTTACCAGCCGACGTGGCTTGCCCGCACGCCTCGCGCCGCTCCATACTGCCGGATGCCATCCCCAGATTCTGCTGCCTCGTCGCGCCCCAACGCGAGCGCCTCGTCGCGTGCGTCGGTCCCCCGGCTCGCGTGGGCTGCCGCGCTGCGTCCTGGGCCCGTGGAGCGCCAGTGCCCTTCACGCCACGCCGGGCAGTTTTCCCGGCGGCTGCGATCATTGCGATGCGCGGCCGTCGTGTTCCGGTGTCGATCGACACTACCTGGACC
>JBGTOG010000034.1:0-12357 GCA_041742675.1 Gemmatimonadaceae bacterium | reverse complement strand
GAGCGCGAGCTGCGCGCGCCCGGCGACACCGTGGCGGCGCTTGCCGCATCAACGACGACATCCTCGCGCGCACTGCGGGCATTCCTCGATGGCGAACGCGAACTGCGCGACGCGCGACCAGCAGCGGCAGTCGGCCATTTTCTCGATGCCGTTGCCGCCGATTCGCTCTTTGCGCTCGCCTGGTATCGCTTGGCCCGCGCCGCGAAGTGGAGCGAAGTCGATTCACTCAACACGCGCGCCACGCAGCGAGCGTACGCGCTCTCTTCCACGCTGCCACTGCGCACGCAGCAGGTGGTGCGCGGATACCACGCGCTGCGATTCGGCCGACCGGCCGATGCCGAGCGCCAGTTCCGTCAGATCGTGGCCGACTATCCCACCGACGTCGATGCCTGGATGCTGCTCGGCGAGACGCTCTTCGAGAACAATCCGTACGTGGGCCGTCCCACGAGCGAGGCGGTGCCGGCGTTCCAGCGTGTCATGCAACTCGACCCGCGCAATAGTGAGGTCACCGTGTACCTCATGGAGTTGGCGGCGCGGGACAACCAGCGCGGGCTGCTCGACACATTGTTCACGATGTACTTCAGCCCCAACAGCGCCGGGGAGCAGCCCGGTATTCGCGAGACATATCTGGCACTGCACGCGCGGCGCGTACTGCAAGCCGATCGCGCGATCAACGATCCGGTGAGTGCGCAGATTGCCTTGCGACGGGCGGGCTCCCATCCCACTGACCTGCGCGCAGCCCGGCGTTTCGCCACGGCGCTCACCGCACCAACCACAAGCACCGAGCTGCGCACCGAGGGGCTGCTGGCGCTGGCGTCTCTCGATGTCGCCGAGTCGCGGCTGCCATCGGCTTCACGCCACTGGCGGGACGCGGCACGACTCGATCCCTCGGCCACGCTGTTGCATCGTGCCATGGCGATGGCGGCGCCCCACATTGCCTTCTCCGTGGATTCCGTACGCGCCGTGCGTCAGCTGCTGGCCGACGTTGCGCTGTCTCCGGATACCAGTGTGATCACACCGGCCGAACAGCGTTCGCTCCGTGTGTATCTGGGCGGCCTGCTGAGTGTCCGGCTCGCCGATACCCTCGCGCTGGCCCGCGCACAGCAACTGCTCGCACGGCCTTCCACGCAGGACCGGCTGTCCCGTCCACTCGGCGAATCATTGCGTGGACATCTGGCCCGGGCGCGCGGTGACAGAGCAGGCGCGCTTACAGCGTTCGAGGGCGGTGACGTGGCCCTGCCATTGTCGATTCGTTCGCGCATTCCGGCGCTGGCGCAATACGCAGATCGCCTGGCACACGCCGAGCTGCTGCTCGCGCTGGGGCGGTCGGCAGATGCGAATCGCTGGTTCCACGCACTTCGCGACGGTCCGGCCGTGTGGGGCGCTCCCTACCTCGTGGCAGTTCGCGCGGATAGCGGGGCCGCGAAGTGATGGACGAGCGATTCAACCTGTGGTGTAAGCATGACTGTGTTGCTGCGGAACTTCTTCAGCTTCACGGACTAGTCGCTGAGCGAGGCGAGGCCACGTTCTTCGATCACAAGACGGGCCTTTCAGTTCACTGATATTCCATGCAACTCACTGTTCTGTTCTCCATCGTTGGTGCCGCCGTGATAGCCGCAGCTGCGCCAACTCCCGGTAGTGAGCGTGCGCACATGCTTCCTCCATCGGCCGACGTGTTGGCCAGGCAGGCAGACTCACTGGTACTCTTGCCGTTGAAGAACCTCTCCGCTGGCGAGGCACTGCCGCGCAGCTGGGTGGTGCGACCCGTGCGCGGTGAGAGGGCACCGGAACTCACCCTCATTGACCGTGCCGGCCCGCGCGTCGCCCTTCGCATTTCCGGATCAGACCGCGCGGCGTGGTTCGTGCGTGAACTCGATCGGCCCATTGTGCCAGGCGCCGGAAAGCTCTCGTGGAGTTGGCGGGTGCTCGAGCACCCCGCCGGCGCCGATTTGCGCAACCGTGCGACCGACGACGCAGCGCTTCGCGTGTTCGTGGTGTTCGAGCGCAAAGGCCTCCTGGATCGCGTGCCGCACACGCTGTTCTACACCAGCGGCACCGTCGAGGGGGCCGACTACGAGCGACCGAGCTTCCAGTCATCAGACCTGCACATGATTCGCATGAGGCACTCTGCATCGGACGGCGACTGGCGACACACGGTCGTTGACCCGTTCGCCGACTACCGGCGCATCTGGGGTGGGAAACCGCGCGCGATCATCGCGATTGGCCTCATGCAGGATTCTGAGGACACGCAGTCGAGCGCGACGGCAGACATCCGCGCGCTGGTGTGGCGCACGGAGAGCCCGGTGGGTGCGCCGTGAACCGATTCCACATCAAACCATTCTTCGGAGATTCACTCATGCTTGTTGCTCGCGCTTTTCTCCCGCTGCTTCTTGTCATTGCCGCCGCGTGCAGCAGCGCCGAACCGCCCACCGCGCCAGATGCCATTCCCGTGGCACCGGGCACGCCCAATCCCGACGGTATGGGCGCGAGCGCCAGCTTCGTAAGAACGGGATACAACGTCTCCGGTCGGGCCACCCTCGTGATTGAGAACGGCGTCGCGCAGCTCAACTTTTCGGCGGACTTTGCCATCGCGCAGACGCCCGGCCCGTTCGTGTATCTCAACACAAGCGCCAACCCCAACACCGGCCAACCGATTCGCGTTGGCGCACTAAGCAGTCGCGCGGGCGCGCAGAGCTACGCCTTTCAGGTTCCGGCGGGTGTGCGATACACCCACGTCATCATCTGGTGCGATCCGTTCAATGTGGGCATGGCGCACGCCGTCATTCCGCCCACGCCGTAGCACCGTAATCTGAATCGTACGGCCCGTCTCGTGCGGTCGGTGTCATGCGATTGGTGTCATGCGATTGGCTTGGACCGTGTTCGCCGCACGTCACGAAGGGGAAGGACGCGAGTTCTGACACGGTACGCGCCGCTGCCCGCCGGGTCGCCAGCGTGTGATGACCGGCCTTCACGCTACGGATTCGGCGTTCGCGCCTTAGATCGCAAAGTCGCGTTCGCGTGCCACCTGCATCCGCCAGTCGGTCGCGACGTCCACCATTCCGGCACGTTGCATGTCGGGCTGCATGCGCACGGCGTCGGCGACGCGACGCCCAATCACCCCCGAGCCATTCACGGCGACGCGAACAGTCATCCGGCCATCTTGCGGCATGCCTCGGCGCAGCGACGGCAGGCCTCAGCGCAGCTCTTGCAGTGTTCCATCTCATGCGCATCGCATTCCTTGGCGCACCAATCGCAGATCTCGGCGCACAACGCGCAGAGTTGTTTGGCAAACGGACTGTGACGCGCGATGGCATCGCTGCAGAGTCGGGCGATGGCGGCGCACTCGATGCAGCACGCAGGGCAGGCGTTGGAGCTGGCCTTTCCGGTCATGTGCGCGAAGCAATGGCCGCATTCGGTCGCACACTCGTTGCACGCGCCGATGCAGTCCTTCGCTGTCTGATCGAGATGGTGGCTCATGATGTGCCCTCTTGAGTTGTAGTTGAGACGTCGCCGCATGCCCTCGAGCGATCTTCCGCCCTGCATGCGGTCGCGGTTTTGCGCTTGCATCTTTTACCTAGCGTACAGGCGGCATGCACACAATCAACCTTGAGGGCTAGTCGGCGGACGACGAGCCGGCGCGCCGACGGTGCACGACAGCGTGCGCAGCAGTCAGTCAGGGCCTTGCGACGCAAAAATGGCGGTGCGGGCAGCCCTCGTGAGATCTCCTGTGACCGCGTACTTTACCCGAAGTCAAGTGCTGCCTCCCCCGCGACCCCACCCACACCTCATCATGCTCCCGATTCTCCGCATTGGTGGGCTCGCCTTCTCGCTGGGCGTCTTTTTCCCGACGTCCCGTTTATACGCCCAAGCTGCGCGGTCCGACTCCAGCGCCGTCACTACCGTCGTCGCACGATTCCACGACGCGCTCGCGGCGGGCGATTCCGTGCGCGCCGTTGCCATGCTGGCGAGCAACGCTCTCGTTCTCGAAACTGGTGCCATCGAGACGCGCGCCGAGTATCTCAGCCACCATTTGGGCGCGGATATGCAGGCGAGCAAAGACTCCAAGGGCACTCGTACCGTTGTGCATGTTCGCGTGGCGGGGGACGCCGCTTACGTCGTATCAAGGACGGTCACCCCGCCGACGGGCGAAGAAGGTTCGACAGGTTCGCAGATGGTGGAGCTGATGGTGCTCGAGCGCACGACGACGGGCGGGAAGATTCAGGCGATCCACTGGTCGTCTCGCCGGCGCCGCTCATGACACGCACTGGAGATTCGGCGATTCGACGCGCCGGGCGCCGCAGAGCGGCCATGGCGGGCACGGTGGTTGTCGCATTGTTCGCTGGTTCGGCGACGCTGCTTACTGCACACGATTTCTGGCTGGTGCCCGACGCGTTCGCTGTCACCCCTGGCGGGCGCATCGAACTGCGCGGCCAGACGTCGAGCCTGTTTCCGAGCAGTTTATCGGCCGTGACGCCTGATCGTATCATCTCCGCGCGCGTGGTCACCGCCAACTCGGCGGTCACCGTTCGCGAGGTCTCCGTGCAAGGGCAATCGCTTCGACTCGCGCACGCGGCCACCACAGCAGGCCAACATCTGATCGGAGTGCAGCTCGCGCCAAGAACCGTCCGCGAATCGCCGGCAAGTTTTCGGCGGTACCTCGATCTGGAGGGAGCGCCGGAAGCGAGGCAGCGATATGAACGCGCCGGTTTGCTTCCGCCTGTCCGCGGTGACAGCATCGTCCGACGCTACGCAAAGTACGCCAAAACCTTCGTGGAGGTTGGTGATGGACCACGGGCGTTCCAGCGTCTGCTCAATCACCCGCTCGAGTTCGTGCCGCTGTCCGATCCATCGGCGCTTCGCGTTGGCGACACCCTTCGCGTCAGACTTGTACTGCTGGGCAAGCCTGCAGTCTCGGCCTATCTCCATGCGGGCTCCGTACCGAGCGGGTCGGGCGCGCGTACCGACACCGCCGCCGCACGTCGTGCCAGCGCGCGTGACGTGAAGCTGGAGACCGACGCGAGCGGTGTGGCCACCGTCGTCGTCGGGCAGTCTGGCCTCTGGAATATTCGCACGCTGCAGATTGTACCCGCCGACAAAGACTCCGGCGCTGACTGGGATGTGCATTGGGCCACGTTGGTCTTCTACGTCCCACGCCAATAACCGGCGGCTCAACCGCCATGAACGGGCCCAGTAGTTCCCGTCGCCGATGGATCAAAGGAGTGGCGATGGGAACGGGCGCCGCGCCAGAAATGCGGCCGCACACACCATCACGCAGAGAAGCCACGGGATACGGGTTCGGAGTTTCGCGGCTCCGACATGCGCTCGCGGAAGTCGTACGAGAGGTACAGGCGTAACTTGGCCCCACGGATAGCCGCGGCAGGCGCGGGCGACGCCCGTACCTGCCGCCAGCAGACTACACCTCGCTCAACTCCAGCGCTGGCGCCTCCGGGAAATCAATCGGCACCTGCGTGATGCCGTGCAGGAAGTTGGTGATGATCTTGTCGCCGATAGTGATGATGATATCGATCACGTTGGCGTTGGAGTAGCCAGCGGCGAGCAGGGCGTCGGCCGCTTCCGGTGCCGGGTGGCCACGTGTCTCTGTGGTGACTTTCACGAATCGCGCCAACGCGTCAAGCTTTGCGTCGAAGGACGCGGTGCCGCTGCGAATCTCCAACAGTTCATTGTCGGTGAAGCCCTGCATCTTGCCGATCGCGGTATGTGCGGCCAGGCAATACGGGCAGCCATTTACCTGACTGACCACAAGGTTCACGACCTCCCGCTCCTTGGCGCGCAGCGTGCTCTTGCGGTTCTGCAAGGTGAGGTAGTCGCCAAGCGCTGTTTCGTTGTGCGCGAGTGTCGCGTAGAGGTTTGGGACCATGCCTAGTCCCTGCTGTAGCGAATCGAACAGCTGCTGGTTGGGCAGGGAAACGTCGGCGCGCGTTGGAACGGTAAAGGTGGCCATGATGCATTGCTCGTCGCATGTGAGTGAATGTGAACTGCGTCAACACTCTCATTCTGCCAGAACGGCGGCGACGTTTCGATAGCAATTCTTCCCTGATGCGTGGCCAGACGTCCCGACCTGGTGCGCGGCCACAGCGCGGCCACGCGAAGCGCGAAACTCCTGCGGACTGCACGTCGCCATCGTTTTGAAGAACCGACTGAACGTGGCGGACTCGGCGAACCCAAGTTCGCTGGCGATTTGCTTCACGCTCTTGTCACTGTAGAGCAGCAGACGCCGTGCCTGCATGGCGATGCGCTCCTGTATGATCTGCAAGGGCGTTTGCCTGCTGTGCGCTGCAAAAAGATTGGCCAGTGTCTTCGGTGACTTGTGTAGGAGCGCTGCGTACTCGGACACCCGGTGAAGTCGGCGGTAGTTGTCTTCAACCAGCACATTGAATCGTCGAATCATGTCCAGTTGCGGATGACTCACGGCGCTTCCATGAGCGGACACCCGCGCCACACGTGTGAGGATGATGATGAGACGTTTGAGCAGAGTGCGCAACATTTCGCCCTGAATCGCATCGTGTGTCCGAAACTCGTCTTCGAATACAGCAAGCATCAGGCACAGTCGACGCAGCACATCGGCATCGGGCGTCAGCAGCATTGGTCCGCTCGAGCCGTAGAAGAGCAAACCGGCACACGAGACTTCCGGATCGTGATCAATGATGCAGTAGAACTCACGATTGAACTGCCACCGCACCACAGCCGCGGGTGACTCAAAGCGATAGTGCTGACTCGGGATCAGCGTGACAATCGCGTTGGTTGGAACGATCACCGGAACTTCGTCGACCCAGAGCGTTTGTGCGTTCCCGCGATTCCAGACGATGCTGAGCAGCGGTGCAGCCAACGATCCGGCGAAGTGCTGTTCCGCCGCCGGTGCACCGGTACCAAGTGTAAAGGTCGCACCGGTTGCTGGCGTGAAAAAGCGATGTGCTATGGGGTTGATCGGAGGTGCGTTCACATTGCACTGATCATGCAAGTACGCAAGGAGTTCCCTTGCGAGAGACTTCCCTGGAATCCAAAGTAGACCGCTCCGCCTCCCAGCCCCGCACCCTTGTGCCGATGACTCAGCCTCCCTCTCCGCCGCCGGCGCGATTTGTCCCACTCGACTTCTCCCGCCGTCCGGTCGCCGAATCGCTTGCCGCAGGGCAAGCGTTCCATGCGTCAATGCAGCGCCGTCGCACCACGAGGCAGTTCTCCACCGATGCAGTACCACGTGCGCTCATTGAGCTCGCTATCCGCACGGCGGGTACCGCGCCCAGCGGGGCGCACCAGCAGCCGTGGACGTTCGTGGCCGTCGCCGACGCCACCACGAAGCAGCGCATGCGCGATGCCGCGGAACAGGAGGAGCGAGCATTCTACAGTAGCAAGGCGCCACAGGAGTGGCTCACCGCACTCGCGCCGCTTGGCACCGACGAGCAGAAAACACACCTCACGGATGCGCCGTGGGTGGTGGTGCTCTTTCGGCAGGTGTACGGCGTGCACCCGGACGGGAGTAAGCGCACGCACTACTACACACAGGAGTCTTGCGGCATTGCGGCCGGCCTGTTCATTGCAGCCGTGCATCAAATGGGACTGGTCACGCTGACGCACACGCCAAGCCCCATGGGATTCCTCGCCGAGCTGCTCGAGCGTCCGGCGAATGAAAAGGCCATGCTCGTGATGCCGGTGGGCTACCCGGCGCCAAGCGCACGAGTGCCGGATATCGAGCGCAAACCGTTGGGGGAGATCGCCGTCTGGCGCTGAGTCGGCGAGAGCTCTTCCTGATCCCGAGCACTCGCTCCAAGCGCTCCCAGAATCCGACAATCCGCCACCGCCAGTCCCCCGCGACACTGCGCCATCACGCCCGCGAGAGCCTCTCGCAATTCAACAAGCTGCGCGATCCTGGCGTCCACCTGCGCGAGATGCGCTCGCGCCATCTGATCCACGTCGCTGCAGGAACGGGCAGGATCACCATCGTTGAATGCCAACAGCTCCCGCACCTCGGCGAGGCTGAAGCCGAGCTCACGCGCACGCCGCAGGAACGCGAGCCGCTCGACGTCTGCGGTTCCGTATGAGCGATAGCGACCTGGCCCCGCGCGCGTTGGGCGCGGCACCACCCCCTCGCGTTCGTAGTATCGGATCGCTTCTGCGGTGCAGCCCGTCCGAGCGGCCAGCTCGCCGATGGTGAGGCGCTCTGCGGGCGCGCTGGCCGACCTTGCGATTGAACTCATCAGGACTCCTTGACCTTGTAGTCACTGCAAGGTGTACGCTGCCTCGACACACGGCAAGCATCGGCCACCGGCGTCTTCGCGGTGCAGCAGGCGTGGCCCGACATCATCGTGGCGCTGATCATGGGCATGCTTGCGCTCTCTGGCGCGTGGCAGATCCTGCGCCATGCGACGCAGGACCTCGAGAACAGTCGATTGTTGTGCGCGACACCCGCTGCTGCGTCGCATGATGCCGCAATACCCATTCACCACACACACGCCTCGATGCGCACCCTCTCAGTCATCGCTTCCCGCTGTGCCATCGTCACTCTCTTCAGCACACTTGTCGCAACGATGCCCGGTTCGTTGGCAGCGCAGCGGGCGTCGGCAACGTCAGCGGTCTTGCAGGATTCGACTACGACGGTGACGGTGCGCGTCCGAGCCGATTCAGCGGGCAGTCGCGTCGTTGCGTCTGCGATTGTGCGCATTGGCACCATCGGTGCGCGCACCGACGAAAGCGGACAGGCGGCGCTTCGGGTTCCAGCCGGAAGGCGCACGATCGTAGCCACTAAAATCGGACATCGCCCGGATTCCACCATGGCAACGCTGCGCCCGGGCGTTGACACGATCGTCACGCTCACGCTCCTCGTGCAGGCCGTGGACACGGACGTTGTCATTGTCACATCGACACGTGGCGAACGTCGCGTGGAGGACACGCCGCTCCGAGTGGAAGTGATCAACGAGGAGGAGATCGCCGAGAAGGTGACCATGTCGCCCGGCGACATCGCGATGATGTTGAATGAGACCGGCGGACTGCGCGTTCAGACGACCAATCCGTCGTTGGGCGGCGCGAACGTGCGCATCCAGGGATTGCGCGGGCGCTACTCGCTCTTGCTCGCGGATGGTCTTCCACTGTACGGCGGACAGGCTGGTGGTCTGGGCTTGTTGCAAATTCCGCCGGTCGATCTCGGACGGGTGGAGATCATCAAGGGCACGGCGTCGGCGCTGTACGGAAGCTCCGCGTTGGGCGGCGTGATTGATCTGGTGAGTCGACGACCGGGTGCAGAGATCGAACGCACGGCGCTCGTCAACCAAACCTCGCGTGGTGGCACCGATGCGGTGTTCTTTGGTAGCGCACCGTTTGGAGAACGCATTGGTGCGACCCTGCTTGCTGGTGCACATACGCAGCGGCAGAACGATCTGGACCGTGATGGCTGGACTGACATGCCGGGCTACTCGCGTGCCGTCGTGCGGCCGCGGCTGTATCTCGACAACGGCACGGGTCGGTCGGCATTTCTCACCGGCGGATTCACTGCAGAAGCGCGGGACGGCGGAACGCTCGCGGGTCGAGTGACACCAGCCGGCACAGCGTATGGCGAATCGCTCAGCACGCGGCGCGCTGACGTTGGCGCGCTTGCGCGCTTTGTCGGCAGCGACGCACATCCGCTCTTTGGTACCGACGCGCTTCGAAGTGCGATCCTGACCCTGCGTGGCTCGGGAGTAGAGCAGCGACATTTGCATCGCTTTGGTACCGTGCGCGAAGACGATCGTCATCGCACGTGGTTTGGCGAAGCAGCGTTGGCTGTGCCGCGCGGCCCGTTTACCTACATCGTAGGCGGTGTGCTGCAGCAGGAGACGTACACGGCGAGCAATGTGGATGGTTTTGACTACGCGTACACGATCCCTGCCGCGTTCGCACAGTTCGATGTTGATGCGCGCTCGTGGCTCGCTGTATCGACCAGCGTGCGGCTGGATGCGCATAGCGACTACGGCACGTTTGTGAATCCCCGGGTCTCGCTGCTCGCACGCCGACCGGCGGAAGGCCGACTCGCAGGATGGACCACGCGCCTCTCGGCGGGCACCGGCGCGTTTGCGCCCACGCCGTTTGTGGAGGAGACCGAGGTCACCGGTCTGACTCCGGTGCAGCCACTCACTGCACTCGTCGCCGAACGAGCAACGAGTGTGTCGCTCGACATCGGTGGCCCACTTGAGTTGTCGATGGGTGACGTAGAGATCAATGCTACGGTGTTTGGCTCGCGCGTGACGCAACCACTGCAGGTCATTGGCGTTCCGGGTGTGCAGCAAAACAACGTGGCACGCATACAGCTCGTGAATGCACCGGGGCCAACAGCAACGTGGGGCGCTGAGTTGCTGGCGCGCGTGGGGCGCGAGCTCGGTGACGATGCGGGTGATGAAGAGCCGCCCATGTTGCGTTTGACCGGTACGTATACGCTGCTGCACTCAACGGAGTGCGATCTCGATTCGGAGTCTGCGCGCGCAGGTCTTCTTTTGTCGGGTTGTGCGCGACATGACGTGGCGCTCACACCGCGTCATGCGGTGGGTGTGGTGACCACGGTCGAGCAGGAGGGGAAAAGCCGCGTGGGCCTCGAGCTGTATTACACGGGACGACAGCGTCTTGACGCGAACCCGTACCGCAGTACCAGCCGTCCCTACCTGATTGTTGGTCTTATGGGGGAGCGCGCGATCGAGACACGCCTGGGAACCGCTCGCCTGTTTCTCAACTTCGAGAACATCACCAACGTGCGGCAGACGCGAGATGATCGGCTGGTGTTGCCGGCTCGCGGCGCCGGCGGGCGGTGGACCACGGACGCCTGGACCGACCTCTCAGGGTTTACGGTGAACGGTGGCGTGCGGTATCAGTGGTAGGCGATCCACGGTGCCACTGGCCCCTTCTGGGTCGCGGTGCACGAAATTCTTCGGAAATCGCTGCGGCTTGACGATACCATGGGCTACGGCCCACTGTATTCCTTGCGATCTGTGCCGAGCTGCGCGCCATGTACACGCAGGGCCGATGTTCGCAGTCACATAACAAAAATTCGAGCGCATGTCGAATAGGGTGAATCGGGCCGATCCAGTCGGCTCAGGCAACTCCGCCTCGGCAGTACACCGACGATGGTGGCAAGTGGACCCGGATCATTGGCGCGCTCAGGTGCTCAATGTCCTGCTGCGCGGCATCGCGGTGCTCGCGCCGATTGTGTACGTGCCCAGTCTGATGATGGCACTGCGCGAAGATATGCCGGGCGTGGTGGTGCTTGATACGGTGGCCGTTGCAGGTGTGGTGACGCTCTACTTCATGAAGTCGCTGTCCTTTACCGTCCGCGCTGGCGGGCTGATGGCGATTTTCTACGCGCTGGGTGTCGGCCTGCTCGTAGCCGTTGGCTCCATCAGTCAGATCTACCTGCTCGGTTTTGCCGTGATGACCACGCTGCTGCTTGGTCTGCGTGCGGGCATGTTTGCCACGGGGCTGAACGCCGTAACGCTGCTGCTGCTGGGCGCCCTTGGGCGCGCAGCGCCCTCCATGGCAATCGTTGACTGGGAAGGATTCGTCGCGTGGGTGATCATCACATGCAACTTTCTGATGATCAACGCGCTGCTTGTGCTCTCGCTTGGTGCGATCATCACGGCGCTGGAGAATGCGGTCGTCTTCGCCAGCACGACGCGCGACGAACTGGCCCATGAGCGCGGCGAGCTGATGGTCACGAATGAAGAGCTGGCCGCAGAAGTTGCAGAGCGTGGTCGTGCGGAGAGGCAATCGCAGGAGAGTGAAGCGCGTTATCGCAGCCTGTTCAACTCCAGTCCGCAGCCCGCCTGGGTGTACGACACCGCGAACCTTCGCTTCCTCGAGGTCAACAACTCGGCCGTGTCGCATTACGGGTACAGCCGTGCGGAATTTCTGTCGATGACAATCGCGGATATCCGGCCAGTCGAGGATGTCGCGCGGCTTCTCGAAATGGTGACGCGAGCAGATGACGCGGGCACGGCAGTCGCCGGTACCTGGCGCCATCGTCGAAAGGACGGTTCGCTCATTCACGTGGACATCAGGTCGCACGTCTTTGATTTTCTCGGTCGTCGTGCGAGACTGGTCATTGCGCATGACGTCACCGATCGCATACGCGCGGAAGCGGTGCTGCACGAAACGACGGCCAGATTGCACGGCGTACTTGACCATAGTCCGCTGCTGATCTGCCTGCTGAATCGTGATGGCCGCTACATTCTGGCCAATCGATCGCTGGCGGCGGTCTTTGGTGCCGAGGTTCACGAGGTCGAAGGGCGTACGCTCCATGAGCTGTTGCCGCCGCCGCAGTCCGCAACGTTCATGGAGCGACTGGCGACAGTGTACAGCTCGCGCGAGCCGCTGACGGTTCGG
>JBGTOG010000455.1:0-6733 GCA_041742675.1 Gemmatimonadaceae bacterium | reverse complement strand
CAGCGGCGTGGCGGTCGGCCAGCGCGCGCAATCGTGCCTCGCGCTCCGGCGAGAAGCCGAACAGCACTTCGCGTGTCTGCCCGCAGCCACCCTCGAGCACGGCAAAGAGAATTTCTGTGCGCACAGCAAAGGGCAGTTTTTCGTCGTCGAAGAGCTCCATGGCGAGTGGCGTACTGGGATTCGCGGCGTCCTGTTCGACGGCGCGATGGAGCGCCGAGAAGCTGGCCCCCGCCCCGTTGGCCACCAGCGCGTCAAACACATCAAGCCGCGCGAGCAGCGCCGAATCACCGATCGCCGTGGCGGCACGGCGAGTGAGGCGTGCGCCCTGCACGGCCATTGCACGCCCCACGGCAAAGTCGCTGAGCCGCGGTGAATCGATGAAGTGCCGGCTAGCGGCGATATTCTCGAGTCCATGCTGTAGTGCTTCGCGCGGTGCACCGGAGCGTACGGCAAGCCAACCGCTGATCAGGTTGAGCTTCTGCAAATACATCACGCCGTCCGTGGGCCGATTGGGCATCACAAACGCATCGCTGACACCTGGAAGCCCCGGTCGGTATCCCCACAGCGGCGGCAGCGGCACGCTGCGCGCAAAGCGTCGCCAGACGGTGAGCCATGTGGAGAGCGTGTCGGCGGTGACCGCAGACAACAGCGAGTCGGCCGGGGTAGAGTCGGTGGAGAGTGCAAGAAAAACCTGATGGCGCGCGTATCCGCTCGCCGCTGGCACATCCGCAGGGCGCAGGCTGTCCGGTAGCGATACCAACGCGGCGTGCTGCATCCCACGCGTGCTCCACTGATGCGTCATGCGGCGCAAGGTGAGCGAATCCATTTCGGTAAACGGTCCCAGCGACTGCACCAGCGAATCGATGGCGTCACGCAATCCGTGCAGTGCCGCGAACGAGGCGCGCGCGTCCGCCACGGAAGTGCGTCTGGATGCATCCAGCACCTGCGCCTTGCCACGTTCGCGTGTGACATCCGATGCTACGATGACCGTTGCGGCCGTGGCGCACACGGCGAGGGCAATGGCAATCGCGGCTAGTGTCGCCAGAATGACAGAAGGACGCGCGGTGGTCTGGGAGTTGTTCACAGCGTGAAAGCGGAGCGGTGGGGCACAGCGAATCGGACCAGCGACTGCGCCGGATCCTTCCGTGCAGCAGACGCCACGCGGTGCTGAGCGTCACGCCACTGTCACGTGCGCTGTCGATTCCGTTACGCTCCCGGCCCGACGAGCAACGTCGCGCCGTGTAGGAACCACGCGCCGACCGCATCCCGCGGCCCAAACTATGGATTCCGGTTTCGACTCGCTCCGATTGCGGCACCGGCGCCGGCGCCAACGACACCGCCACCGAGCACGAGGTTGCGCCGCCTCCGCGACGTTGAGCACGACGAGTTGTTGGCGGGCTCGCAGCCCGTGTTGATTTGCGCACCCGTGATCGCGCCCAACACGAAGCCAACCAGTGCGCCGGTCAACGCGCCCTTGAATGTGTTGTGCCGCTGCGGTGGCTGCGTTGCATCTGCACCCGCCAGGCGCAGGCCACTGGAGCCAGCGGCGAGCACGAGGGAAGCGTCCCGGTGCGCTGGCTCGTGAACTGCGAGCAGTTTCGCGTCCGGCATTGGCACGCCAACGGAGCGCGGATCGCGAGGTGCGGGCGCGTACAAGCGCGTCACGCCCGCCTCGTGCTGAATCGCCGTCGGACGCGAGGTGACGCCGTCGGATTCCTGCGCACACAGGGAAGCACTCAGGAGTGCAGAGAAACACGCGGTGAGCAAAAGCGGCTGCATGACGTCTCCGGTGGTGGCTGCGCATCGACGCAGAATAGTAGCACGGCGCTATCTTGCCTGTTCGACTCGGTCGCTCCTCAAGTGCGTATTGTTACGTCGTGAGCGTCCGGCCCGCCGACGCCCTGACCCAATGTCATGTCTCTCGTTCGCTTCGCACCCCTGGCCACGAGCGCGCTGTGGCTGGCCGCTGCGCCGGCTGCCGTTGCCGCCCAGCCTGCGCCCACGTCATTCGATCTCTCGATCGCCAACATCATGCGCGGACCGGAGCACTTCGGCCGCGAACCGTCGCAGGTGCGCTGGACCGCCGATGGCCAATGGATCTACTTCCGGTGGACGGAAGCTGAAGCGGCCTGGGACGCACCCACATCGTGGTTTCGCGTGCGGCCAAACGCTGGCGCGACGCCGGAAAAGCTCAGCGATGCCCATGCCGATTCCGTCGCGCCGTACATCGCCTCAGGCCCGCTCACACGTGACGGGCGTACCCGTGCCGTGTCGGCCAATGGTGACCTCTGGTTGATTGATACGCGTCGAGGCAGCGCACGTCGGCTGACTGAGACGGTCGCGAATGAATCGGATCCGCGGTTCAGCGCCGACGAACGACATCTGCTGTTCATGCGCGAGAACAATGCGTATGCGCTTGAGCTGTCATCGGGTGCGGTGAAACAGCTGACCGATGTGCGCACGGGCCAGCCGCCTCGTGATTCGTCACGTCAGACCGGACAGCGTGGTGCACTGGTGCAGGATCAGCTTGATCTGCTGGCGGTGATCCGTGATCGGGCGCGTGATGATTCACTCTCCCGCTTGTCGCGCGATTCTGCGGCGCTGCGCCGACTGCAACCCATTTATGCGCCGGCTGGTGAACGGGTGGCCAGCGTGAGTGTCTCGCCCAATATGCGTTCGGCGGTGGTAATCACGGCAGCAGCGGGCACCGGTGCACGCACAACCGATGTGCCCAACTACATCACCGCCAGCGGTTTCGCGGAGATGATTCCAACGCGCAGCAAGGTGGGCGACAATCAGGGGCGCAGTCGCGCGTGGCGCGCTGATCTGGCCACGGGCAAGCTCACGCCACTCGCCGTGATCCATCGTGACAGCTCGGCGCACGCGGCGTCGGTGCAGGTTGTTGATTGGCGCGACGATGGTTCAATGGCGCTGCTCTTTGCGACCACCACGGACTTCAAGTCGCGATACATCATCGCGGTGCCGGCCGATGCCGGTTCCGCGTTGGAAACGGACGCGTTGCAGGACAGCGCGTGGGTGAACGGTCCGTGTTTTGGATGCGCCGGATGGTTGCCAGACGGGCGGGCGTGGTTCGTGTCGGAAGCGAGCGGCTACGCACACATTTACGCCGCACAACCCGATGGCAGTGCACGGACCGCGCTCACCAGCGGCAACTGGGAAGTGCTGTCGGCAGAAGTCTCACCGGATCGTCGCTCGTTCCTGATGCATACGAGTGAGACGTCGCCGTACGTGCGGGAGTTCTGGCGCATGTCGGTGAATGGTGGTACGCGCGAAAAACTCACCGCGGATCGTGGTTCACACACCGTGGTGATCAGCCCCGACGGACGTCGCGCAGCGAATGTGTATTCGTCATCGAATACACCGCCGGAGCTGTTCGTGCAGTCGTTGAACGGCTCGCAGCGGGTACAGCTGACCACGTCGACCAGCGCCGCGTTCCGCGCCGGCACATGGCTGGCTCCGAAGATTGTCACCATTCCGGCAAGCGATGGTGCGCAGGTCCCCGCACGCATGTACACACCGGAAGAAGTCGGCGCGACGCGTAACGGTGCCGCGGTCATCTTTGTACACGGCGCCGGCTATCTGCACAACGTGCACGAATACTGGTCCACGTATTCGCGGGAGTACATGTTTCACCACCTGCTCGCGAGCAAAGGCTACGTGGTGCTTGACATCGACTACCGCGCGTCCGCCGGTTACGGACGCGACTGGCGCACGGCGATCTACCGGCACATGGGCGGGCGTGATTTGCAGGACCATGTCGACGGCTCAAAGTGGCTGCAGTCCGAGCACGGCATCAATGGCGAGCGCATTGGCATCTACGGCGGCAGCTACGGCGGCTTCATCACACTGATGGCGCTGTTCAATGCCCCCAAGGATTTTGGCGCCGGTGCGGCGCTGCGTTCCGTCACCGACTGGGCGCACTACAACCACGGCTACACAGGCCGCATTCTCAACCTGCCGCAGGACGATACGCTGTCATATCGTCGCTCATCACCGATCTTCTTTGCCGAGGGGCTTGAGGATCCGTTGCTGATTGCGCACGGCATGGTGGATACCAATGTGCACTTTCAGGATGTCGTGCGACTGGCGCAGCGGTTGATTGAGCTGGGCAAAACGGACTGGGAGATGGCGGTGTATCCGGTGGAAAATCATGGATTCACACGTCCGGATTCGTGGACGGACGAGTACCGTCGCATTTTCGAACTGTTCGAGCGCACGATCGGCCTCAACGGCAGCAAGGTGAGTGGCGGTCGTTAGCTCAGGCCGCGCCTGCGCTCACATCACCAAGCTGCTCGTGCACGGCCGCGAGCAGCACATCGCGCGTGAACGGCTTGCCGAGGAATCCGGTGTTGGGTGTGTTGAGCACCAGGTCGAGGTCCTGGTTTTCGCGATACCCTGACACAAACAGCACCGGCAAATCCGGTCGTCGAGCACGGAGCATGGTGATCAACTCCGGACCACCAACGCGTGGCATGACCACATCAGACACCACGAGGTCAATGCGTTCCAGGAAGGCATCGTCGCACTGTGTCAGGGCATCGGCTCCGTCCTCCGCCACGATCACTTCAAAACCGTTTTCCGCAAGCAACCGAGCGACCACAATACGAACCGCCCGCTCGTCCTCCACCAGAAGGACGATACGATTGCGTGCCGGTGGCGCGTAGACCGGGAGCGAGGGCGCCGCGGTGGCCTCTGCATCGATCGCCGCGGGCGGCAGAAACAGTCGGACCGCCGTGCCATGTCCGGGGGCGCTCTCGACCCACAGGTGACCGCTGTGCTGCGCCACCGTGCCGTACACCATGGCCAACCCAAGACCCGTGCCTTTCCCCACGGCTTTGGTGGTGAAGAACGGCTCAAAGGCGCGGTCAAGCACGTCGCTCGACATTCCGCTCCCGGTATCACGCACGGTTAGCACGATCCAGTCACCACTTGGCACGCCGTGCGCGTGATCCACGTCGCCATGCGTCACACGCGCATTGCGAGCGGTGATCACCACCTGCCCGCCGGGCGGCATCGCATCACGCGCGTTGACCACCAGATTCACAATCGCCTGCTCCACCGAGGTGACATCAAGCTCGGCGAGCCGGAGGTCGTGATCCGTTTCCACGCTGAGCGTGATGTGCTCACCGATCAACCGCCGAAGAAGCGCACTCACACCATGAAGCAGCGTGTCCACGCGCACAACACGAGGGATCAGTTCGGTGTGCCGCGCGAACGCCAGCAGCTGACGGGTCAGCGCCGCCGAACGATCAGCCGCGTCGAGTGCCGCATCGAGTTCGCGACGCGCCGGTGCTTCCGCAGGTAATGAATCGCGGGCCAGCTCCGCATTGCCGATAATGGCCGTGAGCAGATTGTTGAAGTCGTGCGCCACACCACCAGCGAGTTGCCCGATGCTCTCCAGCTTCTGCGCCTGTGCTTCACGCGCTTGCCGTTCTTCGAGACGCGCGGCCATGTCGTCAAAGCTTGATGACAGGCTGCGCAATTCGTCGGAGTGCGCACGGTGGTCGGTGCGCACCGATAGATCACCGCTGCCCAGTCGCTCGGTTGCCTGCAGCAGCGCGCGCACGTCGCGCAGCACGAATCGGTCCGTCGCCCACCACGCGATGGCAGCGATGATCACCAGCCACGCAGCGAGCACCGCCAGCGTATTGCGAAGTTCCGCGTTCACGCCCTGATACACGGCATCCGCGGGCAGTCCAACTGAAAGCCACGTCGGCTGCGAGTCGGGCGAAGGAAGGCGGCTGAACGCCCAGACTCGATTTACGCCATCAATTCCGTCGGCTTCGATCACGCCACGATCGCGCTCCACCATCGCCTGCGCGACGGCGTTCTGCGGATACACCGTGCCTGGTGCCGGGTTTTCAGGATGGCGCCGAAGCAGGACGCCGCCCGCGCGGGAGATGGACACGACCGCTTCGGGGGTGGTACTCAACGACGCCGTGAGCCGATCGAACCACTGGAGTCGCAGGCCCGTCGACAGCGCTCCGAAGAACTCGCCGTTCTCACCGAGCAGCGGGACATTGATCGGCAGCAGCAGCTCTGCAGAATCGGCTCGCAGCATGTAGGCACCCACAAACGGCGTGAGTTGTTCACGCAGTTGCGCAAATGCGGGATGGTTGGACGCATCGCGCGGCAGCGACGCTTCGTTCCGTGTTGAGCAGTCCTGCATGCCGTTCGCTTGCGTGCGCACCACGGACCACGCTTCGTCGACCATGGTGCTGAGGGTTTGCAGGACCCGCTGGCACGTCTCCGCATCGCCGTCGCGAATTTGCGCGAGCATGGTGAACGCACGCAGCAAGCGCAGCCCGTCCTCAACCGCTTCCTGCTGCGTCTGCAACCCGGCATCGACATACTGCATGGCCGTCGCCTGCGCCACTTCCAGCCGCACCTGACGCTCCCGATTGACGAGCGCCAGCAGCAGCACGAAGGACGGCACCAGAACAGCGGCGACCAGAAGCAGCAGACGGACGCGAAGGCTCGACATGTCACCGGGCAGTCGCGCTTTGTGGCGCGGACGGTGCGTCCGGTCACGAAAAACGCGCGGGGGAGTTGTAGGAGAGTCGCACTCCGCACGACGTTCGTCCAGCGCTCGCCGATCTGACTTGCGATCCGGTGCGCCGCAGCGCAGCGTCCCTGCATGACGATCCTGCGCCCTGTTCCGTCCTCGCTGTCCCGCGCGGAGCGCCAACTGCGCGAGCTCGCGCCGCAGCTG
>JBGTOG010000437.1:0-21566 GCA_041742675.1 Gemmatimonadaceae bacterium | reverse complement strand
CGTCGCAGGCACGACGCCGCGTGTCGCCGCGGCCAGCGCGTTTGCCGATCCGCCCGCGGCCGTGCCGATTGCCTCCATCAGCGTTGAGGAGTTGATGGTGGCTGGCGGTACGTCAAATAACATCGGAGTGCTGATCGCGCTGCTGATCAGCGGCTGCGAGCGATTCGGATCGTCGTTTGTGGAGCGTATCATGCTGCCGGGCGCGTTGGGCAGTCCGATCGAAGCGATGACATCGGCGATGAGCAGTGTGTGGGTCTTCATGACGTTGCTCTTGCTCGTTGTGATTCCGATTCTGTTCGCGTCGTGGCTGGTGAGCGTGGCGGGTTCGGTGGTGCGTTACTACGGCTTTACGCTCGAGCGGGTGGGGCAGGATCTCAGACGCAAGCATGGCCTCTTCAGTCGCATGGAAGCCAGCGTTCCGCTCGCACGTGCGCAGGCGATTCGATTTCGCCAGTCGATCTTGCGACGTCCGTTTCAGCGTGGTGAGCTGTTTCTGATCTCCGCCGGTTCGGCCACTGGTTCGGACGGCGCGTCGGCGGGCGCCCAGCATCTGATGCCGATTATTCGGGTGGAACATGTGCCTGCCCTGGTGGCGGAGGTGTTTCCTGACGCGGCCGTTGGTGCGGCGCTGGCGGAAGTTCGGGGGGGGGAGCATTGGCGACGCGCTTCACTGGTGAGTTGGGTGCGCCTGGGCCTGAGCTCCATGCTATGGCTCGCCGTGGTGATTGCCGTGATGGTGTGGTGGCGCGGCGACTCGTGGTGGGCCCTGGCGTGGTGGTTGCCGTTTGCGTGGGCCCTGGCCGGACTCAGGTGGCGGGTGCGCGGCATCAGTCTGGTGCCGGGTTACGTGCTGGTGCGCGAGGGCGGGATTTCCCGCACGACCATGATCATGCCGGAACGAAAGCTCCAGCTTGTCGAAGTCCAGCAGGGACCGCTGCAGCGCCTGTTTGGCGTAGCCACGTTGCACCTGACGACGGCCGGTACCGGCGGCAGTGCACGCATGATTGACCTGCCTCTGGCGCAGGCGCGGTCCCTGCAGGATGATCTGGCAGCACGACTTCCGCGTACAGTAAAACGCACGCCGCGTGTGCCTGCCGCCACTGAGTCGCACCCACCCACTATGGAGCGCTTGATGTATGGACGCTGAAGATCAGTCGGTATTCCGCCCGGATTTGCTTCGCGGCCAGGTCGCATTCATCACCGGTGGCGGCAGCGGGATTGGACTTGGCATTTCCGAGTTGCTCGCCTCGCTGGGGATGCATGTGGTGATTGCCAGCCGCAAACCGGAGCACTTCGACGCCGCGAAAGAGCAGATCGCGGCGGCTGGCGGTTCGGTGAGCAGCGCACAGCTTGATGTGCGCGATCCGGAACGTGTGCGTGCGGTGATTGACTCGGTCGCGCAACAGCACGGCCGCATTGATTTGCTCGTCAACAATGCGGCGGGCAACTTCTATGCGCCGAGTGCGACGCTGTCGGCGAACGCGTGGAAAGCGGTACTCGAAATTGATCTGTACGGCACATTCCATTGCTCGCAGTCGGTGTATCCGGTGATGAAAGCGCAGGGCGGCGGGCGCATTGTGAGTACGTCGATGACGCTGCACTATCGAGGGTGGCCGCAGATGGCACACGCGACCGCTGCCAAGGCTGGTGTCGATGCACTCACGCGTACGCTGGCCGTCGAATGGGCCCCGGAGCGCATTCGTGTGAACGCCATTGCACCCGGTCCGATTCCCACGGAGGGTGTGCGCAAAGCGTTCACACCACTTCCGGACAGCGGTACGCCCGATGTGTTTGCAGCGGCCTCCGAAGCGATGGCGCAGTACGCGCGTGATCGCATTCCGCTCGGACGCTGGGGAACGCCGCGTGATATCGCCAACATGGTAGCATTCCTTGCATCCCCCGCTGGCGACTGGATAACCGGCGCGATCTTTGTGATTGACGGCGGGGAGTGGCTATCCAAAGGCTGAACTTGGTGTGCTGCGTCACGGCGCGGGCATTCCGTGTCACGTTACTTCCAGTGTGTGTGCGGACATGGAGTCCGCATCCCAATCCAACTGGAGGTATCTATGCGTCATCTGAAATCGTTTGGACTGGCAGTGCTGACGGTAACTTCGCTCAGCGCCTGCGCCACCAAGGGGTTCGTGCGAGATGGTCTGGAAGAGCAGCGGGTTGCGCTTGCGTCCGAGCGGTCGAGCCGAGTCGCTGGTGACAGCGCCCTGCGCGCCGACTACACGCGCGACCTGGCGGCGCTGCGTTCCGACCTCACCGCACTTCGCGACGAGTTCGGCGCCAAGATCACCGCCATGGAAGGGCAGGTGAAGTTCGCCTTCCCCGTGCACTTCGCATTTGATGATGCGTCGGTTCGTGAAACGGACCGCGCGGCGTTGGAGCGCTTCGCATCGGTGGTGCGCACGTATTACAACGGCGCGTCCATCACGGTTGAAGGCTTTGCTGACCCGTCGGGTTCGCGCGCCTACAACCTCGATCTCTCGCAGCGTCGCGCCGATTCTGTGCGTGAGTTCCTTGCCAGCCAGGGTGTGCCACCGGCACTTGTGGCCAGCGTTGGATATGGCAGCGCGCGTCAGGTCCGTCCGGGCGCGATGCGCGACGACGCTGGTGCTGAGTTGAATCGTCGTGTCTCGTTTGTCATTGAGACGCCGGCCGAATCGACCATCGCAGCGATCTCCATGCGTAACTGACAACGCCGGTGACAATCGCGTCACGATTGCGTGTCGCGATGGTCATCTTCGCTGAAACTGCAGTGTGATCGAGCGGGCATCAGCGTAATGTGTCTTCATGTCTCAGGTAGCCCGCCGTAGCATCCCCTCGCCCGCGACCGTGCACGCCACGTTCGCGGGCGACTTGCATTCAGCCTCGAATCGTGTCGTGCCCGCCGCATCCGTAGGTAATCCGCTCGGACCGCTTCCGATGCGTGTCGACGCACACGGTCTGCGTCTCGCACTGTTTTCGGACACCTGGGCGCCGCAAGTCAACGGCGTGTCACGTACCCTGGAACGTCTCCGTGATGCGGTACGGTCACGCGGCGGCGATGTGCATGTGTTCACGGTGGACGATCCAGGCGCCGTCAACGAAGCTGGCGTAACACGCGCCAACAGTGTGCCCTTCTGGGCGTATCCGCAGCTGCAGTTGGCGTGGCCGAGTGGGCGCGACGTGCTGCGCGAACTGCGAGCGTTCAAACCGTCGTTGGTGCATCTGGCGACCGAGTTTGGGGTTGGCCTCGCTGGTCGGCGTGCCGCCCGGGTGCTTGGTGTGCCAACGGTCACCTCGTATCACACCAGCTTCACCGCGTACGCGCAGTACTATCGTCTCGGGCTGCTGGCGCGACCGGGATGGCAATATCTGCGTTGGTTTCACAGCGCCGGAGAACGCACCTACTGTCCCACGCGCGCCATTGTGCGCGAAGTGGAAGCGCAGGGATTTGATGCGTGTCGTGTCTGGTCGCGCGGGGTAGATGTGACCCGGTTTTCACCCGTTCATCGCTCGGCTGCGGTGCGCGAGGCGTGCGGCGCCAGCGACGATACGCTGGTGATCGGCTACGTCGGTCGACTGGCCGCCGAGAAGGGTCTCGACACGGCGCTCGCGGCGATTGAGCTGGTGCATCGCGCCCGTCCGGGTCGCGCCGCCTTCATGTTCGTGGGTGATGGCCCGTTTGAGCAGACCATTCACGCGCGAACGCCGTCTCCCCGGTGGTTGCCGGGCAAACTCGCTGGCGATGCATTGAGTGCAGCCTACGCCAGCGCCGATGTCTTCGTCTTTCCCAGTACTACGGACACCTTTGGCAACGTGCTGCTGGAGGCAATGGCGTCCGGGCTGCCGGTGATCGGTGCAGATGTTGGTCCCACCCGTGAGTTGCTCGGTGATCAGCGCGGACAGCTCGTGCCACCCAATGACCCGGAGGCGCTGGCACAGGCACTGATCGCCTGCGTCGATGACGTGCCGGGCACTCGAGACCGCGGTCAGGCGGCGCGCACGTTTGCTGAAGCGTGCACCTGGGATCGGGTGTGGGATACGCTGATCGGGGACTACGTCAGTTTGCATCGGCCCATGGCCTGAGCTACGGCAACGATGAGAAGCCCACAGGGTATGCGTCGAAGGCACTGCCGACCGCCCTGTCACGCGCCGCGTTGACTATAGGGGGTCGGGGTATAACTTCCGAATATGAGCACACTTGATCTGCATATCGAGGGCATGTCGTGTCAGCACTGCATTCGTGCAGTGCAGGAAACACTGTCGGCCCTGCCCGGCGTTACCGTATCGCATGTGGAGATCGGGTCCGCGTCGGTGGAACTCGATCCGGCGCAGGTTGCCCCACATATCGTGACCGACGCGCTGGCCGATGCGGGATACGTCGCGGCGGTCTCCGGCTGACTTTGTCGGCGGGGTCTCGCGACTCGGCGAACAACGATATATTGCAAGGCTTGGTTTTCGCGTTCGCGTGTGCCATTGACTCGGTAGCTCAGTTGGTAGAGCAGCGGACTTTTAATCCGTAGGTCGTGGGTTCGAGTCCCACCCGGGTCATGGCGCGCGATGCGTCGGCGCTCCGATTGCGCGACAGTGCCAACGGTGCGTTGTGAGTCTGCCTGTGCACCGTTCACCCACACATTGACCGCATTGACACTCAACGCGCGCGCCGCGTGGCGACTGGCATTCTGGCGGAAGCCGAGCAGGCACGCGAGCACCGTGCTGGCTGTGCGCATGGCGGTTCGAGCGCTGCTCGTGGCCACGCTGTTCACGGCGATGGCCGCCCTGTCGCCCGCTCAGGCCCAGCTTGGGTTCTTGTCGGGACCGGCTGCCATTGCCAACGATTCGGTGTCACGTGCGTCGGCGCACGTCTCGCCGGAATCACCGCGGGCCTCGGTGATGGCGTTTCTGCAGCTTGCGCAGCGCCACAACTACGTGCAAGCCGCGCAGTATCTCGATGTTCCGCGCGCGGATCGTGCGCGAGCGGCGGAACTGGCGCGGCGATTGCGCGAGGTGCTCGATCAGCGACTGTGGGTGGCCATGGATCGCGTATCACCGTTGGCGACGGGCGATACCACGGACGGTGAGCCCGATCGTGATCGCCTGGGAGTGATTCCGGGTGCGTCCGGTTTGCCGGAACCGGTGTACGTCCGGCGGTTCACGGAAGATCGCGTCAATCGGTGGATCTTTGATCGGGAAACGGTCGCCAGCATCGATGCGTGGTACGAGACGCTGCCCGATGCCTGGCTTCGCGGGCGGATTCCGTCACCGTTGTTGCGCGAAGGACCGTTTGGTGTGCACCTCTGGCAGTGGATTGGCATGTTGCTGGCGATTGTCGTGTGCGGATTGCTCGCGGCGGTTCTTGCGCTGGCCGCGCGCTTTGTGCTCGGACAGGTGACGGCGCGCACGGCGACCGAGTGGGATGATCGGCTCGTGGCTCGGCTGCGTGGACCGTTCCGTCTCTGGCTGGTCGGCGTGCTGGCGTCACCGCTCTTTGGCGTGCTGGGACTGAATGCGCGCGCCAGCGGCTTCGTGACGGCCACGGCCAAAGGCATGGTGTTGCTGGCGTTCTTCTGGGGCGCGCTGCGTGTGATCTCGTTGGTGCAGGATCAGCTGTTGCTCGGCTCGTGGGCGAATGGGCAGACGCAGGCGCGCACGTTAGTGCCGCTGTTGACGCGATTCCTTCGTGTGTCGGTGGCGCTGATCGCGTTCCTGGTGGTGCTGGCGCAGTTTGGATATCCAGTGGGTGCGCTGCTCGCCGGTGTTGGTATTGGTGGCGTCGCGTTGGCCCTTGCGTCGCAGAAGACGGTTGAGCACCTGTTCGGATCGATTTCCCTCGCGGCTGACAAGGTCTTCCGGGTGGGGGACTTTGTCCGGGTGGGGGACGTGGAGGGTACCGTGGAGCGGATCGGCTTGCGCTCGACGAGTCTGCGCACACTCGCGCGCACCATCGTGCGCATTCCGAACGGACGGCTGGCCGAAGAACGTATCGAAACCTTTGGTGAACGCGATCGCTTTCTCTTTGAACATATGATCGGCGTCACCTACGACACCACGCCGGCGCAGATCCGTACGATCGTGGCGACCATTGAGGCGCGATTGCGCGCGGAGCCGCTTTTGTGGCCTGATACCGTGGTCGTTCGGGCGCGCGGCTTTGAGGAATCGGCGATTTCCATTCGTGTGCGCGCGTGGTTTGAAGTGCCGGACTTCGTGACATTTCTCGACGTGCAGCACGAGCTGCTGCTGGCGATCATGGAAATTGTCGAGCATGCTGGGTCATCCTTCGCGTTTCCGTCTCGCACGGTGTATCACGTCACCACTGGTGCGGATGAGTCGCCGCAACCACCACTCACGTCATGACCGTTCATCCGCTGGTCCTGCAGTCGGCCGATGTGCTGGAGCGTTTGCGCCATCAGCGTCCGCTCGTGCACAACATCACCAACTACGTGGCGATGGACATCAGTGCGAACACACTACTCGCCGTCGGCGTCTCACCAGCGATGGTGCACGCACGGGAAGAGGTGAAGGACTTTGTCGCGATCAGCAGCGCCCTCGCGATTAACATCGGCACGCTGTCGCCCGATTGGGTGGACGCCATGCATCTCGCGGCCGCCGAGGCGTCCACGCGCAATCTGCCGTGGGTGCTTGATCCGGTGGGGGCAGGAGCCACGACCTACCGCACGCACACCAGCGAGTCGTTGGCGGCGCGCCGGCCGACGGTGATTCGCGGCAATGCGTCGGAGATTCTGGCGCTGGCATCGGGCGCCAAGGGCACGAGCGGCGTGGACGCGTCACACGCCTCCGATGAGGCGGTCGATCCCGCGCGTCGGCTGGCGGCGCGGCGTGGAACCGTGGTGGCCATGACGGGCGAAACGGATTACGTCACCGACGGAACGCGCACGATTGCCATTACCAATGGGCATGCGCTCATGACGCGCATCACTGCGGTGGGATGTACGGCGACTGCGCTGGTGGCCGCCGCGTGCGCGGTCGAGGATGATCCCATAGTGGCCGCCACCGCGGCGCTGGTGATTCTGGGAATCTGCGGTGAACGCGCCGCTGAGGGCGGTGTGGCACCCGGCACCTTGCGGGTTCGATTGGTGGACGCACTCTTCGAGATCACAGCCGATGATGTGCGCCGCGCGGCGCGTCTAAGCGGATAGCGGATCTCCGGTGATTGAGTCGAATCCGCTGCTCGCCACGGAGTTCGCGGCCACACTGCTGCAGGGCGTGCTCACAAGTGGTCTCGCAGCGCTGTGTCTGCATCTGTACACGCGATACAAGCGTCCGTGGTTTGCGTGGTTTGCGCTGGCGTGGGGCGTGTACGTGCTTCGGCTGGCCTGCATCTCGAGCTTTCTGGTCACTGACAACTACGCGTGGTTGTACTGGCATCAGGTCGCCACGGGATGGACGGCGCTGATTCTGTTGTGGGCCTCGCTGGTGTTCTCCCGTCAGCCTCGCACACGCGCCTGGCACGCACTGGTGCTGCTGTTTCCACCGCTCTGGTCGTACGTAGCGATCTACCGACTGGAGAGCTTCCTGTGGGCTGCACTGCCCTCGGTAGTGTTCCTGTCGTTGGCGACGGCGTATACCGGTTGGGTGTTCTGGCAGTATCAGCGGGTCGCGACATCGTCGGGAGCGCGGCTCCTTGCCCTCGCGTTTTTCGCGTGGGCGCTGCACCATCTCGATTATCCGTTCCTGCGCGCACAGGGTGCCTGGTCGCCGTGGGGGTACTATCTCGACATCTGCTTCGAACTGCTGGTTGGCGCGGGTGTGCTGTTGCTGGTGCTGGATGATCTCGGACGTGGTGTGCGCGCGCTGTCGGCACTGTCGGGTGACTTGCAGCGGCGACGGGGAGAACATGAGTTGCTTGACGACCTGTTGCGTCGGCCGCTGACGTTGCCCGGTGTGCGTGGCAGCGCGATGTACGTCTTTGAGCCGTCCGCTGGAGATCCGTTCAACGGTCACTTCACGCAGGGTGCCGGCGTCTGTGCCGAGTGGGCAGGCGCCCCGCCTCGCGGTGAGATTACGCGCACATTGCAGCGGCTGCGCATCACGGGCGCGCCACAAACTGCGCCCGCGCATCCGGAGCATCCGTACGTCACGGCGCTTCCAGTCACGCGTGGTGATCGTGTCGTCGCGGCGTTGGTTATGGCAGGCGACATTCGCAATCCGTTCACCGCACTCGATGACGATTTCCTGCGCACGCTTGGTCAGCAGGTCGGCGCGTCGCTGGAGCAGGCCGATCTGGACCGACAGCTTGCGCAGCGCACGAGTGACCTGGAGCGGCTCTCAACGCGCATGGTGCGACAGCACGAGGAGGAACGTCGGCGGTTGTCACGCGAGCTGCACGACGAAACGGCGCAGGTCTTTTCGGCGGTGAAGATGCAAGTGGAGGCGCTGCGTCCGATGCTGGCACCGGAACATGGAGCCCGCATTGACCGGCTTGGCCAGTTGGTGGACACCGGCATTGCCAGCATTCGCAGCGTGACCAGTGATCTGCGGCCGTCCTTGCTTGATGATCTGGGGCTCGTACCGGCGCTGCGTTCGCTGGTCTCGGAGTTTGCGGAGCGGGCCGGGCTGTCCGTGACGTTGGATGCACCGGAGTCGGTACCCCCCATGCCGCCCGATACAGAGCTGGCACTGTTTCGCGCGCTGCAGGAAACGCTGTCAAATGTGGTGCGCCATGCCGGCGCCCATGCGGTGCATGTGCAACTGCGGTGTACCACGGCACAGCTCGATCTGGTCGTGCGTGATGACGGCGTGGGGTTGCCGGTGGATGCGCGCGGCGTCGTGCGGACGGATGATGCGCGCATGGGACTTACCGGCATGCGCGAGCGCATTCATGCCGTGGGCGGCACGGTCAAACTCAGCAATACGGTGCCAGGCGCCGAGGTGCGTGTGGCGGTTCCACTGGACACTCAGGAGATGATGTGATGGCAGGTCGCACCGAACCGTTGCACATTCGCGTCGTGCTGGCCGATGATCATGCGCTGGTGCGCGAGGGCATACGGCATGTGCTCGACGCCGATTCCGCGATTGCGGTCGTGGGAGAGGCCGCCAATGGCGTGGATGCGGTGGCCCTGGCCGTCGAACTGCGTCCCGATGTGGTGTTGCTGGACATTACGATGCCCGGTGAAAACGGTCTGCGCGCCGCCGCGCGGTTGCGCGAGCTGTTGCCCAGCGCGCGCGTCCTGATGCTCAGCATGCATGACAATACGGAGTATGTCCGCGAAGGGATGCGCATTGGCACGCACGGCTATCTGCTCAAGGACAGCGCCGGTGAGGAGCTGCGCGCGGCGATCCGGGCGGTGCATGCGGGTGGCACGTTTTTCAGTCCGGCGGTCGTTCGGCGACTCACGGCCACGCCCGATTCCCCCCCCCCACCGCCCGCGCATGCGCAACTGGCGCAGCTCACACCACGGGAACGGGATGTGCTGCAGGGCATTGCCGACGGCCAGACCAACAAGGCGATTGCCGCCGATCTTGGTATTTCGCGACGCACGGTGGAAGCGCATCGCGAGAGCCTCATGCGGAAACTGGAGATCCACAACGTGGCCGGGCTCACGCGCTTCGCTCTCGAAGTCGGGTTGCTGCCGAACGAGTAGACGGCCATGCACCTGATTGTCGTCAGTGCGTTACGTGGCCGTTGCCGCGCCGACGACTGGTTGTCACGTGGCAGCGCGACTCTTAAGGCCAATGACAACGCTTCCGCTGCTCGCTCGCCTCGACGCACGAGATCGTGCGTTGTTCAGTCGGTTCGCGCTCGACGCGGACACCGTGCGTTCCACCCGCGTGTGGTGGCTGACGCTCACACATCTCGGCGGTGTGACTGGAAGCATTCTGCTCGCACTGGCTGCAGCGATTGTGCCGGGTGGTTCGGTCTCGCTGGCCTGGGACGCGCTGCTGGTGCTCGGGATCTCGCACGCGGTGGTGCAGGTGATCAAGCGGCACGCGGTTCGCGAGCGGCCCAATGTCCGACTTTCATGGCAGGCCTGTATCGCGTGTCCGGACAAGTTTTCCTTCCCCAGCGGGCACGCCTGCGCCGTGATGGCCGTGGCGTATGTGCTGGCACTGACGCTGCCCACGATCGGGTGGGTGCTGTTGCCGCTGGCGCTCGCGGTCGGAGCGTCGCGGGTGGTACTCGGTGTGCACTACCCGGGTGATGTCGTAGTCGGGCAGGTGATCGCGATGCTGACGGCGCACGCGGTGTTGGCGCTCGCGTGAGGGAAGCGCATTGACCACAGGGGGCGAGTACGAGCGTGCTTGCTGTGCATGGTGTTGCTGTCCGTTGCGCCGCGCTGTGTGCTGACGGCTGTTACGTCGGAGCGGAAACGTGCGCGCGGCTTGCATGGCTTGTGCGAGGGTCGAAACCGCATCAACCAGAAGGACGCTGAGGACTCAGAGCAGTGCACGCGAGGCCCCAGGACTGGTACCCGCAACGAGCATTCATAAAGGCGTTCGTGAGTACGGTAGCGAATGAATGCACGCTGCTCACTCGCAGGTCGATGCTGTCGCAGTTGAGGCCGGAACTTAGCGCATGCATCGCCTCGCCCGGCTCATGCAACGCAGCGCCGCTCGCGGCGATCATGGTCAGTTTCGCCTTGGCGGTGTCCATCGTGCCCCCGTCGGGGTAGGTTGCGACTATGCCGCACGACTGCCGTACTCCCCGCCTGGCGTCGATCGGCCTGCTGGTACTCGCCGTGAGTGCCTGTCAGGCGCCGCTCCGCCCGATCACTGAACCCGTACCGTCGGCGCCGCCGACTGAGCGCGTGAACAGTGCCGCCGTCGATGTGTCGCGTCCCGGCGATCTCGTTTCCTCCAATGCGGTCATGCAGGCCGCGACCTCGGTGTTTGGCGATTCCACGTCCTTCGATGGAATCCCGGACGGAGCGCTCAGCGAGGAACCTACGTGGGACATTGATGTGCGTTCGTATGAAACGCACGAGCGCGTGGAGCACTACATCCGCGCCTTCACCGGTGCGGCGCGCGATCGCATGTCCGAACGCATTTCGCGTGGCACGCGTTACGAGCCGATGATTCGCGGCAAGCTGCGTGCGAGTGGCATGCCGGAAGATCTGCATTACCTCGCGCTGATCGAAAGCGGCTACGATCCGCATGCGTATTCGAGCGCCGCCGCGGTGGGCATGTGGCAGTTCATGACGGCCACTGGGAAAGGTGTAGGACTGCGTATTGACTGGTGGCTGGACGAGCGCCGAGACCCGGCCCGTTCCACCGATGCAGCGATCACGTTCCTGCAGAGTCTGCAAAAACAGTTTGGCTCGCTCTATCTGGCCGCGGCGGCATACAATGGTGGCCCGGGGCGTGTGGCACGCGGACTCACGCAGTTTGCGTCGGCGATCGGAGACGCAGAGGGTGACGACAAGTTCTTCGCACTCGCTGAACAGAACTATCTGCACAGCGAGACCAAGAACTACGTGCCGCAGCTCATTGCCGCGGCGCTTGTGGCCAAGACGCCGGACAAGTACGGGCTGACGATCACGCAGCAGCTTCCATACGCCTACGATTCCGTCCTCGTCGAAGCAGGCACCTCACTCGGCGCCCTGGCGCGGGCGAGTGCGATTCCGCTGGACTCGTTGATTGAGCTCAACCCGGCGGTGCTCCGTGGCGCGGCACCGCCTGATCGCTCGCTCTGGGTGCGCGTTCCGCTCGGCAGTGACTCCGTGGCAGCGGCCGCGTATGGCGCAATGGACGCCGGTGAGCGCGCGGCGTGGATCGAGGTGAAGCCCAAGGCGGGCGAGACGGTAGCCGCGCTCGCCAAACGCCACGATGTGACGACACGCGAATTCGGCTGGTACAACCCGTCGCTTCGCACCGGCAAGGGCGGGGCCATTTCTTCAGGCCAGACGGTGCGCGTCCCCACGCGTGAGACGATTCTGGCCGCCCGCGTCGTACCTGATCCAGCCGTCGAACGCTACGGTGGGACCAGCGCCGGTGTGCATGTGGTGCGTGCTGGCGAATCACTGGGCGTGATTGGTCGTCGCTACGGCGTGAGCGTGTCGCGGCTCAAGACCATGAACGGACTGCGCTCCGATCGCATTCGCGCTGGCCAGCCACTGGTGGTGCGCGCTGGCTCCACGGCATCGACGACGCGCACCGCAGCGTCCTCGCCAGCGGCCCGCAGCGCGGCATCGTCGTCCGCCAACCGTGCGACCACGCACGTCGTCAAGAGCGGGGAGTCACTCGGCGTGATCGCGCAGCGCTACGGCACGTCAGTGGCGCGGCTCAAGTCGCTGAACAAGCTCTCGTCTGATCGCATCAAGGCGGGACAGCGGCTGGTCGTACGACAGAGTTGAGCCACGCGGGACGGAGCGGGAAACTGAGCCGCGCGCGACGGTCACAAAAAACGGGGCGAGACTCTTCTGAGTCCCGCCCCGTCTTCGTTTGCCTTCCGATTCACAAATGTTCAGTCCGTCACGCCACGTCCCGTGTACCCACGCATCAGGATGCGATCGTAACCGTTCGCGGGGTCTTCACCCATCGCGATGGCGTTCAGTACCGCCGTTGGCCCGCGATTGTACACCAACAAGGCCAGCTTGAGATCGCCACGATACTCCCGCACCAGACCGCGCAGATAGCGGAAACCAATACGCAAGTTTGTGGACGGGTCTGTCAGCTGCTCAACCGTAACACCGGGTTGAAAGTATCGAGCGGTGCCAGGCATGAGCTGCGTCAACCCGACGGCTCCCGCGTGACTGACCACGTTCGGATCAAAGCGGGACTCAAGACGCACCAGACGAAAGGCCAGCTCCGGCTCGATCTTCTCTTCGAGTGCGATATCGTGAATGAGCGTGGCCAACTCCATCGTCACTCGATATTGCCGAGCGTACGTGAAGATCGTGTTCCAGCGGAGCAGACTCTCGGTGCCTTCCTCAAACCCGTCCAACGTCGCGGTGCGCGTTTTCCACGGACCGTCTGCCACCGGGCGATCCAGCACATCTGACACCGGGCGCCACAGCGGCGGCATCTCCAACTGCACGGGGGTTGTCGAGCTTCCCGCCGCCTTCTGTCTGTTCTCGGCGAACTGCACGCCGGCAAAGAATACCAATCCTGCAACTACCACCTGAGCCATCGTTCGCTTCAATCGTCGGCGCGGAACCTGCGCCACGCGACGATCGGTACTGCGACGATCATCTTCCCGTCTATATAGAGTCATAGATCCTTCCAATCAGCGAGTAAGGAGACGCTACATCGATCCATATGTGCCACTCGCAAGAATCAGGACATCAACCAACCGCGGTTATGTCGTGTCTGACGAAGTCACCCGTCGTGCCACCACGCTTCTCGCGCAGCATCACATCGGTCAGGATCATGTCACGATCAACTGCTTTGGCCATGTCGTACACCGTCAATAGAGCGACGGTTACGGCCGTCAACGCCTCCATCTCCACCCCAGTTCTGGCGGTGGTTCGTACCAGCCCCTCCACGCGTACACCGGGGAGGGCTACATCAACGCTAAGCGAGACGTGAACGGCCGACAACGGGAGCGGATGACAGAGCGGGATCAGGTCAGCGGTCCGTTTGGCGGCCATGATGCCAGCCAGTCGTGCGGTCGCGAGTACGTCGCCCTTCTTTAAGGCGTTGTCCTGTATGAGTTTGCAGGTGTCCTCACGCATTCGAATGGCGCCCGAGGCCACCGCAGTCCGGATCGATTCCGGCTTATCAGAAACGTCCACCATTGTGGCCGCTCCGGCTGAATTTACGTGGCTCAGAGCACGCGCGGGCGTGTTCATGAGCTGGCCAGGAGCGACGCGAGGTCGTCGAGCAGCACCGCGCTCATGAGCAAGGGAGTGACATTTCGCTGCGTATGCGTCTTGGTCGTCTCGAGCACACTGATGGCGTGTGCGGCGCGTCGCGCACCACGTTCGTTGCCGTGTTCAATGGTGTGACGCATATGCTCGTGTAGTAACGCAGTGAGTGCATCAAGCATATCAGAGTACGAACCGCGCGCGAGATTCACCCCCTGACCGGCCGCGACGAGTGCGCGCATGGCATCTCCCTCGGGTGTGCGAGGAGCGAGGGCAGCATCGAGAACGCGCTGCGCTGTCGCGTAGGCGGCGCCGGCATCATTGCCTTCAAGCAATCGACCGGGGGCGCCCGCCGCGTAGGTGAGTTGGTCTTCTGTCGAGTCACCACGCTTGCTGATTCGCTCGGCGACTTCACTCTCCGCGAGAAACGCGGCGACATCGTGCGACGAGAGCGGCCCGACACGTTGCGTGATCACACGAGAACGGATTGTTGGCAACAAGGCGCCCGGTTCGCTGCTGGTGAGAATCAAGGTGGTGCCGGGGGGCGGTTCCTCGAGCAACTTGAGGAACGCATTGGCGGCCTGATCGGCACCCTCCTGTGCTACCATGCGCTCCGCATCGCCGACCACGAACGCCGCCTTGGTGGCCAGCGCCGGCCGCATGGACGCGTCATGCAACAACGCGCGCGTCACAGCGATGTGCAGCGCCTGCATGCCGGTTGAGCCAGCCCATAGTCCACCGGCCGTGATTCGCTCCTCGATGCCTTCGGCCAGATCAGCGCGGGCGTCATCTGGCGAAGGATCGCCCCCCTTGGGCTTGGTGCGCGGGAAGTACCAGTGCAGATCCGGATGCTGCATGAGCAGCGCGTAGCGGCAGTGCACGCAGCGACCGCATGGTTCCACGGCCTCCCGCGCCGATTCTCCATCGCACAGCAGGCGCTGGCCGAGCCAGAGCGCGAGCCGCTGCTTGCCCACGCCGCGTGGTCCGGTGAGCAGCAGGCTCGCGGGCAGGCGATCCTCACGGATCGCGTCAGCCAAACGGCGACGCAAATCCAGGTGGCCGAAGAGAGGGCGGAGAGACATCATTCGAATATGATCCACTCCCGGCTGTGGTGCGAGAGGTCTCGCAGTGTGTCGCGACAGACCTCGGTGTTGTTGGTTGCGTTTCTCCTGCTCACCAGTGTGACGACGCGTGTCGAGGCGCAACAGGCAGATTCCACGTCGCGCCTGCGTGCGCGCGCTCTCGGTGTGGCACCCGGTGTGTTCACCCCTGGTCCACACAACGCCATTACTGATGTGGCCGGTGTGCGCGTCGGACACGCCACGATACGGGCCGGCGATTCGCTGCGCACTGGCGTGACCATGATCATGCCACACGGCGAGGATCTGTTTCGCTCGCGAGTCCCCGCCGCGATCCATGTGGGCAACGGCTTTGGGAAACTGCTGGGCAGCACACAGGTCGCTGAACTTGGTGAGCTGGAGACACCGGTGGCGCTCACGTGCACACTGTGCATCTGGTCGGTGGGCGATGCGTTGGCGCAGCACATGCTCGCGCTGCCGGGCAACGCCAATGTGCGATCGATCAATCCGGTGGTGGGCGAAACGAATGATGGCGGACTGAATGCGACCCGCGTGCGCCCGGGGATGGCCGATGCCGTGCGCGAGGCGATTGCACGGGCAGATAGTGGGGCCGTGGCCGAGGGCAGCGTGGGTGCCGGCACCGGCACGTCCATGTTTGGCTGGAAGGGTGGCATTGGCACGAGCTCGCGCCGTTTACCCGCCGCCGCCGGAGGGTACACCGTGGGCGTGCTGGTACAGGGCAACTTTGGAGGCGTGCTGCAGGTGCTAGGGGTGCCCGTGGGTCCGCTGCTCGGGCGTCATGCGTTTCAGCGACTTGTTGCGCCGACGGGAACGGGACCGGGTGATGCACAAGCGGAGCGAGGTGATGGCTCCATTATGATTGTGGTGGCCACCGATGCGCCGTTGCTTGACCGCAACCTTGGGCGTGTGGCCTCGCGTGCCATCATGGGACTCGCGCGCACCGGATCCAGTGCCTCCAATGGCTCGGGGGACTACGTCATCGCATTTTCGACAAACGCTGACGTGCGTCGCAGCAACAGCTCGGCGCCGGTGACGAGCACCGAGCTGTCCAACGAATCCATGTCGGCGATTTTTCAGGCGGTCGTGGAGGCAACCGAGGAGGCGATTTACAACGCGCTCTTCATGGCGACCACGGAGCAGGTTCGCAACTCGCGAGTGGAAGCGATTGATCTCGCGAGGGTTCGTGCGGCACTGGAGGCCGCAGGCATTCGCGCGCCGGGGACAAGAGATCGTTGAAGAGCGCGAGGGCCGTGGCGTGCCCGCCTGCGCCCGGTCCTTCCAGCGTGAGTGTGCCGGACGAACGTGTGTGCAACTCCACTCTGTTGCTCACGCCGCGCACCTGACCCCATGCGCTCTCAGGGGCAACGCGCACGGGAATCACGCGCGCGCGTAGCGCGGGCGAGTTGGCATGCGTTTGTTCAACGCTGGCCAGCAGGCGTACACGTTCACCTCGCGCGGCTACCAGACGGGTCCACCTCGCGACTGCGGCGTCAACACCGCGACGCTCCACGGTGAGGTGCGCGGGAGCAATGCGAAACGCGAGCCAGGCCATGATCCGCAGCTTGTCTTCCGCGTCACGACCGTTGAGGTCACGTGACGGATCCGCTTCGGCAAAGCCATTGGCCTGGGCCGATGCGAGCGCTGAGGCCAACGACTGACCATTAAACATGTCATCAAGAATCGCGTTGGTGGTGCCGTTCAACACACCAACGATCTTCACGACATCATCGCCGGTGGCGCGCGTACGCAGCGCACGTACCACCGGAATGGACGCGCCCACGGCGCCTTCAAAGTCCAGCGTGGTGTGATGTTGGTGTGCAAGCGCGATGAGTTCCGGACCATGCGCTGCGATCAACGCCTTGTTGGCGGTAATGACCCGAATGCCTCGACGCAGCGCCGCCGTGACCAGTGTTCTCGCCGGTTCTACGCCACCCATGACTTCAATCAACACGTCCGGATCGTCGTGCAGCAACGTTGATGGATCATGGGACACCGCCGCGGGCGCGACGAGTTGTTGCGAGACGGCGGCGGCCAGGCCGTGTCGTGTGCGCGCCGTGTCGCGTACGAGCACTCGTGTAAAGGCGGCCACGCGCGAACCATGCCGAGCATGGTTGGCCAGCAGCGCCGCGAACGCGTCACCGACGGTGCCGCAGCCGGCGAGCGCGATGCGAGATACCGATTGCGCTGGTTCATGCTTCGCACGCAGCTCGGGGCGCTGCACAGCGTGTGACCGGGCACGTCGTTTCGCGTTCGTGCTATGAGCCAGCGCATCGCGCAGCACGGCCGCCACCTGCTCGGTCTCGAGCAGGAACGCATCGTGTCCGTGCCGTGAGCTGAGCTCGACGTAGCGCGCACCGATTGCCTGTGTCCAGCGTGTGACCACATCATCGGGATAGAGCAGGTCGCCCGGAATACCGACGCCGGTAATTCGAGGTCCCACTGACCGCAGCGCCGCTTCCAGGCCACCGCGCCCGCGCCCGACATCGTGTCGATCCATCGCGTCAATCAGCGCGACATAGCTCGCCGCGTCGAAGCGTTCGAGCAACCGCTGGCCGTGATGCGCCAGCCACGCGGCGATTGCCGGTGTGCCGTCAGGCGCTTCCGCATGCGCGAAGCGTGACTCAAATCCCGCCGCCGAACGGTAGCTCAACATGCCTGCCATGCGCGCCAGTGCGAGTCCATCGCGCGAACCACCAACGGCCACGGCCGTTCGCATAATGGCGTGCCATCCCGCACCGAGCGCAGTTTGCGCGGCAGGTGCCGCCAGCACTACCACTTCACGCACCCGATGCGGCTGCAGTGCGGCCAACTCAAGTGCCACCATGCCACCAAGCGAGCCACCGGTGATGAGTGTCGGTGCATGCACATCGAATGCATCGAGCAGCGACCACAGTTGGCACGCCTGATCGCGAACCGTGAGCGCCGGAAATGGAGACGCGTCGCCAACTCGCGGGCCCGTGCTTCCCGCGCATCCGCCCAGTACGTTGGCGCACAACACCGCATAGCGTCGCGTGTCAATCGCCAATCCGTCCCCAACGAGTTCGGACCACCACTCCTGCACATCGGGCGTCCCCGTCAGGGCGTGTGCGACCAGCACGACGTTGTCACGCGCGGCATTCGGCATGCCGACAAGCGTCCAGCGCTGTTCGACATCGTGCAACTCGACGCCGCATTCCAGATGTACGCGTTCGGTGTGTCGCGTACCGGTTTGGACCGGTGTTGGAAGCGGCGCCCCATTCGAGGCAGGGAATGCCGCCGTGCGTGTGTCTACCGGCAAGCAAAGCGAGGATGTCACGCCGCCACTCCCTCGGGTGACGGCACCCGCGCCGCCGCGCCGAGCGCTCCCTCCAGGTCGGCGAGCAGATCACCAACATCCTCCAGGCCAACGGACAGACGCACCAGCTCCGGCGTGACGCCGGCGGCGCGTCGCGACGCGTCGTCTCCCTGCTCGTGTGTGGTGCTCCACGGGTGAATCACGAGGCTCTTTGCATCACCCACGTTGGCCAGCAGCGAAAAGAGTTTGGTCTGCGCGACGAAGGTTCGTGCGGCCGCCTCTCCGCCGTGAATGCCGAACGTGACAACACCGCCAAAGCCGCCATGCAGCAATGCACGGGCGCGTTCATGCGATGCGTGCGTGCTGAGTCCCGGATACGACACCCACGACACCGACGGGTGGGATTCCAGAAAGCGTGCGACTGCCAGCGCATTGTTGCTGTGCTGACGAATCCGCAACGGCAGCGTCTCGAGACCCTGCAAAAAGAGAAAGGCGTTGAACGGTGACAGGGCGGCACCAACATCGCGCAGCAGCACGGTGCGCAGTCGAATGGCGAAGGCAATGTTCGCCCCATCGATATTGGCGAACGCGCTACCAAACGAGAGACCGTGATACGCCGCATCAGGCGCGCCGAACAACGCCGTGCATCGCGGCGCATTGGCCCAGTCAAACGTGCCACCGTCGACGACTACACCACCTATGGCGGTCCCGTGACCGCCGATCCATTTGGTGGCCGAGTGCACGACAATATCGGCGCCGTGAAGGATGGGTTGCGCCAGAATGGGCGTGGCGAACGTGTTGTCCACCACCAGCGGGAGTCCGTGTGCGTGCGCCAGATCAGCGAGCGCGCGCAGGTCGGGGACATCGAGTGCCGGATTGCCAATGGTCTCCACGAAAATCGCACGTGTATTCGGCGTGATGGCATCTCGCACCGCATCGTGATCGTGAATGTTCACAAACGTGGTCTGGATGCCCAATCTTGGCAGCGTGTGACCAAGCAGCGCGACGGAGCCGCCATAGAGCGTGCTCGAGGCGACAATGTTGTCACCGGCTTGCGCGAGATTCAGCACCGTGAGTGTGAGTGCCGACTGGCCGCTGGCGGTGGCCACGGCGGCCACACCGTGCTCCAATGCCGCCACACGACGCTCAAACACATCGGTGGTGGGGTTCATGATGCGCGTGTAGATGTTGCCGAACGCGCGCAGTCCAAACAGGTCGGCGGCGTGCCCGGGGCTATCAAACACGTAGCTCGTCGTGAGGTACAGCGGCACGGCGCGTGCGCCGGTTGTGGGATCGGGGCGCTCCTGGCCGGCGTGCAGGGCAAGCGTATCGGGGCGGAACGCGTGGACAGTCTCTGACATCTGGCACTCTCCGTGGTATTCGCGGACGAGTGCGAGAGCCGAGAAGTCGGCCCGGTGGCACTCGTCTGCGCAGACGAGTGCCGCCAAACAGCACGCGCCCGGGAGGCAGAGCCGCCGGGCGCGTGTGCGTTTTAGCTCCTTGTTTTGCGTGGCGGCAATAGGCGGCAAATCACCACGGCTGTCGGATACCGACAACGTTGACCATCAGTTTTTTCTGCTGTTGCAATCTATCGACGGGAGTGGCCGGAAAGTCAAGCCCGGCTCACGACCCGGTACGTATCGCGTGCTATCAGCAGCTCCTCGTCCGTGGGCACGACCCATGCCTGCAGCGACGACTCGGCAGTGCTGAAACACCCTTCCTTGCCACCGTGCAACGACTCGTTCGCGGCGCTGTCCACATGCAGACCCGCCCATTGCAACCCATCACATATTCTGGCGCGAATCTCCGGCGCGTTCTCCCCAATGCCACCGGCGAATAGCACGGCATCGGCACCGCCCATGGCGGCGAGATACGCGCCGACGTACTTGCGGGCGCGCCAGCAGAACATCTCGATCGCCAACATGGCGCGACGATCATGGTGCTCGCGCGCTTCCGCGAGCAGGTCGCGCATATCGTTCGTGAGGCCGGATACGCCCAGCAATCCGGACTGCGAGTTGAGCAGCGCTTCCACCTGCGGCAACGACAGCCCCTCCTTGCTGGCAATGAAATCCAGCACCGCGGGATCAATGTCGCCCGACCGCGTACCCATGACGAGCCCTTCGAGCGGCGTGAAGCCCATCGAGGTATCAACCGACGCTCCGCCGACAATCGCGCACGCCGAACAGCCGTTGCCCAGGTGCAGCGTGATCACACGCACGTCGTGCTTTTCGAGACCGGAGATGCGGCGCCACCGATACGCGACCGATCGATGCGAGGTGCCATGAAATCCGTAGCGGCGTACCTTGTGTCGCCGGTACAGCGGATACGGAATCGCGTACAAGTACGCGTGTTCTGCAAGCGTTTGATGAAACGCCGTATCGAACACGGCAACTTGCGGCACGCCATCACCCAGCGCCCGCTGCGCCGCACGAATGCCCGCGAGGTTGTGCGGATTGTGCAACGGCGCGAGCTCGATCATCTCCTCGATGCCGTGCGTGACGTCCGGCGTGATGCGAACCGAGGTGGAGAACCGTTCGCCGCCGTGCACGACGCGATGTCCGACCGCATGCAGTTCGGCGCGTGATGACAGCGACGTCGCACTGTCGCGTGATGTGACCCACTCCACCAGCCACTCCACCGCCGCGGCCAGATCGCGCAGCGGTGCCGTGTGCCGCGATGCAACGCCGTCCAAACCGCGCACCGAAATCACCGCTTCGCCACCAATGCGTTCGATCTGGCCGCGCGCAAGTTTGTCGTCGCTACCAGTGGCGATGGCGTCGTCATCCGTACGCACGACCTGAAACTTCAGCGTCGCCGAACCGGCATTGAGTACGAGCACGTTCATGCGCGGTGCGTCATGCGCGCCCTCACGGGTGTTGGGGAGCGGCGATGTGTGTCAGCTGAGCGGCTTGTAGACCGCCATGTACGCCGCGAGGCCGGCGAGCACGGGCAGCACCACAAAAAACGGACGGGCCAACTCCGGTTTGCGATACGGCAACAGCACCACTGCGCTCAACACCAGCCAGATCGCGATCTTGATCCACAGCCACGTGGGAAACCCGGCGCCGTGCTGCATACCGAGTCGCGCCAGCATGCCGAATCCACCAACGAGTACCAGCAGTGCGCCAAGGCCATGCCAGGTGGTCACCAGTTTGCGCGTGCTGCTGCCGCTCTTTGTGCCGCCGTTGGCCGCGTGCACCGCCACGCCGCCAATGGCCGCGAACATGAGCACGATGCCGACAATGTGCATGATCAGATAAAAACTGCGTGAAAACATGAGGTATGGATTGTGGGAAGCCAGGAAAACGATCTATCAACCTACATCTTCGCGATCGGGGTCTGAATCTGCCGGACCGCGCCATGGTGCGGAGTCGCCACGTTCGACGGCGGCGAGTTCGGCGGAGAGCACACCATCCGCGGCGCGGAGTTGCGGTGGCGGGC
>JBGTOG010000436.1:0-16758 GCA_041742675.1 Gemmatimonadaceae bacterium | reverse complement strand
AACGCGAGAATGCCGAGGCGAAGGCGATGCGTGACGCCGCCTTCCCGCCCCTCACGCTGTACGGTTGCCGGCATTCGATGGCCACGCTGCTGCTGCGCAGTGGTGTGCACCCGAAGATCGTCGCGGATCGCCTTGGCCACGCGAAGACATCAACCACGCTCGACATCTACAGCCACGTGACGCCCGACATTCAGGCGCAGGCAGTTACGGCGCTGGAATCGTCGCTGTCGCGGAAGCCGCGGCGAGTGGGGTGAGCGCGGCCATATCGACGTCAGGGAAACGCAGCGCTCTGCGAGATACCGAGCGCAGAGCTTTCAGGGAGTCGTCTAGCGCATCCCATAGCCCCCACCGCTCTGGGTCTTCTGACGGGACATAAGCCATAACGTCCGCCCAGAGCTTGATGATCGCGGTAATGAACTCACTCGCCGCGAAGTCGACGGTTTCCGGAAGATAGAGCACGTGGTTGGCATGTGCGCCCTGCGCTCGGCTTAGAGCTTTGCCGAGAGCCTCTGCGCCGTCGACCCGGTCCGCTCGGAGGAAATGAGCCGAGCGAGCCTCAGTGTACGCCAGCAGCATTTCCGCATAGAGCGCCCTGATCGCCTCGTGCCGCTTCTCGGCGTAGTGGGCGAAATCCGTCAACTCACGCCCGTGCTTCGCCCGGAGACGTTCGCTCTCGGCCTCGAGCTGAGAGCTGTACTTCGCCAGGTCCTTTGCGAGTTCGTTCCGATGGTCATCAAGACGCTGCTGCACGCTGGCGTCAACCTCGGCACGAATCTTGTTGCGGAAGTACTCGCGGCCGAAGAATAGCGCGCCGACGACAAGAGCACTCGGCGTGACCGAGACGAGCCACCACCACCCCGATCCTGCGTCCACGGCAGCCTCCAATGACCATTCGCGCACGTTTCGCACATCAGATGTGCGAACGGGGCACCAAGAGAGGCACCCCGTCAGCGTAAGTCGTTGATTTTCTTGAGAGCGGGCGACCGGACTCGAACCGGCGACGTCCAGCTTGGGAAGCCTGATCGACGCTCACGATTTGCGCCCATCGGGGGTGTTTTCCCTCTGAACATCGCGCGAAAGCTGTACGCAGCGCTCAAGGAGTGAGCGGAAAAGCCGGAAACATTGGGCACCAATGGGCACCATTTGATTCGCCCTGCGCCCCTCGCCAACCGCGCGACGACACACGCAAGCTCGCGCCGGTGTCGGGTAGGCAGCCCCCGTGACGCACTGGTCCCGAGTAAGTCAGGCGGCAGACCCGAGGGTGTGAGCCCCCCCGTCGTCGCTCTGGAGCACGCTCTGCCCCGCCGCGCACTGAATCGCGGCTCGAAAGGCCTCCGCAACCGTCGTCACCGGATCAGCACTCCGAAGCGCACCAACAGTCACACCCGTGTACTCCCGGACGGTGCGATGCAAGTTGGACGCGGCCGAAAATGACAGTGCATTCGCAATGTCCACCACCGGTCGATCTCGCTCCCGCAGGTGCCATGCAACAAGCAGAACTCGCGCCCAGCCAATGAGATCTTGTACAGTGAGCGCGCCCGCCTCAGCCCGTAGCCTGCGGCGCAACGTTCGTTCGTGCATATGAAGGGCTTTAGCGATGTCTGCGACTTGAATACCTTGACCAGCGCAGCGCAGTGCGATCGACAGAACGCTTCGGACAAGCATAGAGTCGACGGCGCCAATCGCCTGCAACAGTGCCGAGGAGATCCGAGCGGCCAGCAACCGCTCAAGGGAGTGCCACAGCAACCCAGAGGGGTTGGGAGCGTCGAGCGTCAGCAGGTGCACGTGGTGAAGCGCGCGAAGTGACGTCACCAATCGCGCGTCCACCGACGCCCCGCTACACAGCGCCGCTGCCGGCAGTGATCTGAGACGTCCACCAAGCGCTTCGTGAATCTCGAGCACTTCGTCTAGCGAGCGTTTGTCATGCTCCATGGGCAAACAGTACAGGAGTACTGGTGCACTCATTGACGCCGATAGCGTCGACAGCTCTTCGAGACTTGAGGTCATCTGGAAACGCACGTCAGCAGGGACTGCTCCGGTGACCAGAGCCCGGATTGGCGCCGGAAGCGAGAGACCCAACAGGGTGGTACCAGCCACCGTACACTGCAGTCGCGGTCCGGGCTGTTTAGGAGACATCGTCGATGGTGCTGAGAACCATCAAACGAGCGAGCGTCTTTCTGGTTCGTGCCCCTATGCCCTGCTGCTCCGGTGCAAGCGGCTCTCCGGGTGCACGGTCATCGGCCTTTTCCGCCGACGCGAGCTGCGCAAGAATCGAATCGCGGCGAAACTCAAACTCTCGGAATGTCGTCCCGCTTCTCACGGCAGCGGCGAGCTCACCTTCAATGCGATGGTCGACGCGGCGTGCCTGCTCCCACCACCCGATGGTCACTGCGGCACTCAACGCGCCAAGCAGCGCCTTGATTCGTTCGTACGGTTGTTGACATGCATCCGCGTCGACAAGCAACTTCTCGATTCGACCTCGCACTCTTGTCGTGTCAGCGTCACCTGATGCTTGCCAAAGCAGCGTCTCTGCCTCGAGCAATCCCGCGTGTGCTGGAATGCGATTGCGCTCAGGTTGCTCCTGCTGCAACAGCACGACGAAACCGTTTCGCGCCGCGGATGCTTGTCCCAGTCGCAGTGAAATCTCCGCCACGTTGATCAAGCACTGCTGGCGGTTCTCCTCACTGTTGTCGGCGAGCTCAAAAGCGGACCACGCGTGATGCAGCGCGCGTTCTAACTCACCGCGCCTCCGGTGCGCGACGGCCAACGTCAGATGCGCGCCGTACACGTGGTGTTGCGCGATCGTTGCGCCCGCCCGCAGCACAGTACGACAGCGGCGCGTCATCTCGGGAAAGTTTCCCACACTCTGTGCGCTGACAGCCAAACCCAATGTGCATGTCGCCCAGCCATCAGCTTTCGGCAATCCCCGAACCAGCCGGAGCCCGTCACGATACCACTCGGCCGCGGACTCAACATCTCCTTGTTGACGCGCCAGTCGACCGCGACGCGCACACATGAGCGCGCGAATGTTGTAATCGGCGAGTAGCATCGGATCGAGCGCAACGTCCGCCGCGGAGCGCGGCAGGCTGTCAGCACCCAGGAGACGCTCGATTTCGTCCAGCAGCACACGAGCGATCTCGAACCCACCGATTGAATCGGCGAGCGAGACGAGCAGCATCCACTCCGCTGCGGGGTGTACATCGAGCTGCGCAGAATGCTGCGGCGGCAACTGTTGCACGCTCTTTCGAGCTCTCGAAACCAACCAATCCGGCGGTGCTTGCAGACGTTCACACCCCTGCAACCAGGAAACGCTGAGTACCAACGTGGCCGCCACGTCCTCATCGCGCACTGGCGCGCTACGAAGCAGCTGACTGGTGATCTCGTTCGGTATCCCGTCGCCAACGAGTTGGCGCGCCGCTTGCACCATGGATCACCGCTAACAGGCGAAAGTGAAAAGCCGTCCGAAAGCGATACGCCCTGTCCTTTGTTGAGACCGCATCAGGCCTAGGGAACCGCGATCTCATGCCACTCCAACCCCAACTACGGAGTGACGCATGTTCAAAAATAACCCACGCCGGCGGCTGTCGAACAGAGCAGCGCTGGTCTTTCTGGTGCTTGCTGGAATCTCCGGGTGCCGCGAGAGCGCGACGGAGCTGGAGCGGGCAAACGAGATGCGCCAGTCCATTGTGTGCGCGCCTGCCGGAATCACGGTGACGAGCGCAGATACCGTGTCCGTGGCGTCGGACGGTAGTTGTCCCCTCGGCTTCGACACGATGATCTGGGTCTAGCGGAAGTGTGGTGTCCGATAGTGATACAGTAAAGCTTCTCGCCACAGAATATGCTGTCGGCATGGGGAGCGGGCTGACAATGAACGTCTCAAGAACGTGTTGTAGTTGTCTTCTCCGGCACCACACACACAGTCGTTCGCGACCCGCAACCGAACTCTCCCAGCGTCCGCAGTCGGTTCTCCACCCACTTCAGGAGGATTCGCAGTGAAATTACAAATGAAGGATGCAGCGCGCCGCGCGATCGCTGTTTGCCTGGCATTGGCGGCAGTTGCATGTTCGGGACCGGACGATCCTACCACCGCCGTCAGTTCGTCGCTCGCGAGGCTCGATCGTTCTTTGACTGATGACGAGAAGGTCGCCGCCTCGCTTGCTGCCGCTCTGAGTAGTCCGAATCACCGAATGCATCTCTTGAGCGCACTGCAGCGCTCCCCGCTAGCGCAACACAAGGTCTCGCTTGCGACTCTACTCACAGCTCCTGGGGGTGATGGGTTAAGAAAGGAGTTCGAGGCTGGGCTTGCCGATGCAGGGGCGTCGCTTCTCTCCGAAGAAGCACTGAACTCGCTGCATGTCTGGATGCCATCGAAGGCGGATAGACTCAACTGGAAGGCTGCAGAACGCCTCTTGGTCGCTGCTGCGGTGTCTGGCCGCGCAGAACGGGCCTTCTCGACCACGGGAGAATCTTCGGATCTGGGGTCGAACCTTCGGGTTGCCTCTGATGCAGCCGTCCTTCTTCTGGAGCCAGCAGCGATCACGCCGCGCAGACGTGCGAGCCACATTGCAGTGGAAGGCGCGAGTATTTCCAGCGGAGACGACGGCGGAGCCCTTCTCGTCGCAATCAATCAATCAGGCGACACGACTATATCCTTCCTTGACGTTGTTCCGAGCCCGCTTTTGAGTGCTATCGCCAGTTCGTCAAGCTTCAACGGTGTGGCGTTGAAGGGCCTGATGATGGTTGAGGCTACAGACTTCGGGTCGACTACAAATCCACTTGAGCTTCGCTTTCGCGCGAAGTTGCGTAGAACAATTGACAACTCTGAGATTCGAAGTGCTACCCTACATGTGGACGGCTACAATGAGTTCGTCGGTGCTGTGAACCTTCCGATAATCAGCGCTGGTCCGCGTCCAGGCTCCTACGTTGAACTCCATGTCTTCGAGGAAGATGGATGGTGGTGGAATGACGACCTGGGCACGTACGATCTGACCGTGGCAAGTTCCTCCACTGTCAACTGGTACGGAAAAAACTTCTTCTTCCCGACGTTTCAAGCCGTGAACACGCAGTTCAAGTGCAACGTTACGAGCCCAGTCTACGGAACCTTCTTTTGTCCGTGGAATCTGCCTCCGAATGGCACCGTAGTTTCGTGGCGCGAGGTGAATTTTAACGTGGAATGGCTCCCATACGTATCTCCCCCGCCTTCCATCGGAGTTACCGGTCCGTATCTTGTGCAAGCTGGTTCTACTCACCAATACTCGGTGAACTATGTGCCAGGCGGAACGGCGCCGTACTCCTATCGTTGGTATCGCGACGGTGTCCTTGTCGGCCAAGGCGCAAGCATATACATGTCGTTTCCGACACCCTCGACATTTCATCAAATCGTTCTCGATGTCACCGACGGCAATGAGTACTGGCAACAAAAAGAGTTTGATTTCAACGTGAACACCGGTCAGTGCGATCCGGGAGACCCCAATTGCTACGAGTCGCTGCGCTCTGCCGCTCCGAAGCAGCAAGCACCTCCAAAGTAAGGCAGCAGGTGATCCCTCCGATTAGACAATGCCGGTCGGTAGCGTCCGCTGTCCAGCATGTGCGTCCAGTACGGTGGATCGTGCTGATCGCACTGCTGCTCACCCCGCGCGCGGCGCAGACGCAACAGCGGTGGATCAAGGCGATGTCCGACCGCAACGTGCCGGTGGCTGGTGCGGTGTTTACTACGGGAGGCTCCACGCGCCCACTCACCACGGACCGCGAGGGGCACGTCGCGCTGCCTGAATCGGAAATGACCGGCACGATCCGCATTCGAGCGCTGGGATTCCGCGCACTCTCAGTGTCCGCCGACTCGCTGCGCCTTAACGTCGCACCGAACGACACCATCCGAATCACCTTGACCGCCCTTGCCGAGTTGCTCGGCGTCGTCGAGGTGTCCACCGATCGACCCGCCCTCGGAGGAGCGCGCATAACGCGAGACGTGGCGAGACGACTTCCTCCCTTGGGTGAACCGGACATTCTGCGTGTCCTCCCGCTGATCGGCGGAATTGCGCAGCCGAACGACATACGACCGCGCTTATATCTCGCGGGCGCTGCGGGTGATGAATCGCTGGTGACACTCGACGGGCATCCGCTGCAGCACGGTCTGCACTTCGATGGTTTGCTTGGCGCATTCAACCTCGCCGCACTCGATCGCGCGGATGTGATGATGCACCAGGTGTCAGCATCGAAGCGGTCGCGCGTTGGCGGGGTGATTGCGCTTGAGACGCGGACGGCCGAGACGCAGCCGCATGGTGAGCTCGGTGTCTCGCTCGCTGCCGCGAATGCAACCGTAACGGCACCCATCGGGAGCGCACGCACACTCGTGAGTGCACGCAGCACCTGGACTAGCTCGCTCTTGGAGCGCGTGCTCAGCGACAACACGCCGGGATTTCGCGATGGGCTGGTACGCGTCGGGATGCCGCTGGGTTCGCACGCCGAAGCGACGGTGCTTGGCTTCGGGGCCTACAACGCACCTCGCACCCTGGTCAACGGCGTGCGCAGTGGCCTTGAGACGCACGAGGCACTCGCGGGTGCGACCCTCAGGGCCCGCGGTCTCGGACTTGATTGGTCCATGCGCGCGTCACGAAGTCGGTTTCGCACGCAGCGAGTCATGCAGGGCGAGGCCTCCGGGGTCCCGGAAGCACTGCAGCGATGGGACGCCGCAAGTATTGACGCCACCGCGCGAAGGGAACGCCGATGGCTTGACGTGCACGCCTCACTCGACACGCGCCGTCACGAGTACGCATGGAATCGGGGACGCATTGACAATCCCCTGTTGCCAACGCCTTTTTCGCAGCAATCGCGGCAACAGCTGCTCCATGCGGCCATCGCCGGAGGCTCAACTGTCGGACGCGTTGCCTTCGACGGTGGGGCGCGACTCACCCGAAGTAATGACGGCGTGTATGTCGCGCCACAACTCAATGCCGAATGGCGAGCCAGCCCCCAGATCGGAGTGGGCGCATCGCTCGCGCGCCGATGGCAGTTCGACAGTCAATATGGTGAGCCGCAAGTGGCTGGAGATCCACCGCCCGTCTTCTTGTTCGACCGCCCACGTCGCATGGACGCGGGAGCGCTGACGCTCGCCTTCAACGGCGCCGCGATGTCACAACCGCGCGACGCGCGCGTTGAGATCACCACGTTCGTCAGGAGTTTCGCCGACCGCACTGTGCCAACGTCGAACATCGGTCCGTCCGGTTCGGTTGAACTCGTGGATGGTCAGCTGCAGTTCGCTCGCACGAGCGGACGGGCGTATGGTGTCTCCACGACCATGAGTGGGCGGTCCGCGAGTGGGGCTAGCCTGCAGGTCGCGTACACGTGGCAACGAGCGTGGCAGCGAGACAGCGCAGCTGACGTGCGAGCGGCGTGGGATATTCCGCATACGTTGTCTACGCTCGCGTCGGTACCGATTGGCCGCCGCTTTGAGTTGAGCAGCGTGGTCTCGTGGCGCAGCGGTACCGTCGTAACACCAGTCAATGGTGCGATGCTGTATCCAGTGGGTGGCAACCAGTCGTTTCGGACACGCTTCGGAGAGTTGAACTCTGCGCGGCTTCCAGATTATGTGCGCGTTGATGCCATGTTTCGATGGAGAGGACGAATTGCATCTGCGGACGCGGCGCTCACCTTTCAGTTAATCAACCTGCTGGCGCGCGACAACGTCATGGGGATTCGACTGGATGGTCTCGCATCGCTACCTGAAGGCGCGCGCTTGCCGCCCCAGACTGGCGTCCCGTTTCTACCATCTCTCGGGATGGAGCTGCGTTGGTGATGCCGCACAGAATCACACGCGTTCGATCCGCCCGACGGATTCGCGAGTGTTCGCGTCTGTTCATCGTCGCGTCCCTCGCGCTGTTCACGACAGCCTGCGACGGCTCTGCGCCCCTCATCTCCTCGGTCCCGACGCCGGCGCTGTATTTCATCTTGCAGCTCGATGCGTCGCAAACGCCGAGCGGCGATGCGTACGCGCTTGCCGCTACAGCCGCACTGCCGTATGACGCACAATATCTCTCCGTGGAGTCGGTCGAGGCTTATCGCGCGAGCGATGGACGCCAGCTCGCGTTCGACATCGTTCAGCGAAACGGTCCGGTGGTGCCACGAGAGTTCGGGAGTTTGCCGAACTATTCTGCACAAGATGGCAACCTGCGATGGCGCGCCGTCGGCCATAGCGGAATGCTCGGCGTTCATGATGTTCAACCGGGCGACTCGCTCGTGCTTCGCGTGGTCGCCGAGGGAACCGTGCTGCACGGCGCGATGCGCGTTCCGGGTACCCCCGTACCAACCATAAGTATTGAGAACGGCAGCCGCATTCTGCGCTTTGAAGGTGATGCAGCTACGTCGCTCTGGACCGCGGGCGGACGGTGGGGAATCAGATCCCTTCGTACTCCGAGGTTCAACATCGATTCGACGCTCACACCATTTGAGCTGGAGCGAGCGGACAGCATTCAGGTAACTGCGTATGATGCAAACGCAGCTGCCTATCTGGTCCCACCGTTTCGCAATCAGGCGGGGGTGAGCGGTGGGCTTGGCGTGGTGGGTGCCGTTGTATCGAGCCGGGCTGTCGTGCTGCCGCCGCGCTAGCGACACGGCCGACTGTCACCATTAGCTCCGTTTGCGGGACGACGTCGTGCCAAGACAGCAACACGAAAACAGCTGGGCAGCACGCAACACGCGGCCGCCTCCGAAAAGGAGGCGACCGCGTGTTAAGTCATTGAATATACTGCACTTACAGAGCGGGCGACCGGACTCGAACCGGCGACGTCCAGCTTGGGAAGCCTGATGGACGCTCACGGTTTGCGCTCACTGGGGGGTGTTTTCACTCTGAGAAACGGGCATTCTTTGTACGCACCGCTCACCGAGTGAGCGCAAAAGTCTGAAACATTGGGCACCATTGGGCACCAATGGCGTTGCCGCCGGCGCTTCAGTTCTGTGTCGTCGCACTGTGGTGGATCTGCCGTTGTCCGTGTCCGGGACCACCATAAGCGGCTACATCGGCGCTCCCACTCGCTTGCATACAGTCGTACGAGCGCCTATCCTTAATGATATCGGGTTCGCATCACCATTTCGTTCTCTTGACGCTTCTACGGGTCTTTGCTGTGCTCGCACCTGCCGCGCTACCCTGGCCAATCGGCGACACCCTCGGCAAGCGGTCGACGATGGCCGAATCGGCACTGAAAGCCTCAGCGGCCGAGCATGCTCGAGATCTGTCGATACCGCTAGCGTCGCGCCGCGCACTGGTCGCGCTGCTCGACTGGCAGCTCTGGTACTGGGGCCAGGACATTCAGCACGCGCAGGGCAATGCACTCTTGGCGTATGGCTTCGATCGCGTCCGTGGCCCTCAGGACGGCACTCAGCGCTCAACGGCGTACACGTTGCAATCGACCGGAAACGTGCCACCCGCACTACACGACCTGTCCAGCCTCACCGTGTGGGGCTTCGGGATCTGTGCAACGCACGCTGGACACGGCAGCGATGGATCGCTGATCCTCGTTCGACATGAGAGCTCGCTCGGTCTCAGTACATGCCCCCTGCATGCCAAGGCCGGCACACGCAATGACCTCCCAGCGCGCGTGTTCCCACAAACATCGCAGCAGTGGCGAGCAGTGCGTCAAAGCCTCGTGTCCGTCGCGCGCTGTGTCATTGACTATGAGACATGGGCGAAACACACGCTCGGCGCGGCACATCGAGCCAATGCGCAGGCACGTCGACCTCGCGCCGTGCGACGTCGGCATTCGCAGCCCCCGTTTCTGGCAAAGGCGTGGCGCGAGTTCGCTGATGATCAGGCGCGCGACGCAATGCCGGAGATCCGCTGATGTCTGCTATGTCGTGGCGCAGCATGGTGGCCATGCTATGCGTCAGCGTGTTCGCAATCGGCTGGTCAGTGCGACCCAGACCTCTCGACTCAGCCGACCTGTACGACGTACCGCCGACAAGCGACGCTCTTCCTGTACAATCGGGACACCAGACCGAAGCTGAGTACGTGCCAAGCCCGACGAGTGAGGAATCGATACAGCCGCGCCTGTCCCATACGATCGGCTGGGGTTTGTTGCGCACGCTCAACTATGTCAACGGCTCGATGAGCGACGAGCTGCGAAAGCTCGATGGCAAGCTGGTGCGCGTCCCAGGCTTCATTGTGCCACTCGACGACTTTCAGGATGAGGTGACCGAGTTCCTGCTGGTGCCGTATTTCGGCGCGTGTGTACACACGCCACCGCCACCGCCGAACCAACTCGTCTTTGTGCGCATCAGCAAAGGCAAGCAGCGCGTGTCCCTCTTCGAACCAGTATGGATTGAAGGTCGCCTTTCCATCAAGAACTATCAGAGCATCTACGGTGCCGTCGGATTCCAGATGTCGGCTGATCGCATCACACCCTACCGTTAGCGAGGATCAATTCCATGCGGATCACACGAACATTGCTCGTTGCAACCGGCCTGCTTCTCTCCATTACCGAGCTGTCCGCGCAGACGAAGCGGCACACGCACGGTGAGGCCACGCTGGACATCGCCATTGAAGGACGCAGCGGCACACTGGAGTTTCGCGCACCAGCCGAGGATCTCTACGGTTTTGAACGCGAGCCTCGCAACGCTGCAGAACGCGCTCGGCGTGACTCTGCGTTTGTCGCACTCAGAACAGGCGCACTGACAATGGTGCAGTTCGACGCATCGCTCGGCTGCACTCTTACCGCGTCATCCGTTGGCGCGGTCGAGGACAAAGGCGGTCACGGCGACGTGTTGGCACGGTACTCGCTCGCCTGCCGTGTTGCACCAGCCGGCAAACCGATCGCGTTCGGCTTCTCGAAGGCCTTTCCGGGTGTGCGCTCGGTGAAGGTACAGCTGCTGTCGGACACGAAACAGGTTGGTCTGACGGTGGTGAACGACAAGGGCAACGCAACGCCATGATGACGCGTGCTACCGCATCCGACATGCGACTGCCCGTGACCGTACTCTCCGGGTTCCTCGGCGCTGGCAAGACGACATTGCTCAATCACGTGCTGAGCAATCGCGCCGGGCTACGAGTCGCTGTGATCGTGAACGACATGAGCGAGGTGAATATCGATGCGCAGCTCGTGCGCGGTGGTACGGCAGCTCTCTCTCGCACTGACGAACGACTGGTCGAACTCACCAATGGCTGCATCTGCTGCACGCTCCGGGAAGACCTGCTGATCGAAGTGGCCGCGCTCGCTCGTGAGGGACGCTTCGACTACCTGCTCATCGAATCCACCGGTATTGGCGAGCCGCTTCCTGTGGCCGCCACGTTCACCTTCGAAACCGAGCAGGGCACGTCACTGGCGCAGCTGGCGCGCCTCGACACAATGGTCACGGTGGTTGATGCGAGCCGCTTCCTCGCCGATCTTGGTTCTCTCGATGACCTGCGCGCGCGACAGCTCGCGCTGGGCGATGACGACGAACGCACCATTGCCGATCTGTTAGTCGATCAGGTGGAGTTCGGCGACGTGATCGTGATCAACAAGACGGATCTTGTCACCGACGCGCAGCTTGGCGAACTGCACGCCATACTCGCGCACCTCAATCCGGATGCGGAACGCATCACGGCCACGCGCGGCACCGTTGATCCGTCGCGTCTGCTCGGCACCGGACGCTTTGATTTCGAGAAGGCGGAAGCAGCTCCGGGCTGGCAGAAAGAGCTGGCGGGCATTCATGTGCCGGAGACCGAAGAGTACGGCATCTCCAGCTTCGTCTATCGCGCAAAGCGTCCGTTTCATCCGCTTCGTTTGTGGGAACTGGTGATGACGGGACTGCCAGGCGTCCTGCGCGCCAAGGGCTATTTCTGGCTGGCCTCGCGTCCGCGCTTCATGGCATCGTGGTCACAGGCCGGACAGATGCTCGAGGTGTTGCCGGCCGGCATCTGGTATGCGGCGGTCCCTCGCGATGAGTGGGAGGTGGACGAGCTGGAGCTCGCGGAACTGCAGGACCGTTGGCATCCCGATCTTGGCGACCGACGTCATGAACTGGCGATCATTGGCCAGCGCATTGACGAGATCGCGATTACGGCACGGCTCGATGTCTGTCTGTTGACGCCTGAAGAAATGCTCGAAGGCATGTCATCATGGGAGCAGTACGCCGATCCGTTTCCGGCATGGGAAATGGTGGATCAAACGGACGAAGGCGATGAGCGCGAATCAACTCTCGCGGCTGTGAGCACTGCCAACACGTCAGCGGCCGCGACGACCACCTAGAACTGGCGCAGCCACGTTGCCTTGATCACAACTTGCTGCGCGGTGGCGAAACTCAGCGGCGCACCGGCAAGCGGCGCGCGTTCATTGATCACCACGTACAGGTACGAAAGCGGCGAGAACTCCCAGGAGAATCGTGCGTTGAGTGAACTGCTCTGCGCACTGGTGTTGTACTGGTAGAACGCGGTGAGCTGCACACGCGGGTTGAGCGAAACACGCAGCTCCGGCGCCACGAGATGTGTGGTGAAGCTGGTATCGCTCGTTCCGATGGACTGGAGGCGATTGGCAAGGTACGTCACGCCGAAATTCACATGCGGGATGGGCGCCACGCGTCCACTCGCTTCGAGATCATCGAGCCTGCCGTCAAAAAATGTGCCGGTGGACGCGCGTACCCGCGTACTGGCACGCCGGCTCTGATCGCTGCTGAACAGCGCGCCCGTTCGCACGTAGTCGTGTGTGCCGGGGGCGATGGTGACGCCGGGCAGCAGTGGCGTGAGTACCGTGGGGCGTTGATAGTGCTGCTGCACGTACGGGTAGAAAAGTGCACCGTTCTGTGCGATCACGTCCACGTAGGCTTCAACAAAGCCCTCCTGCAGACGTGCATCGGTTGGACCGTGGAAGAGATACGCAACAAGCGCCGGCCGGAAGTTGCGCAGCCACGACGGTTTCCATGCCGGACGCAGGTCGCCGATGATCGCCGGGCTCGACAGCACGACATCGGTGCGCGACACGAATCCGGTGGGCGGCGTATAACCGCGTGTCACTACCGCGCCCAGAAAGCCGGTATAGAGTTTGGGTGTGGTGCGTCCGGCGAAGTACGTCGCCGCGACACCCTCCGATCCGTCGTCATCACGAAACGCGGAGAGCATGCCATTGGCTTCGGTCTCCGGACTGATGCGCAGGAATCCATCCACCGCCGCGACCACGCTGGTTCGCCCGCCGAGTCCGTTTGCGGGGCCATCGCTGCGAACGGCGAGCAATCCCCCCGCCCGGTTCTGCGCGCCAACGTTGCGCACGCCGCGCACCACGCCAAAGGTGGATGCACCTTGATCGCCGTCACCGCGTTGTCGAATGACAAGCGCACCCACGCTGCTGCTCGCGTCACGGTTGACGAAGCGCGCGCCGGCATCGATGGGCAGCGCTTCGCCGTCGTCGCCCAGCCCGATGCGACGACTGAAGAATGGCGCCACCACGAAGCGACCCTGCGATCCCAGCGAAAACAGCGAAGCATTCTCGAGGAAGAACTGTCGACGCTCCGGAAAAAAGACGGAGAAGCGCGTCAGGTTGATGACCTGTCGATCCACATCGGCTTGTGCAAAGTCTGTATTCACCGTGAGATCGAGCACGGCGTTCGATGTGGGTGCCCACGTGGCTTCGCCGCCGAGCTGTGGCTCAACGCGCGTGCTGCGTGATGTGCCGGGCGGACCGCCCGTCAACCGGTCGCCACTCGAGAGTACGTATGGCCTGATGCGCAGATTGCGTGATGGCGGTGGTGGCTGCACACCTTCCAGGCGCCCAGCGAACTCCAGCCGGTGCTGTGTGAACTGTCTGGGCCAGGGGCCCCACGCACTCAGCTCGTTGGTGCGCCGCACCAGGCGCGAGAAGTTGATCGTCCACGAAGGGTCGTCCATGCGGTAACGCAGCGACGCCCACGGAATGGCAAACTCCGCCGTCCATCCCGAATCGCTGCGTTCCGTTCGGACACGCCACACCGCTTCCCATTCGCGGTTGTACTGTCCGCCGCCATCGTACACTTCGAGTTCCCGCTGCGCGCCAAAGGGCGTCGTCTGAAACGCCACCGAGTTGCGTTCGCTGTTGAGCGGATCGATGACCACGGAAAAGTGGTCGTTGGCGAAGTAATCCCACTTCCGTCGCAAATCCTGCACTCGCGTGCCGCTCAGGCCAGCGCTGTCGATGCACCACGCGCCCACGTACAGATACTCAGCGTCGAACAACACACGCACGCGAGTGGTGAAGGCGCTCGGCGCGCCGTTCTCCGGTTCGACCTGACGAAACCCGCTGATCTCGGGTGCGGTGTGCCAGTCGGCTTCATTGAGACGGCCGTCAACCGCGATGGGTTGAGTAACGCGCACTGCCCGCGTGAGCAGAGCGCTTGGCGCCGTCTTGCCGCCGAGTTGTGCATCGCCGGATTGCGCCGTCTGCGAGGCGAGCCGCGCACTTGTGAATGCGCACAGCACGAGGGCGAGCGAAAGACAGCAACGCCGCGATTGACCTATCATGGCCGATTGGGTTGCGGAGTGACGTTCGTCAGCCACGCTCTCCACAACGCGATCGCACCGCTCGAGTCTGAACGCACGTGTTCCGAGCGCTCCCGTAAGTAGCGTGCGTAGACTGGTGCGGCGGCCTCCCGCAGCAGGCGATCGTCTTGTTGCTCGCTCGCTCCCTTGGGCACCGCGTAGACAAAACTCGAGAGGGTTGGTGGTTTACCCTCGCCGTCCGCAAACTTCCGGAACGTCTCTATGCGGAGGAAATCGCGCGGCACGAGTGTGCCGGTGCTGTCGCCTTCGATGCCGGCACGAACGAAGAAGTTGACTGCGTGCTCCGGGTAACCGAACAACAATCCGTACCCGCGCCACCGTGCAGCGCGCGGTGCGTTCTCCACCGCGGCGAGTACTTCTCGCACGTCTGCCGATGGCGTGATGCCGAGCGTGCCGAAGAACTGTGAGTGACGAGAGATCGTTGCTGCCACGGATGGCCGGTGAAACACGATGATTTCAGCAACACGCGTCATTTGCCCATCGGCTCGAGACTGCGTCGCCGTGAACACGTGTACAAACGCACCAATGTTGCCGCAGGACAGTGCCGCAATCGCGCGGCGCAGCTGTTCGAGCGAGTCGAGCATCGCCGCAGGCACCGCAGGCGCGATCTGGTACGAGAATGATCGGCCGGACGATATCGGTTTCAGCCCGCCCGCGAGTGTGTACAGCGCTTCTCCATCGCCAGCCTCGAGCAACACGCGCTCGGCCAGGCTACGCACGTCTGCGGGGAGCGAATCAACACGGAAGCAACTTGGTGCTGGCGAGTGCTCTGCATTCTGCATCGCGCTCGGAGCCGTTGACAACGAGGGGGAGGTCGACGTTGACCGTGTTGTCGTGGTGCACGCCGCGACCACTGCAAATAGGACGACCGTGAAAACGCGTTTCAAAGTTGCCTCTCAAGGGGTGCGAACTAGTCAGCGGCAGGTGACGGACGTACCGAGGCTTGTGTGCCGACATTGCAGACCGCATCGCCTCCCCGCACGACCCGTTCGGCGCGCTGGTTGCGCCAGTGCGCCGCGACAAGCAGTGCCGCACCCGCAATCACGATGAGCACCTCCACCAGCGTGCCTTCATCAAACCGCGGCCGCACCGCAAGCAGGGTCGCGAGCCCGGCGATCAGCAACAGCGCGGGCGTTCGCTGACGGTGCGCGCGTAGTCCGAGCCCGATGCTGATCACACCCAGGATCAGTGCAGCGGCGATAAACCCCTGCTCGATACTCTCGTTCACGAGTGCTCGTGCGCCGAGCAAAGGCAGTACCGAGACGAACATCCCGGTCGCGACGCAGTGCGCCGCACACATCGCGGCGCTTGCCGCGCCGCAGATGTCGAGGGTGGAAGCCCAACGTGCGGGACGTGAATGACTGTTCGGCATCATCTGAGGGTCGAGTGAGAACGCTTTTTGGCACACTCGAGCAGTGCGCCTGACCGCACTCGTCGCGAACATTCGGATGGCACCTAACCATCCCTCGCACACCGAAAGCCCAACGTCGCGGTCCAGAATCCCGAAGCGGAAAAATATGCGCGAAAGGACACGCGAAGGTGCTCTGGTGGGTAACCCCATGTGCCGCCTCGCGCGATGCGAGTTCCGGATGCATTGATCACGAGTGGATCGACTCGTGGATGAGGCCCGGAATAGGCGAGCGAGTCGAACGCGTCTGCTGTCCACTCATACACGTTGCCCGACATGTCAAACAGCCCCAAGTCATTCGGGGCGTAAGACGCTACAGGAGCGAGCGCCGCGAAGCCATCATCGTAGTCTCTCGCGGTCGCCCACATCGGCATCGTTCGGTAGAGCTGAACGTCAGCGCCGTTCGCGCGCGGTGTCCCGTTAGCATGTGCGAGCGACTCGCCGTTCCAGGGATAGCGGGCGTTCTTCAGATTTCCGCGTGCCGCGTGCTCCCACTCTGCTTCGGTTGGCAGTCGAGCACCGTCCCACACACAGAAGGCAAACGCATCATCTGCGTCCACCTGGACCGCCGGCCACATGGAATCAGCGTCAACGCCTTTGTGCAACGGCTGTTGCCAATACAGCCCCTCTCGCCACTCCCAGTCTGGCGCCGCTGTGTCGGCCATTCTGCCACGTCCTTCGCGCTCCGCTGCCGTTTGATATCCAGTGGCACGCACGAACCGACGAAACTGTGCGACTGTAGTCTCGGTGGATGCCAGGCGGAATGCGCGGGTGATCGTCACCTGATGCTGTGGCCGCTCGAAACTATCGCAATCACGATCATTCGGCACGCACCCCATGAGGAACGCGCCCT
>JBGTOG010000181.1:0-3234 GCA_041742675.1 Gemmatimonadaceae bacterium | reverse complement strand
GCAGCGACGCTGCCGCTCCCACACCGACTCGGTGCGTCCTGCCCCCCAAATGCCCGCGGGAGCCCCGCCACCGGGGTCCGTGGGCGGCTGTCGGCGAAGCCGTTGAGCCGCTCACGGATCCCCGGTGGTGGGGCGACCCTGCACAAATCTCAGTTGTGACACCGCCGCACCGACCGCGGTGCCAGACGCACCAGCGTCGATGCGGCCTCCGCGGACTACACGTCCAGATTCGACACAAACCGAGCGTTCGTCTCGATGAACAATCGCCTCGGCTCCACGTCGTCGCCCATGAGCATCTGGAACGTCTGGTCGGCCAGCACCGCGTCTTCCATGGTCACCCGCAACATGCTGCGCGTTTCCGGATCCATGGTCGTCTTCCAGAGCTGCTCCGGATTCATTTCGCCAAGACCCTTGTACCGCTGCACATTCACGTTCGCCCGCTCGCCAAAGCGCTCCGAGATCACTTCGCGCTCCTTTTCGCTGTAGGCGTAGTACTCTTCCTTGCCCTTGGCCACGCGATAGAGCGGCGGCTGCGCGATGTACATGTAGCCGGCCTCGATGAGCTCCGGCATTTGACGGAAAAAGAACGTGAGCAGCAGCGTGCGAATGTGTGCCCCGTCCACGTCGGCGTCGGTCATGATGATGACCTTGTGGTAGCGCGCCTTCGCGATATCGAATTCTTCGCGAATGCCGGTGCCGAGCGCCGTGATGATGGTGCGGATTTCTTCGTTGGAGAGCACTTTGTCGATGCGTGCTTTCTCGACGTTGATGATCTTTCCGCGCAGCGGCAGAATGGCCTGGAAGTCGCGCTTGCGTCCCTGCTTGGCCGAACCGCCGGCCGAATCGCCCTCAACGAGATAGATCTCGCAGAGAGAAGGATCGGACAGTGAGCAGTCGGCGAGCGTGCCGGGCAGATTGCCAACATCGAGCGCTGATTTTTTGCGCGTGAGATCGCGCGCCTTGCGGGCGGCTTCACGTGCCCGCGCAGCCGAGACCGCCTTTTCAATGATGATGTTGGCGACCTTCGGGTTTTCCAGCAGGTATGTGGTGAGCAGATCGTTGACGACCGTGCGCACCGCGCCTTCCACTTCAGAGTTGCCGAGCTTGGTCTTGGTCTGCCCTTCAAACTGCGGCTCGCGCACCTTGACGGACAGCACGGCAACGATGCCTTCACGCACATCGTCGCCGCTGAGGCGAATGTCCTTGTCCTTCTTGTTGAGGACGGTGGACTTCTCGATGTACTTGTTGATCACCGACGTGAGCGCACTCTTGAAACCGGTGAGGTGCGTTCCACCTTCGTGCGTGTTGATGTTGTTCACAAACGAGAACACCGACTCTGAATAGCCGTCGTTGTACTGCAGCCCAAGGTCGATCGCGATATCATCGCGCTCGGTTTCAATGGCAATCACTTCGGGGTGAATCGGCTTGCGACTGGCGTTCAGGTACTTCACAAACTCGCGAATACCGCCCTGCGCGTGGAAGGTCTCGCTGCGCTCGTCGCCGACACGTTCATCGGTAAGCGTGATTGTGATGCCCTTGTTCAGAAACGCCAGCTCACGCAATCGCGACGCCAGCGTGGACCAGTCATAGCGCAACGTTTCCGTGAAGATCAACGGGTCCGGCTTGAACCAGATCTTGGTACCGCGTTCTTTGGCACCCACGTCACCCAACGTCTTCAGCTTGGTGGTCGTGATGCCGCGGTTGAAGTCCATGTAGTACTCTTTGCCGTCGCGCTTCACCCACACCTTGAGCTGCTCCGACAACGCGTTCACCACCGACACGCCAACGCCGTGCAAGCCGCCTGACACCTTGTAGGTGTTCTTGTCGAACTTGCCGCCCGCGTGCAGCACTGTCATTGCCAACTCGACACCCGGCAACTTTTCCACCGGGTGCACATCCACCGGAATTCCACGGCCGTCGTCTTCCACGGTAATGGAATCATCCGGGTGCACGATCACCGTGACGGTGGTCGCGTGACCGGCCAGCGCTTCGTCGATGGAGTTGTCCACCACCTCGTACACAAGGTGATGCAAACCACGCGAAGACGTCGATCCGATGTACATGCCCGGGCGCAAGCGAACCGCTTCGAGACCCTTGAGGACCTGAATGCTGTCGGCGCCGTAGCCGTTGGTGTTCGGCTGTGCGTTCTCGTTGGCCATGTAAGAGCTGGTGTGGCGGGAAAAACACGGCGCGCGCGGCCTGTAAGTAGTCGCAGCCCACTTCGTGTTCAAGTGCAGGGGAACCCCCAAATCTAAACCGATGCAAGGCACAAAGCAACTCGGCAGCACATCCGTAAATGCTTGTTTCACAAGCACTTACGCTCGACTGTAAAGTTCGGCGCCAGCCCCAGTCTAGCGCTTCAGCACCAGCCGCAAACGAACGATGGCCGGACGGCTCACATCAGCGTTCAGCGCCTTCAACAGCTCGGGTTCCATCATCGAGAGTTCGGTCATCCACCCGTGCGTTCGCACCGCCACCACCAGCGTGCCATCGCGCTGCAGCGACACCGGCTCCGTGACCTCCGCGATCTGCGATCCCACCAGCGATGGCCACTCCGGAATCACCTGTGCCTGCGCCATGCGTGCGGTCAGTCCTGCACGCTCCAACACCGACGCGAGCACATCGCCCACCCGCGTGGGACGGCGTTTGGGTTCACCCTCGCGCATCATGTCAGGACGCCGTGCGACATGGTGCATCGCCGTAGCGCGGTAAACGCCGACGGAATGTCCTCCGCTCGCGGCACGGCCAGCAATACCTGACCAACGCCTGTCACTGCCAGCAGTGACAGAATCGCCTCCGATCGGCGCGTATCGAGTTCAGCAAACGGATCATCGAGCAGCAGCAGCGGTGGCGCGCCAAGTACCGTGCGCACCGTAGCGGCTTCACGCATGCGCAGCGCAATCGCCGATGTACGTTGCTGCCCAGCCGAACCAAACGTGCGCAGTTCACGACCGCCGAGCAGCAGTTGCAGCTCATCGCGATGCGGACCAACCAGCGTCACGCCGCGACGCAGCTCGTGCGCGCGCTGTGCCTCATACTGCGCGGCGAGCGCGTTTGCGACATCACCATCGTCGGCCTCACTGGCCGCGCCGCTGTAGCGCAACGTGCACGGCTGGGCCTCACCGATCGCTGCGCACAACGCCGTGTACGGCTCGGCGTGCGCCCGCAGCGACAAATCGCCGGTCTCGGCCTGCGTGTGGATCACGCGGGCGAAGTCCAGCAGCTCGGTGGAGG
>JBGTOG010000405.1:0-5470 GCA_041742675.1 Gemmatimonadaceae bacterium | reverse complement strand
GGCTGGATCGGCGCGTTTCGCCTCTCGGACGGCGCGCCAGTCTGGCGCTTCGATGTGGTGCCAGAGCCCGGCAGCGCTGGTGCGGAAACGTGGGGCGACGGCAGCGCTCTCGAGCAGGGCGGCGGTGGCGTATGGACGCCCATCGGCATGGATCCCGAGCGGCGCCACCTGTACATCGGAACGGCCAACCCCGCGCCGGCCTTCTACGGCGGCGGCCGCGCCGGTGACAATCTGTACACCAACAGCCTGGTGGTCCTCGAGGCGGCCACCGGGAGACTGGTCTGGCATCACCAACTGGTACCACACGACGTGCTCGACCGCGGCGTGACGTCGCCGGGGCCGCTCTTCACCACGGTCGTGGACGGCCGGGAACGGCCACTCGTAGCAACGGCCGGCAAGGATGGCATGGTGCGGGTGCTGGACCGCGAGACGCGCCAAATGCTGTACGAGGTGCCGGTCACTACCATGCTGAATGAGAAGGCGGTACCGCCGCCTGACGGCATTCGCGTGTGTCCGGGCATCCTGGGCGGCGTGCAATGGAATGGCTTGGCTTACAGCCCCCGCACTAACCTGTTGTACGCGCCGGCCGTGGACTGGTGCATGACCTTTTACGGCGGCGGCGACCGCGCAGACTGGATGAGCCCGCACCTTGGCGGCCGCATAGACGTGGGCGAATCCGGCGATGCGACAGGGTGGCTCACTGCGATCGATGCGTCGACCGGGACCATACGCTGGCAATACGAATCCACGACACCCATGCTGGCGTCCGTGGTGGCGACGGCGGGCGGCGTCCTGTTTACTGGTGACGTGGCTGGCGACTTCCTCGTTCTCAACGACGCCACAGGCGATGTGCTCTACCGCTTTCACACCGGCGGCGCCCTGAGCGGCGGCATTGCAAGCTACAGTCTGGACGGGAGGCAATATGTCGCGGCCACGTCCGGCGGAATGACGCCGTTCTGGCAACGGCCCGGTGGGTCGTCTACTGTTTTCATCTTCGCATTGCCGGCACGTGACTGAACCGCGCGTTGCGCACGAATGGCGCTCTTGGCTCAGGTGTCAAGTTCGCACTTCGCCAAGATACCTAGCGCCGGATCAGCAGTGGCAGGAACGGACGGACATCGTGAACCTCACCCCGCCCGCCAGAGTCCAGCTCTAATGTCAGCAAAGGCTCCTTAGCGACGGAATCGGTTGCCTTAGCGCCGCGATGCAGGAGCCCGGATTCATCACGTTCATGGCTTGAACCCACGGTCAAAGAACGCATTGTGTGAACTTGGAGCTGTCCGCGTTCGGTGGACAGTTTGCGGCTTGGGTGGACCGTTAGGCTGCACGTACGACCGAGCGTGAGAACAGCACTTTCGATTCTCCTTCAGCATAGAAATCCGGGATACGACCGCGCTCCAAGTATCCAAACTTCAAGTAGAAGTTCCGGGCTCGGGATAAGGTGTCTTGGTCGCTAGTTTCGATAACGATGACGCGAACCTTGGATTCGGCGGCGGCGTTCTCGATGTGCGAGAGCAGCGCTTGACCGGCGCCGGTGCCATGGTGCTTGGGGCTTACGCCAATCCACCACACGTTCCAGACCCGCTCTGCATATTGATCTGGTGCGAAGTAGGACCAACCGATCGCTGACCCGCCGGTAAATTCACGGCAGGCCACCGCAGCGTGACCTTCGGGTAGCTCACCGGCGGCAAGGGAATCCAGGACGCCGCCCAAGAGGCTTTCCGCGTCCTCGATAGTAAACAGACCGGTGTCCACGGCCAAGCCGAGCAAAGCACCTCGCTCGTCATCTCGAACCGGCTCCATGATCATTCGCTTACCCCGTTAATGGATGTGCAGCCGGACGACCTGCAAATCAGCGGCGAGGGCGAGGGCCCGCTACAGGTGAAGGACGAGACGGAGTCCCGCTTCCACCTGTCGCAGGGTTGGCGCATCCAGTCGCCCGCCAAGGTCCCGGAGGTCGCTACGATCAACTGTCATCAACTGCGATACGTTGGCCACCGAGTCCTTCGGTAGCCCCGAGAGCCGAGCGGGCACCAAGACGTTGCCGGGAGCATCCAACAGGCGAAGGCGGGAGCTGAGAATCACCGCGATCAGCGTCTGGATCCGGCTGCGATTGAAGGCATCGGCCTGGACGATCAAAATCGGACGATGGAAACCAGGTGCCGAACTTCGCGGCTCCCCCAAATCAGCCCACCAAATGGTGCCGCGCTCGATCACCACGCATCCGCGGTGAGGCCACGGGCCTGCGCGCGCCGGAGTTCGGGATCGAGAGCGCTGGGCTCCGTCGCATAGAGGGCATCCAGCCGTGCCGTGACCTTCCGGCTTTGGTGCTTGGCCACAAACTCAGCAAGCGCTGTCGCGATGAGGTGACTGCGAGAAACCCCCATACGTTCCGCGAGAGCTTCCGCGGAAGCAAAGAGCTCGTCAGGGAGGGAGATGGCTGTCTTCATACCAGAGTATAACTCCAGTATGAATGTTTGAACAAGCGGTCTGACGAGAGTGCAGTGGACCACCGAAACGCCGTCCTGCAGCATAAATCCGACATGAGTTGCCAAGCGTCGACGCGTGGCGTATTGCGCAAGTTCTTGCCACACAAAAGCATTCGCGGAACTCATCCCACAACTCGGCCGCGTTTATGTCGGTCGACCTAACTGGGCACGTCGCCATTCGGCAGCACGTACAGCCATCGCGGATGATCGAGCCCGTCGACGAACGCCTGCACCGACAGGCCGGGCGCCGCCGTGGGGGTTTCGCCCGGCCGCCAGCCCGCCGGCTTCAACCCTCGGGGGACTTGCTCGGACCGTGCTTCTTCGCCCGCTCGAGCAGTTTCTCGACGTGCAACGCGTCGTTGCTCGACTCCAGTCCGTCCTCGAACGCACCGGTCACGCGTTCATCACCCGTGCCGGCCACCGCGTCGGCTTTGATGTCGCGCCCCTCGAGCGTGGTGTCGTCTCCTTCACTGCGTCCCTGGTGCTGCTTTTGGCGTTCGGTCATGTGATCTCTCCAGTGGGTGAGATGTTCCAGCGTGTGACGACGTGATGTGAAGTAGCATGCGGGACGGAGTGCATTTCGCCGCAGCAACTCAGACCGGTGTGACGCCGGCGACTCACGTGCGATCACGCGCCCTATTACGGCAAACGTGATGCGCCGCGACCCGGATGAATAGCGCGCCAGTTCGGGCGATGCTATCGCACCTGAGGCGTAGTCCCTACGTGGACATCACTTTGCGATGCCGTCGTGTCATAGTTCACGCTGACACGCACACACGGCGTGCGGCCCATCACCGCAGCGCCCCACCGATGGCAACTCGGCACCGACAGATCCGTCGACGGAACCGCCGTTCCGGTGCAACTGGATCCACCACGCCGGCAATCTCAGGAGGGCCGACAGTGACAACCATTACCACCATCAATCCCGCGACGAAAGAACCCATCACGTCGTATGCGTTGATGAGCAAGGACGAGGCCTTTGAAAAGGTGGAGGCGTGCCACGACGCGTTTCTGCAGTGGCGCACGCGGACCCACGCGGAACGCGCGCCCATTCTGCGCAGCATCGCCGATGCCTTGCGCGACAACGCCGACGCGTTGGCCGCACTCATGACAGCGGAGACGGGAAAACTGCTGCGCGATGGCCAGACGGAAGTCGAGCTGTGTGCGCAGCTGTTCGAGTACGCGGCCGACGAGGGTCCGGCGCAACTGGCCGATGAGCCGCGAACGCACGGCGGTGGCAAGAAACGGGGCGTCGTCGCGTACTGCCCCATCGGCGTCGTCTACAGCGTGCAGCCGTGGAACTTCCCGGTCTACCAACCGGCGCGCGTGCTGGCCTCCAACCTGATTGCGGGCAATGGCGTGATCCTCAAGCATGCCAGCATCTGCACCGGCAGTGGACTGATGCTGCGTGATGTGTGCCTTGAGGCGGGATTGCCGCCGGGCCTCTTCGACGTGGTGCTCATTGATCACGACACGTCGGACGCGATCATCGCCCACGCGCGCGTGCGTGGCGTCACGATGACCGGCAGCGACGCGACCGGACGCCACATCGGTCAGGCGGCCGCGAAGCACCTCAAGAAGTCGGTGCTCGAGCTCGGATCGAACGACGCCTACGTGGTCCTCGAGGACGCCGACGTAGCGCTCGCCGTGAAGGCGTGCGTGCAAGGGCGCATCTACAACAACGGCGAAACCTGCGTGTCGGCGAAGCGATTCATCGTCACCACTGCGGTCTACGACGCGTTCGTTGGCGCTTTCGTCGAGCAGATGCAGGCGATCACGATGGGCGACCCGACGGCCGAGGACACGCAGCTGGGTCCGGTCGCGAGCAAGGAGCAGTTCGATACCTTGTCGGAGCAGGTGTCCAAGAGCATTGACGGTGGCGCTACGCTGCTCTGTGGCGGCGTGCCAGACGTGAGCATCGGATACTACTTTCCCGCCACTGTGCTGGCCGATTGCCAGCCCGGCATGCCGGCCTACGACGACGAGCTGTTCGGGCCGGTCGCTTCGATCATCAAGGCCACTGACGACGCCGACGCCATGCGCATCGCCAACGACAGCCGCTACGGCCTGGGCGGCGCGATCTTCACCACCGACGAAGACAAGGCCTTTCGTCTCGCGCGGGACCACTTCGACACGGGCATGGTCCGCATCAACTTCTTTGGCACAGCCGACCCCAACATGCCCTTCGGCGGCGTCAAGGATTCCGGATTCGGTCGCGAGCACGGCGGCTTCGGCATCAAGGAATTCGTCAACGCCAAGGCGATCTATCGCCCGTGAGGGCGCGCGCCCTGCACTCATCACGCACACCAGGAGTGAAACATGAATGTTCTCGTCGCTGGAGCCACCGGCAAGACCGGTATCCGCCTCATCACGGAGCTGACGTCGCGCGGACACCATCCGATCGCGCTGGTGCGCGAGAGTTCCGATACCAGTGTGCTGCCCGCGAACACCGAGCAGCGACAGGGCGACCTGACCATGCTCGCCGACAACGTCTGCGACGGGTGTGATGCGGTGGTGTTCGCCGCTGGGGCGGGCGGCACGACAGGGCCGGAGATGACCGACAAGGTCGACCGGGACGGCGCCATGCGCCTGGTCGACCTCGCCGTGAAAGCGAAGGTTCGACGTTTTGTCATGCTCAGTTCCGTCGGCGCCGGGAATCCCGATCCGGAGAGCAAGCTCGCGCACTATCTGCAGGCCAAGCACGATGCCGACGAACACCTCAAGGCCTCGGGCATGGACTACGCGATCGTGCGGCCCGTCCGACTGACGGAGGAGGACGGCACGCGTGACATGCGCTTTGGCGACGACGTGGATACTGGTGCAGAGGCCGCACGCGGCGATGTCGCCTCGGTGCTGGCGGACGCGGTCGACAGCTTGCAGTGGAGCGGCAAGGTGCAGCGCATGCAGTCGCAATGAGCGGGCACGCCGCGGGCAGGCAACGGCGTCCGCGAGCGCACATTACCTTCTGCGGTGGGGCCGCA
>JBGTOG010000394.1:0-3685 GCA_041742675.1 Gemmatimonadaceae bacterium | reverse complement strand
GGCGCGAACCCACGGGCGGCCAGCATCGGCATCAGCTCGCGCAACTTTCCGCTGTTGCGCGTCGCCAGCACGAGGGGGACCGTCACCGCTGCGCGGCGTCGCCTTCCAGCGGAAGCGCCAGCGCCGCCGCCTGCAACGCATGCAGATCTCCGATGCCGCGCACTGCCAGATCGAGCAGCACATCGAGTTCCGATCGGTCGAACGTGCCGTTCTCGCCCGTGCCCTGCACTTCAACAAATCGCCCCTCGGTGCTCATGACGACGTTCATGTCCACCATCGCGCCAACATCCTGCGAATAGTCAAGATCCAGTTGCGGCGCACCATTCACCACGCCGACACTCACGGCCGCCACACGCCGCTTGATCGGCGACACGGGTGCGCGCCCCGTGCGAACGAGCCAGTCAAACGCATCCACGACCGCCACGGCCGCACCGGTGATGGCCGCGGTCCGCGTGCCACCGTCGGCCTGCACCACATCACAATCAATGCGCACTGTAAACTCACCGAACGCGAAGTCATCGAGCATGGCGCGCACGCTGCGTCCGATCAGTCGCTGAATCTCCTGCGTGCGTCCACCGAGTTGCGCCCGCTCGCGCGAGGTGCGTGTCCGGGTGGCACGCGGTAGCATCGCGTACTCCGCCGTGAGCCAGCCGAGCCCGCGTCCTTTGCGCCATCCGGGCACGGAATCCTCGACACTGGCGGCGCACAGCACGCGCGTTTCACCAAATGACACCAGACACGACCCTTCCGCATAGGGCACCGCCGCACGTTCGATGGTCACGGGACGCATCACATCAAACGCACGCGCACTACCCGAGACGGATGCGTTGGCAGAATCAGAACTATTGGACACAGCAGCACATCCGGAAAAAAGAGACGCCAGCGCGCCGACATTCGACGCCTACTGCTCACTCCCCTGCAGCCTGGCAATGATGCCGGTCGTGGATTGCCCCGGCACAAGGGGAATCACGACCACACGCCCACCGCGCGCGCGCACCACATCGGCGCCCACGATGCTGTCGGGATCGTAATCCCCCCCCTTCACAATCACATCGGGCTGCAGTCGCGTGACCAGATCGAGCGGTGTGTCTTCCGCAAAGATGACGACCGCATCGACCATCTCGAACGCCGCCAGCACATACGCCCGTTCACTCTCCGAGCGCACGGGTCGCGACGGGCCCTTCAGTCGGCGCACCGACTCATCGCTGTTGATGCCAACGATCAACGCCACACCCTCGGCGCGCGCACCGAGCAGCACATCCACATGGCCGGGATGCAGCAAATCAAAAACACCGTTTGTGAACACCACGTCACCTGCGATGCGCTGCCGCCACTCAGTGGCACGCTCCCAACTCAACACCTTGTGCGACGGCAAGCGCACGCCCGCACGCACGGCGTCGCGCGCCGTCACCACTGCGACAACATGTCGTCGATCAGCTCGTTGATCATCTGATCGATCGCGTCCTTCCGGCCGCGGGCTTCTCCCCCCTCCGGATACTGTGCGAGACGAGGCGCACCTTCCTGTCGCTTGAGCAACTCGCCCGTCTTCTGATTGACGATTTCAAAACTCACCACGAGCCGCAGCTGTCGCCGTGCACTCGTGGCCTGCCGAGGATCGGACGCGACGCCGACCGGGAGATCGACGTCGTATTCCTTGATCTCCCCGGTGACCAGCACATCGGCACGGTCCGCCGGCGCGTCGCGCAGATTCAGGCGGTCATTCATCGCCTTGCGCATCGCCTCGAATATCTCAAGCTGCACCTCCGGCACGGGCGTCATGTTGTCAAACGGCAGCACGGCCACGGTGCGCAAATCACGCGGCAAGCTGCCGGCGCTGAATCCGTACAGGCACGCGGACAACAGTGGGAGCCCGAGCAACAGCACGCTGCACGCCAGCCGGCGTCGCGGGCTACGGTTTGCGCCAGATCGCAGCATCGAAACCTTCCTCGATATTCAGCGTTTCAGAGACCGACAGTTGCAGGCTGCGACGACCGGACGTATGCACGTAACGTAAGCGCAGTGTGCCATCCGCGAGAGGCACCCGTTCGGCCCACTCAATCACGCGCCCGTCTTCGATACGCTCGATGCGCACCAGCGCCTCCGAGGCAAAGTGAATGCGCCAGGTGCGTTTGTCGGTCTCGGTGCCGGACAGATCAGCGCGCAGCGTGTCACCGTCAAGTCGCACCACCGTGTCGCGACCGGCTGGGAGCGCCAGTCGACCCAACGCGCCCCAGAGTAGCGGCGGCGGGGGCAGAAAGCGCCGAATGAGATCGATTCCCGGCACAAACAGCGTGTCGCCCTCAAGAATCGCCATGCCATTGCCGTAACCATTGGCGATGAAGAGATCAAGGCGCGCCCGTTCCGGCGGTCCGGTACGCACCACCCCGTCGCCCTTCACATCGAACGTCTCGTCAGCGTACGTCCATGTGAAGCGAATCAGCTGTGCGGTGTCGGGCAGCGCCGCCGACGGCAGCGACAGACCGGCGTCCACACCCGTGAGCGGACGGGCGCGCGGCGTGCAGGCCGCCAACGCCGCAACGCTGCACAGCAACAGCGCGGCACGACTCGCTGCACGAATGTTCATGTACGCACCAGCGAGCTGATGAACTCGCGCTCACCACGTCTACGAAAAACGATCACGTCATCAGCAACCGCACGCACGTCGCGTGCAGCGTCGCGCCCTTCGGCAACATCGCGTGCGGCGTCGCGCCATTCGGCAACTTCGCTCGACGCGTCGCCCCATTCGCCAACATCGCTCATGGCGTCACCACGCCGACAATCCGATCGCCAAGCAACAGCTGGTCCATGACATCCAACCCGTCGACCACGCGCCCGAACACGGTGTAGCCGCCATCGAGATGTGGTTGCGGCGTCAGCGTGAGGTAGTACTGACTGCCGCCGGTGTCCGGCCCCGACAGCGCCATGCCGACCGCGCCGCGCGCATAGCGATGGCGATTAAGCTCATCACGCACGCTCGTGCCGGGCCCGCCCGACCCCGTGCCGGTGGGGTCGCCGTCCTGCGCCACAAAGTTCGCGATCACCCGATGAAAGCGTGTGCCGTTGTAGTATTGCGCGCGGGCCAGTCGGACGAAGTTCTCAACAGTCAACGGGGCATCCTGAGCAAACAATTCGATCGTGATATCACCTCGCACGGTGCGCAGCGTGAGACGATGCGTGCCGTTGGGTGCGGACATCCACTGTGATGCGACACGCCGATACGCGAGTGTGTCGGCAGCCGTCTGCACTGGCACGGCCTGCCATCCCGCCAGTGGCGTCACTCCGAGTACACTGCGCCGAACCAGCGGGTCCGGGGGCGGCGAGAGGGCACGAAGCGCCGCGACAACATCGGGCGTGAACGCGGCACTATCGCGACGCCACGCCATGGTAATCACTCGAAGCGACGACGCGCGTACTGCATGCGATCCCGGCACCGACTCGCTGGTGTAGCGCTCCAGCGCCATCGAGACATCAGCGGCCGTGGCCCGAGCGGCCAGTGCACCGAGCGCAGCGGCTTGCACCTGTGGCGATCCATCGCGCGCATAGGCACGCAGTGTGTCGCGAATCGCTGGCAGTTCACTCACCGACGACAGCGCGCTCACGGCCGACGCGCGCACGCGTGGCCCCCGATCAGACCTCCCCCAGGCCGAACGCTCCAGTGGCGCCGCAGCGTTTGGCGCCTGCGCGG
>JBGTOG010000367.1:0-3476 GCA_041742675.1 Gemmatimonadaceae bacterium | reverse complement strand
GGCCAACTCCACTCCGGACCCCACGCAGTTGCTGTTCCTGATTCGCCTATAAGGCTACAGAGTGCCTCGAGGCTTTCCGGCTCTTCGGCCTACTTTATTGCGTACGGTGAACTGAGCGCCCGTGGTGCCGTGAGGATCTGCGGGGCAACCGAGTGCTCTCTGTTCGCGCGTACGAAACTGGTGCCGCCCAAAAGCCGGAAAGCCTCGAGGCACTCTGTAGCCGCAAAGACGAATCAGAACTGCAACCGCCTCTTGAAGAAAGTATACACTACGGCGAGCGACTCCCGGTGGCGTCCACGATGATGTGACACGAGACGCCGGATGTGCCCTGGACGCGCCGATACCCAATCACATTGATCTGCAGCGCGAGTGTGCGTTCTGGTGAAATCCAGCCGCTGATCCGCGTGGTGAGCGCGGTGGCAAGTTCGGCCTGGCCCGGCATGATGCGAAACGTGCTGTTGAAAAAGCCATCCGCATCAAGCACCGACGGAAACGAATCGCCACCATCAAACTTGACCGACAGCGTATCGTCGCCTGCACGGTGCGAGACCACGGCGATATCGGTGCCACTGGGTCCGCGCCACAGATCAGCACATGTGGCGCTGCCAACTACGCGTGCGGCTTCATAGCGCAGCACATAGCGCCCCGAGAGGTTGACCGTGCGACGGTCACCGGCTGATCCCGGCTTCGCGCCGCCCTGCTGACGAAAACGCACCGAATTACCGAACTCTGTAATGACCTCGTCGATATCGTCTTTGGGGAACTCATAACGCAGACCGGTTTGCGCGTCGCGAAACACCACGCTCGAGGCGCGGATGATTTCCACGCGTCCCTGAATGCGACGGCCACTCTCGAGGCGCAACTCGTCGAGGCCGGGTGCGGCGCGGCCTGGCGCACCAGCGGCCGGAGCGGATCGTGAGGGCGGCGGCGGTGATGCACCGCGCGGGGTTGGGCGCGTAGCGGGTGCGATCCGGCGCACGTTCGCCATGTCGGCATCCGAGAGTGGCATGGCGCTTCGCGTGATGCCTGGAACACCGGGCGCGTTTCCGGCCGCCGAGGGCGCGGTACTCGGGCCCGACTCTGCACCTCGCAACACGCGCACATTCGAACGCTCCGCGAGCTCGCGGTACGCGTTTGGTGTGGCACCCTCGGCCGGCAGGCGGGTCATGGCGAGTGATGGCGCATTGCCGCTGCCGGGGGCCAGCGACACACGCGTGGGTTCACCGCCAATGCCGATACCATCGGTGGCACGATTGGTCGTCGCGCCATTTGCGCCCTGTATGGCCGCGCCGTACTGGCTCGGTGAGATCGTGCTCGTGCCACCGTCGAGCGGTGCGTTGCGCTGGGCGGACCACGAAGCCGAACGCAAACTGTCGAGCAGTGCAAGTTCACGCAGTCGTTGTTCGCTCAGGGGTTCATTGGCTGGGTCCGCTGATTGCGCGTTGCCTGCCGACACTGCCGACACCGTCCCGTTTGTCTCACCGACCGCGTCGTTCCCGGCACTCGCGAGTGCTGTTGCCGGCGCATCAGCGGGTGACCACGCAATCTGCACCGCGATCACGACCAGCATGGCGACGAGGACCACAACGGAAGATTTGCCTACCAGATTGTCGAGCGGCTCAGGCCAAAAGCCCGATGGTTTGCGCGGCGGAGTGGTGCGTGCGACAGCGCGGGGCACAGGGCGTGCGTAGGGCACATTGCGTCCGCCAGCCGTGGTGTGAAACGGCGAGGTGGTCGAGGGTGTCCGCCAGGCACTCGGGACCACCGGTACTGGAGTTCGCGCCGCACGCGATGGTGTCGCACGCGCAACCGGGGGAAGTGCAGATGCGGCACGCGGTGACGCGGCGCGACTTGCCTGCGCTGCGGACATCGGTGCACTGCCAATGCCGTCACCGGCGGCACTCGACGCATCCTGCGCCGTCGGTGTGTCGACAAACATCGTAAGTTGCGAGGCCTCGATGGTGCCAAGTGCATACGCCCAGCTTTCCACCGCCCATCGCGCGGCCTCCGGTTGTACGAAGCGCTCTCCCACCCACTGCATCACCAGCGATGTGCATCGCGCCGTCCACTGCGCCGGCGCCAATCGCTCTTGCGGCAGACTCTCCAGCACGCCGCGATCTATCGCTTCGAGCAGCAAGTTGGTGAGCGGGCGTGCATCGCTGCCGACATCATCGAGCAGGAAATTGCGAAACACCGCAATCGACGGCTCCGCCCAATCGTCAACACCGCGCACACGCTGGTGCAGCGCGTCACGCAGCGCGCGGCGTGCGTTGCTCAGCGTCGGGGCCGCGATCATGGGGCTGGCGTTTCCGGGAGACTCATGGTGGCAAACGCGAAGGTGGCGCCGAGGGTTCGCCGAATGCGGAATCCTGCGCGCCCGGCACGGTGCGGGTTCCCAGAAGATCGGCGGTGATCCGACAACGCTGCGTCTGCCGGTAGCGAATGTTCGCTTCGGTTTCAGTGATCGTGCGCGCGACAAACCCGCCCGGTGTGAAGTACCCCGACATGCGGAACACGAACCGCACACCATTCCGCTCTCCCGCGTGGGCAACGCTCGAGAAGCGCGCCGCGGCGTCGATGGTGCCGCGAACGCCTGGTCGCGAGACGAGAGCGAATGCGCGCGAGCCCGGCACGTGATCGAACTCCTCGGTCGAGCGAATGGTCGCGCGTCCAAGCGCTTCCGCCACTGATCCGCATGTGGCGCTGCCGTCAACTGAGAGTACGCGCTGTTCCACCGAGTAGCGGCCTCCCACCCCGCGGTTGATCAGCGCCGCGACTACATCGGCCGGATCGTCACCGCCGCTCTGCTCGCTTGGCAGCACCACTGCTGCGCCCGTGCGCGTGACCACCGACAAAATCTGGGCGTGCGGTATGGTGTACTCGAGCCCGGACCGCACGTCGTGCACGAACAGCGCTGCGGGCGCCACGAGGCGGATCGCTCCCACCAGTGTGCGACCATCGCGCAGGCGGATGGTATCGAGTGCACCGAGCGGCGCGACCGCATCGTCAGGCCAGCGGGTCGGGACGTTGGTCGCCGTCCGGGCACTCTCGGTGCTCGATGCACTCAGGGTGCGTGCCGGCGAGACGTTTGCGCCCGTCGACGGTGAGTCATTGATGCGACTCGACATCGAGTCGCTTGTCTCGTTGTCGAGTGCTGCATTCACACTGTCCGTCGCCGTGGACATCGATTCCCGTGCCGTCGCCACATCCACCCCACCTCGCGCCGCCTCTGCCCCACCTCGCGCCACCACCGCCCACACCAACGCGAACACGAGCAATACACACATCACGGCCACATTGCGTCGCACATTCGGCACGTGCACCGGTCCGCTGGATCCTTGCCACGGCGCGCGCACGCCCAACCCGGTGCGGGCATACACCACGCCAACGCGCGTGGATCGAAAACCACCCGCCCATGACGGGGCACCAGGCACTGGTGGGGCGGCGACGATCCCCCCCCCGGGGACCGGTGCCAG
>JBGTOG010000358.1:0-9848 GCA_041742675.1 Gemmatimonadaceae bacterium | reverse complement strand
GTCTGCTGGCCCCATGGGCGGCGCCGGTGCGCGTCGCGGCAAGAAGGGCAAGCGCGGGGCGGTCGATCAGGAAGCCGTGTCGGCGAACATCACCAAGACGATGACCGCAATGCGTGGCCCGGGTGGTGGCCGCCGCGGACGTGGTCGGTACGGCGATGCCCGTGAAGAGATGGAAGCGCAGCGCGCTGAGGCCGCCGAGCGCGAAAAGAAGACCGTGCGCGTCAACGAGTTCATCACGGTGTCCGAACTCGCGCAGATCCTCGGCGTCTCCGCTACACAGATCGTCGGCTTTGCGTTCAAGACGCTCGGTCTGATGGTGACGATCAATCAGCGGCTCGACTTCGATCAGATCGAGCTCATTGCGAGCGAGTTTGGATTCGAGGCGGTGCGCGAAGCAGAGTATTCGGCTGATCTCGGTGAAGAGGTGGTCATCGATACGCCAGAGCAACTGGTGTCGCGTCCTGCGATCGTCACGATCATGGGCCACGTGGATCACGGTAAGACGTCACTGCTCGACTACATTCGCAGCGCGAATGTGGTGGCCGGTGAGGCCGGTGGTATTACGCAGCACATCGGTGCGTATCACGTGTCGTTGCCCGACGGGAAGATGATCACCTTCCTCGATACGCCGGGTCATGAAGCGTTTACGGCCATGCGTGCGCGTGGTGCGCAGGTCACAGACATTGTGGTGCTCGTGGTCGCGGCAGACGATCAGGTCATGCCGCAGACGATTGAAGCCATCTCGCACGCCAAGAGCGCTGGCGTTCCGTTGATCGTGGCGATCAACAAGGTCGATCTGCCACAAGCCAATCCGCTCAAGGTGAAGCAGGACTTACTGCAGCATGAAGTCGTGCTTGAAGACTTTGGCGGCACGGTGTTGTCCACGGAGATCTCCGCGAAGCACGGAACAGGCGTTCCCGCGTTGCTGGAGCAGATTCTGTTGCAGTCGGAAATCCTCGATCTCAAGGCCAATCCCAAGCGCAACGCCAATGGTACGGTGGTCGAAGCGCAGTTGGATCCGGGCAAGGGATCGGTGGCGACGGTGCTTGTGCAGAACGGGACGCTGAAAGTTGGCGACGATTTTATTTGCGGCATGTTCTCCGGTCGCGTACGTGCACTGCTCGACGAGCGTGGCAAGACCGTGAAGTCGGCAGGGCCGGCGATTCCGGTGCAGATCCTTGGCTTGCCGGGCGTACCGATGGCCGGCGATCAGCTCATTGTCGTTGACGATGCATCGCAGGCACGTGACATCGCGCAGCGTCGTGAACGACTTGATCGTGAAGCGCGCAGCCGCCGTACGTCGCGTGGCAATGTGTCGCTCGAAGACTTCATGACGCAGACGGCGGCGGGCGAAGTCCGGCAGTTGCGATTGCTCATCAAGGCTGACCAGGGTGGTCCGGCTGAAGCGCTGGCGGACTCGCTTGGACAGCTGTCCACCACCGAAGTGTCGGTGGACATTGTGCACCGCGGTGTTGGTGCGATTACCGAAAGCGATATCCTGCTCGCGAAGGCGTCGGGCGCAATTATTATCGGCTTCCATGTGCGGCCGGACAACAATGCGCGTACAGCGGCGGAACGCGAAGGGGTCGACATCAAGCTGTACCGCATCATCTACGAGGCCGTCGCCGATGTGCGCTCCGCCCTCGAAGGCATGCTGCGTCCGGAATCGCGCGAGGTGATCTTCGGTGAGGCCGAGGTGCGCGAAGTGTTCAAGGTGGCGCGCGTTGGCACAATCGCCGGTTGTTACGTGCGCAGCGGCTCCATTACGCGCGCGGCGCGTGTCCGTGTGATTCGTGATGGCGTGGAGATGTACGCGGGTGTGATTGGCTCGCTGCGTCGGTTCAAGGACGATGCCAAGGAAGTCAAGGAAGGCTACGAGTGCGGTATTGGTGTCGAGAATTTCAACGACCTCAAGGTTGGTGATGTGATCGAGTGCTATCGCACGGAAGAAGTGGCGCGCACGCTCGATGATGCCACACGGTCGTCGTAGGAGACGCGGCACATGGCAGGTGGAGATCCAAGACGGGCCGACCGCGTTGCGGAAGGTATCCGCACGGAAGTCGCGACTTTTCTGCGGGACGGGGTGAAGGATCCCCGGGTCCGCGGCATGGTCACGGTCACCGGTGTGGACGTGACCCGCGATTTGCGGCACGCGAAGGTGTTTGTGAGCGTGATGGGCACCGACGAAGAGCGCGCGGCAACGTTCGAAGGGCTGGCCTCGGTAGCGCACCATTTACGCGGCAGTGTAGGGCGTGCGCTGCGGCTGCGCGTGGCGCCGGAAATCAAGTTCACCGCCGACGAGAGTGTGTCGCACGCGGCGCGCATTGAAGCGTTGCTGGCGCAGGTGCGCGCGGAATCTGATGCGCCGGAGTCCGTGTCCACCGATTTACCGGACGCTGATCACCCGGCATCGGGTGAAGGCAAGGACTGAGGCGGTGCACGCGCCGCCGCGGCCTGACACGTCCGGGGCGACATGGATGGGGCTGTTGCTGGTGGACAAACCGGCGGGCATTACCTCGCACGATGTGGTGGCGAGGGTGCGCCGCGCACTGCGTACCAAGCGTGTTGGACATGCTGGCACGCTTGATCCGTTTGCGACCGGTTTGCTGGTATGCGCCGTCGGGCAGGCCACGCGTTTGCTCCCGTACGTGCATGGTGAACCCAAGGTGTATCGCGCGCGCATCGCGTTTGGTACGGCGACCGATACCGATGACGCCACCGGCACCGTGATTGCGAACGGGCCGCGTGCCGACTGGGAAGCGCTTGCCGATTCACTTGAGCGGCTTACGGGACGCGTACAGCAGATTCCGCCCGCGTATTCGGCAAAGCATGTCGACGGTCAGCGCGCCTACGCGCTCGCGCGGCGAGGTAACAGCGTTGACCTGCCGCCGGTTGATGTGGTCGTGCACGAGTGGCACGTGATCAATCGCGGTGACGACTGGCTCGACGCGCAGATCACGTGTGGTGGTGGCACGTACGTGCGTGCGCTCGCGCGCGATTTCGGTGTGGCGCTCGGCACAGTGGCGCACTGTGCGTCGCTTCGACGCATCTCAAGTGGCGAGTTGCATGTGCAGCACGCGACCTCGATGGATGCACTCACGCCGGATGCGCCAGTGACGCTCCTGAATCCGCATGCGGCGATGAGTACACTCGCAACTGAAGTGGTGTCGGCAGACGGTCTGATGATGCTGCGCGTTGGGCGACAGATCCCGGCAACCGTCGCCGGTACGCGCGCCGCACTCGTGCGCGCGGATGGTTGTGTCGTGGGCGTGGGTGAACGTGTAATCACGGATTCCGGCGATCGCTGGCAACCACGCGTTGTCTTGCTCGACGCGGAGCCGGCGTCGTGATCGTGGTGCGCGACGGCGCCGCGGTTGCCCTGCCCGCAGGACACACCGGCAGCGCCATTACCGTTGGCACGTTCGATGGCGTGCATCGCGGTCATCAGGATGTCGTGGCGCGACTTGTTCACCTCGCACGTCAGCGTGATCTGGCGTCGCTCATCGTGACCTTCGATCCGCATCCGCTGGAAGTGGTGAATCCATCCGTCGCTCCAGCGCTGCTGACAACGCAGGACGAGAAGCTCGCGGCGCTGGAACGCACCGGCGTGGACGTTGTGGTCGTGCTGCCATTCACGCCGGCGCTGGCGGCGCTGACGGCCGATGCCTTTGTCGACGAGGTGCTACGTGCGCAGTGCCGATTGCAGGCCCTGCTGATCGGACACGATCACGGTTTTGGCCGCAATCGCATGGGTGACGCCAGCGTATTGCAATCACTCGGTGAGTCGCGCGGGTTTTCGGTCGATCTGGTGGAGCCGGTGCAGGGGCACGAAGGGCATCCCGTGTCGTCCACGGCGATTCGCCGGGCAGTCGCAGGCGGAGACCTCGTGCGCGCCGCCGAGGGGCTTGGGCGGCTCTACTCCGTGTCGGGGACGGTGGTGGCGGGCGAGCAACGCGGTCGGATGCTGGGATATCCGACGCTGAATTTGTCGCCCACGTCGCCCCGCAAGCTGCTCCCGCCCGACGGCGTGTACGCGGTGCGCGTGCGCTTGCCGGAGGGCACATACGGGGGCATGCTGAATCTGGGAGGACGGCCCACCTGGGGCGATGCTGAGCGGCGACTTGAGGCCCATGTGTTTGACGCTACGGGCGACTGGTACGGGGAGTCGGTGGAGGTGGATTTTCTTGAGCGGCTGCGGGAAGTGCGTCAGTTTGCCGATGGCGACGCCCTTCGCGCGCAGCTGACTCTCGACGAGGCCTTGGCGCGCGACCTGCTGCGCCCCTAAGTTACGAGGCTACGCCTTTTCGATTGCAGCGACGGTGCCGATGCCGGCACTCCGTCGCGGCACCTTTCATGTCTTCAGCCACCCGCCGCGATGGCGAACATCCGTAACCGTCTCTTACTCATTCTCGGCTGCGTCCTCGTTTCTGTATGGGCGTTGTATCCGCGAACTGTCATCGAGCGCGTCAAGCGCGATGGCGTTTTTGTTTACGATACCGTCAAGCGTGTCCCGCTCAAGAAGGGGCTCGACTTGCAAGGCGGTATGCACCTGACGCTCGAAGTGGACGATTCGCGCCAGGCGGTCGCTGACAAGTCGGAAGCGCTCGATCGTGCCCTCAAAGTGATTCGTCAGCGCATCGACGAGTTTGGTGTGGCGGAGCCGGTGGTGCAGAAGGTAGGTGACGATCGCATCGTGGTGGAGTTGCCCGGCATCGACGATCCGGAACGCGCGCAGGCGGTGGTGTCGGAAGCGGCGTTTTTGCAGTTCCAGATCACCGACAAGTCGCAAGCGCTCGAACGCGTGATTGCACGCCTTGATCAGGCGGCCAACCAGGCCGGACTGGGCATGGGCGCGGTTGCTGGTGGAGACACGGCGCGGCGCGTGGGCGTGACATCGCTCTTCGGCGATGATACCACGGCGGCCACCGACAGCGCGGCGACGGATTCGCTTGTCGCACCGACCGGCGGACTGTTCTCGTCGAACATTTCGCAGGGCGGCTTCATACCGGGACAGTATGTCGTGCAGGCCAGCGCGTACGACGCGTTAAACCGCGCTCTCGCGCATCCCGATGTGCAAGCCGTGATCCCTCCCGGCAAGGCACTCAAGTGGGGAGTCGAGCGGCAGCAGGGCACAGGCGGTGTGGAGTTTTATGAGCTGTACATGCTCGATGCGCGCCCGATCATCACGGGTGAGTATCTCGTGGACGCGCGGCCAAGCACCGATCCAGTCGACGGCAATCTTGTGCAGTTCACGCTGAACAACGAGGGCGGACGTCGTTTTCGCAGTGAGACGGCCAAACACCTCAAGGATCACATGGCCGTGGTGCTCGATGACAAGGTCATGACGGCACCGCAGATTCAGAGTGCGATCGGTCGGAACGGTCAGATCACCCTGGGCGGCGGTTCACTGCAGGCGGCGCAGGATCTCGCGCTCGTGCTGCGCGCTGGTGCACTGCCGGTGCCGCTCAAGATCACCGAAGTCCGGAACATCGGTGCAAGCCTCGGACAGGATTCCATCGACAAGGGAGTGATGGCGCTGGCAATCGCCGTTGGCCTCGTCATCGTGATCATGATTGGCTACTACCGCTTTGCCGGCATGTTGTCGGTCGCGGCGCTGGCGTTGTACGTGCTGTACACGCTGGCGGTACTGGCCGGCTTCGACGCCGTGATCACGTTGCCCGGGCTGGCCGGATTTGTGCTCTCCGTTGGTATTGCCGTCGATGCGAACGTGCTGATCTTTGAGCGCATCCGAGAGGAGCTCGACGCAGGCAAGACCGTTCGCCTCTCCATCGACGAAGGCTTCAAACACGCGCTGTCCGCCATTGTCGACTCGAGTGTGACCACGATTCTGTCGGGCGCCGTACTGTATCAGTACGGTTCTGGCCCGGTTCGTGGCTTTGCGGTGACCCTTATTGCTGGTGTGTGCGCGTCGCTGTTTACCGCGCTCTTCGTCAGCCGCACTTTCTTCATGCTCTGGCTGCAGCAGACCCGCGGCGCCAAGCCCTTGAGCATCTGAGCCGGCCATGATTCGTATCTTCAGCAACACCTCGTTCGATTTCGTCCGGCATTGGCGCATCGCCGCCGGAATCACGGCCGTATTCATGGCGCTCGGCCTTGCATCGTTTGGCTTTTCAGGCGGCCCCAACTACTCGATCGAGTTTACCGGCGGCACGCTCATGCAGTTGCAGTTCAAGACGCCACCTGATGTGGCGGCGATCCGGTCCACGGTAGAGTCGGCAGGAGTGGCCGGTGCCGAAATCACGCAGTACGGTGAGGCCACCGACTACACGGTGCGCGCGCAGGACGCCGCGTCCGTCGATGAACAGGAGGCGGGCGCCGAGAGCGTGGCCAAGAAGATCCAGGACGCGCTCACGCAGCGATTCGGCGCCGATGAAGTGACGGTTGTTCGCACCGAGGCCGTCGGTCCAAAGGTTGGTGCCGAGCTTCGGCGCGGCGCGATCCTGGCGCTGATCATCACGTCGTTCATCTCGCTCATCTACCTCGCCATTCGCTTTGACTGGCGCTTCGGAACAGCGGCGGTGCTGTCGCTGGTGCACGATGTGATCGTGACACTGGCATTCATCAAGCTGTTTAATATCGAGGTCTCGCTCACGGTCGTTGCCGCCATCCTTACCGTGCTTGGTTACTCGGCCAACGATACGATTATCATCTTTGACCGCACGCGCGAGAATCTGCGAAAGTACCGCAAGGCCTCACTATACGACACGCTGAATCGGTCTATCAACGAGACGCTTGGTCGTTCCGTGCTCACGCACGCGACAACGTTCGCAGCAACCTTGGCGTTGCTGTTCTTCGCCGGTCAGGTCTTGCGTCCGTTCTCGATCGTCATGGCGTTTGGTGTCATTGTGGCGGTGTTCAGCTCCATGTACGTGGCCACACCGTTGCTGCTCTACATCGAGAAGCGCTACCCGCGTGACGCTGACGACAAGAACCTGCGACGCTCGCAGGGCGATGCGCCGAGTGTCACGGCTGGCAAGGGAACGGCGGCCAAGCAGCGGAACCCTGCACCGGCTCGCTGAGCCGGGCGGCGAATGTTGTGCGTGCGTCGTGAATGTTGAGTGTGCGCGGTGAGTGAAGAGGCGGCAGTCCTGTTTGCAGACAGCCACGCGCATCTCGCTGACGACAAGTTTGCGCAGGACGTTGACGTGATCGTGGCGCGTGCACTCGAAGCGGGTGCACGCGCCATTGTCTGTATCGGAGAGTCGCCCGAGCGCGCCGAACGGGCGGTACGCATCGCGGCGCAGTATCCTGGACTGATGTGGTTCACCTGCGGTCTGCATCCGCACGATGCGAAGGCGTGGGATGCCGCACATGCCGACGCGATTCGGCGAGCCGTCAGCAACGGCGCTGTGGCAATCGGCGAGTGTGGCCTCGACTACCACTACGACCACAGTCCGCGTGCGCAGCAGCGCGATGTATTTTCCGCGCAGCTGCAGCTGGCTCGGGAACTGGATCGGCCCGTCGTGGTGCATTCACGCGAGGCCGAGGCCGATACGATGGCGATGATGACCGAGGCGGCGAACGCCGGCGTCACCGGCGTGCTGCATTGTTTCACCGGGTCACACGCGTTGGCGGACGCGGCTATCGGACTCGGCTGGTACCTCTCGTTCAGCGGCGTGGTGACGTTCCGGCGCTTTACCGATGACGCACTGCTGCGCATGGTGCCCGATGAACAGTTGCTCGTGGAGTCCGATGCGCCGTACCTGGCGCCTGTGCCGCATCGTGGGCACACCAATGAGCCGTCGTGGGTATCACACACCGTTGCCCGCGTGGCCGCGGCACGAGGCGTCACGTCGCAAGCGCTGGGTGCGCTTGCGCTCAGCAATACGCGAACGTTGTTTCGACTGGAGTAACCCTGCTCAGTTCGGACCCGCCTGATCCTTCTCACCCGTACTCGCTCTTGTGACGATCGAAACGCTCCACACTGACGCGGCTCCCGCCGCAATCGGTCCGTACGCGCAGGCGGTGAAGGCCAACGGCTTTCTCTTTACCGCTGGCCAGATTCCGCTCCATCCGCAAACCCTCGAGGTCACCGGTGCAACCGTTGCCGAACAAACGGTGCAGGTGATGGAGAATCTGCGCGCCGTGCTGGAGACGGCCGGCGTTGGTTTTGGTGACGTCATCAAGACCACGGTCTTCTTGCGGGACATGGCCGACTTCGCCGCCATGAACGAGGTGTACGCCAACGCGTTTGGCGATGCACGGCCCGCTCGCTCCACCGTCGCGGTGGCTGGCTTGCCACGCGATGTACGCGTGGAGATTGAACTCGTGGCACTGCTCCGCTGATTGTGACGACGCGCGTGCACGTAGTGTCGGCGTGGTGCGTCCGCGTGGCCGTGGCGCTCGTCAGCGCGGTAGCCCTGGCCGCGTGGGCTCCGCCACTCCAGGCGCAGGTCATTCCCGATTCGATGGTACGCGATTCGATCGTGCCGCCGGTGGTGCGCCTGCCAGAGATTCCGGATAGCGGCGCGGTGGTGCGTCGACGTGCGCCCGATGTGCGTCCTCCCATTTCTCCTCGCCGCGCGTTTTTCATGTCCTTTCTGGTGCCAGGATTGGCGCAGGCGCGGTTGGATCGGGCCACATCCGGCGCGCTGTTCGCGACCGTTGAAATGGGATCGTTTGCCATGCTGCGTCGGTCGTCCTCCGATGTGCGCGAAGTACGGCGTCAGGAAGCGGATCCGATTCCTGGCAACTTCACGGTCAATCCCGGCACGGGCGCGTTAACGCCTGCCGAGACCGTGCCGCCACGGTTTGACGAGGGGCTGGAGCGCACGCGCAAGTTGCATGTCGAAGATTGGCTGGCGGCGATCGCCTTCAATCACCTCATCTCCGGTGCCGATGCGTTCGTTGCCGCGCAGCTCTGGGATGTACCGGTGCGTGTGGCCGTCGTTCCGAGCGTACAGGGCATGATGCTCACTGCGGCAATTCGCTTCTGATGTCGATGCCTGTAGAACCGAATCGCCCGGGCGCTGGTCGTGCCGTGAATCCAGCGGACTCATCGAGCGCGTACGTTGCATCAGAGCGCACGTTGTCTGCCACTCGGGCCGATCGCGCGACCGCAGAGACCGATGCCGTGGATGTTGCGCTGGTGAAGCGCATCGCACGACAGGATCCGGATGCGCTTGCTGCCTTTTATGATCGTTGGGCGTCAACGGTGCGTGGTGTTGTGCAACGCATCCTGAGCGAAGCAGCGGACGTCGACGAAGTGGTGGAGGAGGTTTTCTGGCAAATCTGGCAGCAGGCCGATCGTTTCGACGCTTCGCGCGGTCGCGTACCCGTCTGGCTGTTGACGGTGGCACGCAGCCGTTCGCTCGATCGACTGCGAGCGCGAAAGCGCCGGCGGGACGACGTCTCCGATACCCTGGACGACGGATCGTCGCGACTGGACCAGTTCGAATCGACGGACGAACAGGTCGATCCGGGCGAGTTCGCCGATCAGCGTGCGCGCGTCAAAACGGCATTGCTGGCGCTGCCGCTCGAGCAGCGCGATGTGGTTGCGCTGGCGTACTACTCCGGACTCAGCCAGGCGGAAATCGCCGAACGGCTCGAGTTGCCGCTGGGGACCGTGAAAACGCGTACGCGACTGGCGTTTGCCAAGCTGCGCGATTCGTTGGCTATTCTGTGGGATGCTGACGCATGAGCACCGATCCGAACATGCCTGACATCGATCTGTCGCTTGAAGAAGCTGCGTTGGGCACGCTGTCGTCCGACGCGTTGCGAGCGCTTGAGGAACGCCTGGCCGCGGACCCGGCGGCGCGGGAACAGCTTGATGACTTGCGAGCAATCATTGCGTCGCTGGCGTTCGCCGCTGCGCCGGTGCGGCCCGC
>JBGTOG010000341.1:0-10883 GCA_041742675.1 Gemmatimonadaceae bacterium | reverse complement strand
GGCGGCCCACCGGGCGCAGGCGCGGGCGCTCGGGAATGGGCTCGCTCAACGCCGCACCGTTGCGATCGGCGCACAAAAGGCCGCCACCTCGGTGCAAAGTGCTGGCCTGACGCGCAGCCGTGGGGTGTACAGCAAGGAAGTTCGAAAAACCAACAGATGCTCGGGGACGATGTCACAGAAATGCTGCGGACGACTGCGCCGCACGCCGCTTGCCATGTTTTGACGATCAAGGCGATCAGATGATCACCCTGACAACTTAGTTAAAACCCAGCAGGCGAGCGCGGTGCGTGACCACCCGCCGCGAAGCAGTCCATACCCCGCAGGACATCAGCGTGGTCCGCTTCGGCGTGTCACAGTGTGACGAGTCAGCGACGCGCCAGATCGAGCAGATCAAGAATGGGCACGCCGGCCGGCTGGCTGCGTCCATGGCGAACGCGGGCCGTAATCGAAATCTCGGCGAGCGGAGGCAGCGCCTGCGCACGGGCGACGAGCGAGTCGGGGATGGCCAGGTAGAGTACCGCCCGCTCGTCTCCAGGCCCGCGAGCCAGCAGGTAGTGTTCGCCCGGCGTGAGCCCACGGCGCAGTTCGTCAGCCGTCTGGAAGGCCAGTGACTCGACCGACCACCGAACCAGACGGCCCTCGTTGGCCGCCGGATTGGCGCGCAAGTCCGCGGCCGACACCGCGCCCGCTGACTGAGCGCCAGCCGCCGCGAGCGCACTGTCGGGCATCCAGCCCTCGAGACGCACGCGCACCCATCCGTCCTCCCGAGCCAGCGTCGCGATCCCGACGCCGCCAGGCAGATTGGCCAGAACGTCACCGCTTGGGCTGGTGCGCAGACTGGTCGGGCCGCGAGTCTCGACCGTAGGGCCCGCGGGTTGCAGCGGACGAGTCCTCGAGGCGGAATCGGCCGCGGCTCGACGGGCCGTAGACGTATCTGCCGCTGCGGACGCCGGGCCGGCTGCACTCGCGTCTGCACGTCTGGCTACCTGCGCGGCGCCTGTGCCCGATTGTGCCGGGCTCCGTGCGGCCACGGCGTTTCCCGCCTGCACCAGCCGCGAAACATCCACCCACAGCGAACGGCGCGCCTTGAGGAAGGTCACGTTTCGACCTTGCGGGAAGGTGGAGCCGGCGCGCTCAGGAAAGACATAGGTGCCTCGCCGCAACTCGGCGATGATACCGGCGTTAGCCGCCGGCCCGACGCGTAGCGCGCTTCCCGCGGCGCGCATCACTTCACCTCGCGTGCGATCGGCCGTGAGGCGCACGTCGGCCGCGGCCACGTGCCCCTCCACCATGAGGCGCGCAAACGTCGACTGTACAGACTCCACCGTTCCTGAAATGTCGCGACTGGACACACCGATAACATCGCCGCCCGGGGTGCTACGCAGCGCCGAACCGGCTCGCACCGTGACCCGTTCACCACGCGCGACGGGCTGTGCCTCTGCCGTCGTGTCGGCACTCATCGTCAAGGCCGCCGCCACGCCAATCAGGAGTCGTGGGCACGCTCGGTGCAGACGTGGGACAGGCCGCTGGTGTTGGAGAGCTGACATCGGTTGGAGCAGGTGTGCGTGGTAGGTACATTTCGCGCGCAGTCGCCGTGCGGTCCGCCACACGCCGCGACACACACTTCACGCAAACGTACCCTATGTCCTGCACCGAGCAAGGATGACCGCCGCCACCCGACCCGTCGCCCTGATCATTCTGGACGGTTGGGGTTACCGCGCCTCGAGCGATGCGAACGCGATTGTGCTGGCCAACACGCCCACGTGGGATGCGTTGTGGGCTTCGCCAACGCGGACCCTGCTCTCCGCCTCGGGACCGTCCGTCGGACTGCCGCCGGGACAGATGGGGAACAGCGAGGTGGGTCACCTGAATCTTGGGGCCGGCCGCGTCGTCATGCAGGATCTGGTGCGCATTGGTGCAGCGATCGACACCGGTTCGTTCTTTGAGAATGAAACGCTGCGCAGCGCCTGCGCGACGGCCCGCGCGAGCGGTGGCACCGTACATCTGGTGGCGCTGCTGGGCAATGGCGGCGTACACGCGCTGGACCAGCACCTGTTCGCGCTCATTGACCTCTGCACCCGCGAGCGGGTAGCGCGGATTGTCGTACATGCGCTGCTCGACGGACGTGATACGCCGCCGACGTCGGGACTCGGGTTTCTGCGCGACACGCTCGGCGTGATGGACGGACGCGCGCAGCTGGCATCGATCTCCGGTCGGTACTTCGGCATGGATCGCGATACGCGATGGGAACGCACCGGTGCCTGGTTTCATGCGGCCGTGCACGGGCACGGCGAGACCACACGCGATCCGCTCATTCTGCTCGAAATCGCGTATGCGTCGGGCACCAGCGACGAGTTTCTGCCTCCGCACGTCGTCGTGGACGAGAGCGGTGCGCCCATCGCTCCCATGCGTGACGGTGATGTCGTGATCTGCGCGAACTTCCGATCAGATCGCATGCGTCAGTGGTTGCATGCGCTCCTGGACACATCGTTCAGCGGCTTTGTCACCGGCGCGCGTCCGGACGTGCGCGTGGTCACGATGACGAAATACGACGACGCCTTTCCGTTCGCCGTGGCGTTCGCGCCGCAGTCCATGGACAATCTGGTGGGTGCCGTGCTCGCGGAGTCCGGACGCACACAACTGCGCACTGCGGAAACCGAGAAGTATCCGCATGTGACCTATTTTTTCAACGGCGGCCGTGATGCCCCGTTTCCCGGGGAGGACCGCCGCATGGTGCCCAGCCCCAAGGTCGCAACCTATGATCTGCAGCCCGAGATGAGTGCCAGCGCAGTGTGCGATATCCTCTGCGAAGCGCTGGCGACGCGTTCACATGATTTTGTGCTGTGCAACTTCGCCAATCCCGATATGGTGGGGCACACGGGGTCACTGCCCGCAGCGATCCGTGCGGTGGAAACGGTGGACGCCTGCCTCGCGCGCGTGATCGAAGCGGCAGATCGTGGTGGCGCACGGCTGATCATCACGGCCGATCACGGCAACTGTGATATGATGGTAGATCCGGAGACCGGTGCGCCGCACACCGCACATACGACCAATCCTGTGCCGCTGGTGATTCGCGATCCGGATGGTGAATGGCTGCTGCGCGACGATGGCGCGCTCTGCGACGTGGGCCCAACGGCACTCCGTATGCTCGGGCTCGCGTTACCCGCTGAAATGACCGGACGCGATCTGCGCGTCGCCCCTCTCGCCCCGTGATGTCCTGATGTCGATTGTTTCTTCCATGCCGTGTGTCCGTGCCACCCGTTGGCGAGTGTGCGTTCTTGCCGCCTTGCTCGCTGGAGTGCACGGCAGTGCGCAGGCGCAGTTGATTGGCACCGAGCCGTCGCAAAGCCCCTTTCGTGATCTGCCAATGAACCAGCAGCTCACGTTATTCACCGGGTGGATGGACGCCACCAAAGACGCGGCTGGCATCGGTCCCAAGCCGGCGCCTGTGTTCGGCATCCGTCATGATATTCATCTGGGCGGCGTCGCGTGGCTCACATCGCGGTACACGATGTTGTCATCAGAGCGCCAGGTGCTGGATCCCGGGCTGCCAGCGGCCGAGCGTGATCAAGGCACGCAGAGCGCCACGCATCACATCGCCGATGTGGGATTCTCGTTGGCGCTCACCGGCAAGAAGACGTGGCGCGGTTTGCTGCCCACGATCGGCACCGGTGTGGGCGTGGTGTCAGACTTCAGCGATTCCGATATTGGCGGCTATCGCTTCGGCACGAAGTTCGCGCTCACATTTGGCCCCGGACTGCGTGTGATGCTGCCACGCGGCTACAGCGCACGCTTCGACATCACCAACACCTTGCACCAGTTTCAGTATCCCGAGACGTACTTCACCGCGGCCAGCGATGGAACGCGTGTGCTTGAGGACACGCGCCAGCGGTCTGGATGGCGCAGCAACTGGAACTTCACGGCGGGCTTGTCGACGCCGATTTTTCGCTGAGAGATGGCCGTACCGCTCGTCCGCTGATTTCACACCGCGCCCCTCAGGAGTGCACCGCATGGCACGCTTGTCCCTCACGCGTCGCGTGTTCTTCTCGGCCGCGCATCGCTATCGGCGCCCCGAGTGGGATGACGCCAAAAACCTGGCCACGTTCGGCAAATGCGCGCGGCCAAACTATCACGGCCACACCTACGTGTGTGATGTGACGGTGAGCGGTCCACTTGATGACAGCACAGGCTTCGTGGCGGATCTTGGCGTGTTGGACCGGGCGCTGTCGGAGCAGGTCGTGGAGCGACTCGATCACGCCAATCTGAATCTTGATATTCCGGAGTTTGCCGAAGGGCTGGCGATTCCGTCCAGTGAAGAAATCGCACGATGGATTGCGACGCGTGTGAACGATGCGCTGGCGTACACGTCGGCGCGTGTGCAGCGTGTGGTGGTGGCGGAAGAGCCGCACCTGTGGGCTACGTGGGAGGCGGACGCATCATGATTACGGCCACGAACTCTTGTCGCGCGCTCGGTGCAGCGCTGATCGCGATTGCCACCGTCTCGTGCGCCACACGCACGGCACCGCCACCTGACATGCCGGCGCGCATTGATCCCGTGCAGTTGCCGATGGCTGAACTGCGCATGGACGATGTTCCGTTGCCCGAAGCCCGCGCCGGATTGCTGCGACTTGTGGATTCGCTCACACGTGACACCACGTTCCGCATGGCGCACTGGGGCATCTTGATCATGGACCCCGAGGTCGCCGACACGATCGTGTCGATCAACGCGGGCAAGCTGTTCATGCCGGCGTCCAATCAGAAGCTGATCACCGGTGCCGTGGCACTCGACTTGCTCGGCGCGGACTACACGTGGCGCACGCCGGTGCTGCTGCGCGGTACGGTGCAGAGCGGAACATTTCGCGGCGACATTGTGATTGAGGGTCGCGGTGATCCGTCATGGAGCGACGCCATGCGCGACGGGGATGCGCTCAGTGTGTTCGCGCCGATTGCCGACGCCTTGGCAGCGCGTGGTGTGCGCCGTGTGGTGGGACGTATCGTTGCCGCCGGGGATGCGTTCCCCGACGCACCGCTGGGATATGGCTGGGCGTGGGATGATCTCGACTTTGGTTATTCGGCGGGAGCCGACGAGCTCATGCTCAATGAAAACTTCTTTCGCGTCGTGGTTTCAGCCGGCGCACGCGTGGGAGCGCCCGCGACAGCTCGCTTGATGCGCGATATCGGCTATCCCCGCGTGCGTGTGACGGCTACCACGCGTGCGCGTGACGACAGCGTCACCGCGCGCACCGCGCCCCTCACCGTACTTTCCGACAGCGCCGCAGCCGAGCTGGTGGTCTCGGGCACCATTGCGTTCGGCGACAGCACCGTGCTCTCACGCGCGTATCGCCAGCCAAACGACGCCGTGCGTGCAGCAATGCGTCACGTGCTGGTCTCGCGCGGTATTCGCTTTACTGATGGTCGCGCAGCGGCAGCCGGTGCGCGTTCCGACACGTTGGTCGTGCTCACGTCGCCGCCGCTACGCGATGTGCACACCCGCATGCAAAAGCCGTCGCAGAATCAAATGGCCGAGTCGATCTTCAAGACGATCGCGCTCGATCGCACGGGCGTGGGAACCGCGGACAGTGCGCGTGCCGTGATTGAGCGTACGCTGGAATCGTGGGGCATCTCGACGGCTGAAGCCGCCGTGCGTGATGGCAGCGGTCTCTCGCGTCACGACTACGTATCCCCACGGGCCGTTGTGCGGCTGCTGACGGTAATGCAGTCACACCCCGCCTTTGATGCCTTCTATGCCGCGCTGCCCGTGGCGGGCGTTGATGGGACGATTGCATCGCGCATGCGCGGTACACCGGCGGCGGGAAACCTGCGCGCCAAGACGGGTTTTGTGGACAAGGCGCGTTCACTGTCTGGCTACGTCAACACCAGCGACGGACATCAACTGGTGTTCGCGATTCTGTGCAACAACTGGGTGGGATCAGTGCGCGAGGTGGAGCGGGTGCAGGATGCGATCGGTGCGTACCTCGCATCGGTGCGGATGCAGGATATGCGCATCGCCATGCCGCGATAGCGGGCGCGTGCGCTGAATCCGGATTCAGACGTGGAACCTGAGCGTGCGCTGACTGTCGACGAGGCGCTGCGTGCGATTCTCGCGCGCATGCGACCTGTCAGTGTGGTGCGCATGCCGTTGGAAGAGGCGATTGGCCATGCGCTGTCCGAAGACGTGCACGCGGACATCACACTGCCGCTCTGGGCAAACGCCGGCATGGACGGGTATGCCGTGCAGCGCGCCGATGTGTTCGGTGCATCCGCGGCTGCTCCGCGCGTGCTTCGCGTGATAGGCACGATAGCCGCGGGAAGCGAAGAACAGCCGCACATCGTATCGGGCGCGTGCGCACGCATCATGACGGGAGCGCGCCTTCCACCGGGCGCGGATGCAGTCGTTCGCGTGGAAGACACCGACCGCGGCACACACACGGTCAACATTCGTGATGACCGGGATGCACAGTCGCCGCAGGGCAATGTGCGACCCGCGGGCGAAGACGTGCGTGACGGTGATCGCGTCGCATCGCGAGGGGATGTGATCAGCCCGGCGCTGCTTGGCGTGCTGGCCAGCATCGGGGCGGCCGAGGTGTACGTGCATCGTGCGCCGCGCGTAATCGTGGTGGCCAGCGGAAACGAGTTGGTGGACGTTGCGGGCTTTGATGCGGTGCGCGGTGGTCGCGCGATTGTGTCATCAAGCAGCTATGCGTTGCCGGCACTGTTGCGTGCAACCGGTGCCGATGTGCGCGTGTGGCCACTCATCCCTGATGATGCGGACATCATGCGCGATTCGCTCGGCCGCGCGCTCGAGAGCAATTGCGACCTGCTGGTGACCACTGGTGGCGTGTCGGCTGGTGCATTCGATCACGTGCGCGATGTGATCGTCTCGCTCGGCGGCCGCATTGATGTGCCACGCGTGCGCGTACGTCCAGGTGGACCGCTGGGCGCTGGTCACGTGCTCGGTGTTCCGTGGATCGGATTGCCTGGCAATCCCGTGAGCACGTTGGTCACCGCCGAACGATTTGTGCGTCCCGCGGTCCGGCAGTTGGCCGGTCAGCGGCGAGTGATGCCGCAGCGGATTGCTGTGCAACTCGCTGAACCCGTGCACGCGCCCGCGGCCCTCACCTACTATCTGCGCGCGACGATCGCTGTCGATGAGTCCGGCGTGCTGCGCGCTCGACTCACCGGACGCCAGGGATCGAATCTGGCGACCTCAATGGCGCGAGCACAGGCGTTGGTTGAGATTGAGGGCTCACCCGATCAGATCGCCGCCGGTACCACCGTGCGCGCGTTGCTGCTCGACGACGCGCTGCTTGGCGAATTGCCAGCACCTTTTGATGCTTCGTAACACGCCAACACCGCAGGTATGAAGTCGCCTCAGGAAAAGCGGGACCTTGCAGCCGCGGCTGCACTCGAGCTGGAGCTGGCCAAACTCGATCTTGTCACGTTGCCCATCGAAGCGGGCGGCGCCAAGGTGGTGCTGCGCAAACCACGCAGCGCGGAGTCGCTCATTTGCGACGACGATTTTTCCGGCGACGAGCGCCTGCCCTACTGGGCCGACGTGTGGCCGTCGTCACGAGCACTGGCTGGCGTGATTCGAGGGCAGGCGGGAGAGCAGCGGGCACTGCTCGAGCTGGGCTGTGGTGTAGGCTTGGTTTCGGTCACAGCGCTGCGCGCCGGATTTCACGTGACGGCGACGGACTACTATCGCGACGCACTGCACGTGACGCGACTGAACGCGTTGCGTCTGGCGGGCGATGGTGATGCACGCCTTGTCACGCGACACGTGGACTGGCGCGCACTGCCTGATGACCTTGGCACGTTTGATGTGGTGTGCGCGGCCGATGTGCTGTACGAGCGCGAGTATGCGGAGTTGGTGGCGGAGACGATTCGCCGCACGATCAAGCCGGGCGGTGTGGTGCTCATTGCGGACCCGGGCCGTGCGGCGCTGGAGCCGTTTCGTGAAGAAGCGGCGAAGCGCGGGCTTGTGCAGTTTGATGCGCTTACTGTTTTGGTGCAGCCGAATGAAGCGTTTGGTGATCTGGTGCAGCGTGCGCGGCCCGGGGCGGCGGGGATGTCAGCGGGAGCGCCGGGGCTGCCGGCGGCGCACAAGGTGATCGTGTACAGTTTTCGTGGGTAGCGGTGCAATGTGGCGCATGCGCGCAGTTGTGCGGTTGCGCAATTGCGCCGTCGTGCTGTTGTGCACCGAAAACTCAAAACGGAAAACTGAAGACTCCCCACGCTGTCGGAGATCGTCGGGGCGTGCCGGGAGGTTGTAGCGGTCGACAACCGTTAACGGTTTTCAGTTGCACGCTGCTACGCGCCACGATCGTCGTTGCGGAGACTCGCAACTGCGTGGGGGGTTGTCGGTTGTCCGTTGGCGGTTGTCGGGTTTCACGGAGAGATGGGCGTGTTGGCGCACCGGTGGGTGCGGGAAGACCTGCTCAGTTGGCGCTGCGCGATGTCGCGCCGGCGAGCTGACCTGCTACCACCTCGGCGATATCCATGACCGGGACTTCGCTGCCTGAGGCGGTGAGTCCGTCGGTCATCATGGTCATGCAGAACGGGCACGCGACGGCGATGGTATCTGCACCTGTGGCGAGCAGCTCTTCGGTGCGCTCTACATTCACGCGCTTGCCTTCCGTCTCTTCCATCCACATGCGGCCGCCACCGGCGCCGCAGCAGAGGCCGCGACTCTTGGTGCGGGGCGGCTCAACCAGCGTTACCACCGGGAGTGCTTTGCGGAGCGTATTGCGCGGCGCGTCGTAGATATCGTTGTAGCGTCCCAGATAGCACGAATCGTGGTACGCCACCTTGAGGCGTTGCCCATGCTCGGTGTCGAGCGGCACGCGTCCTTCATTGAGCAAGCGCTCGATGTAATCGGTGTGATGGATGACATCGTAGTGTCCACCGAGGTCGGGAAACTCCTTCCCCATCTGATGAAAACAGTGCGGACAGAATGTGACCACCGTTTTCACCTGATAGCCGTCGAGCGTTTCAATCACACCCTTGGCGAGCATCTGATACAGATACTCGTTGCCCATGCGTCTCGCCGGATCGCCGTGACATGTTTCTTCCTGCCCGAGAATCGCAAACTTCACATTCGCAGCCTGGAGAATGCGCGCGAATGCGACCGTGATTTTCTTGGCGCGATCGTCAAACGAGCCCATGCACCCCACCCAGAACAAAATCTCGGGGCGCTCTTCACGCGCGATCATGTCGGCCATCGTGGGAATGTCGAGTCCTTCCGTCCACCCCTCGCGATCGGCGGCTGAGTAGGCCCACGGGCTGCCGTTGCGCTCGAGCGATGTGAGCGCGCCCTGCGCTTCCTCAGGGAAACGCGATTCCATGAGCACGAGATCGCGACGCAACTCGTTGATCACATCGAGTTGATCAATTGATACAGGACACTCTTCCACACACGCGCGACAACTGGTGCAGGCCCACAGTTCTTCTTCCGTAATCCAGTCGTCGAGCAGGTTCTTGTCGAGCACAGCCTGCTGCTCGGCGGTGGCTGTACCACCACCGATGGCGTCGAGTACCGTGGCTTTTTCGGTAAGGCGCGCGCGTGTCTTCACCACAATCATGCGCGGCGAGAGTTTCTTGCCGGTGATGTTTGCCGGACACGCCGCCGTGCAGCGTCCACATTCAGTGCACGAGTACCCGTCCATGAGATTTTTCCAGGACAGGTGCTCCACATCGGCAGCCCCAAACTGTTCTGCGTCTTCTGCTTCCAGATCCATTGGGCGCATGGCGCCAATGCGACCCGGACCTGAGGTGTTGGAGTACCACGTGTTGATCAGCGACGTGAGGACGTGCAGATGCTTGGAGAACGGCAGGTAGTTCGCGAACGCGAGCAGTCCGAGCGCGTGAATCCACCAGCTGATGCGACCAAGCGTGTGCGCGGCCTCGGTGCTCATTCCACCGAGCAGCATCGCAATGGGCGCGGAGAGCACGTGACCCGCGGCTGATGCGCCGCCGTGGATCTCCATGGCAAACGTGAGCAGCAGCGTTACCATGAGCACGGTGATCATGCTCAGAATGAAGAGCGCATCACCGCCATGCACCGGATCACCGCCAAAGCGCTTCGGCTTGATCACCAGTCGGCGATAGAACAACCAGGCCACCGCAAGCAGCACCAGCCCACAGAAGATTTCCTGCGACAGCACGTACACCACGAACAGCGGCTGCGGCAGGATCCACGCGTACGAGAACCCGTCGACCAATCCCTGAATCAGGATCTCAAGCGCACCGAGCGCGAGCACGCAGAAGCCCCAGAACACGAGCGCGTGCATGAGACCGCCAAATCCATCGCGCATGATCTTGGTTTGCGCGATGCCAACCAGCAGCAAGTTTTTTGTACGCGTGGCCGGATCGTTGGTTCGGTCTTCGGCGTGGCCGATGAGAGCCCAGCGGCGAAGCCGGAGCGCGCTCTTGGTGAAGAACGCGCCGGCCGCCACGAGCACGACCGCAAAGGCGATGTTCAGTGGAGTCATACCGCGAAGCTAGAGCGCGTCACACACGCTCACAAGACGACGCGGCTACGACGCCTTCGCCGCCTTGACCGCCGCCGTCAACGCCGGCAACACCTCAAGCGCGTCACCAATGATGCCGTAGTCAGCAATCTTGAAGATCGGTGCTTCCTTGTCCTTGTTGATCGCCACGATCGTGCGCGACGTGCGCATGCCCGCCAGATGCTGAATCGCGCCGGAAATACCGGCTGCGATGTACAAGTCCGGACTGACATTCCGACCGGTCTGTCCAATCTGATCGGTGTGCGGGCGCCAGCCTTCATCGGTGACCGCGCGCGTGGCGCCCACCGCAGCGTTGCCAAACGCTTCGGCCAGATCCTCACACAGCTTGAAGTTCTCGGGTGCCTTGAGGCCGCG
>JBGTOG010000329.1:0-13750 GCA_041742675.1 Gemmatimonadaceae bacterium | reverse complement strand
GGGGCGTGCTCAGGGGGGAGTCGGGGCGTCGGCGGACGGGCGTGAGGCGCGTGCCGTGCCGCGACACGTCGGACACGCGCGCGGGTCGACTTCAAACATCATTCTGCAGACCGGCCGCCCAGCGGCGCCTGTGCTCAGTCGGCGCCACTCTCGGTGCGGGGACGATGTCTGACGGCCCGTTGATCACAGCCTCCGCGCCTCCGCTGGTGGACTTGTTCGCAGCGCAGCCCCCCCCCAACCCGCCGCCATTCGACATTCGGTCCACCGCCGAGTACGATGCAGTTTATGCAAGCCATTCGACGCGCTGTCGCATGGGTGGCGGCCGTCGTGGCGTCCCGATCTGATCATCACGCAGGCGCTGTGCGATGTGTGTGCCGTGAGCGAAACCGATGTGCGGGCACTCGCTGCGCGGCTCTCTGCGGCCCTGAGCGACCTTCCTCAGAAATCGTTGCCTTTGCGCAACGTTTGCTGTTGATCGTCCGCAACAACTGTGTGATCAGTCGCGATGGAACGTTTTCCTGCCGCAGCTGGGTGCTGAGCAGAGGATGCCGAAGTGCTTTGGCGCAGTCTTTGCTGAAGGTGTGGACCGGGAGGCTGGAGACACCCAGAGCGCCCGTCTGACCCAATCACAGTTATGGAGGAAGTTCGGAATGAAGATTGCCGCGACGCTGTTCGTCCTGGGTACTCTTGGCCTGAGCCCGATCGCCGCTCAGGCGCAGTTGCTCGATGATTTCAACCGAGGCGACCAGCCTACCCTCGGCTCCGGATGGACGCAGCGAGAGGGGACGAGCTCAGTCGCCGCCAATCAGGCCACGGGGAGCAATTTGTCTCTCGCCACATTCAACGGCGGAACGGGTAGCGTCGTCTCGTTCGACCTGTTCGGCTCCGGGACTGCATTGCAGTATGGTGCGGCAGTGCTCGGGTATGGCGGTACGAGCAACAACATCTTCGTCAAGGTCCAGAACCAGTCCGGCACCTCCTCGTTCGACACTTTCGGTTTCTACTTTGGGAATAATTCCTCCGTCGGCGGACTGTTCGGCGATCTCGATGCGGGATTTGAGTCGGCGCGCGTGACCGTGTCGCTTACGGGGACTATAGCCACGCTGTTCATCGACCCGAACGTAGGGGCAGCGCAGAGCTACTCGTTCGACTACGGCTTCACGCCGGACGGCGACGGCATCGGACTCGGGTTCCTCGGCCCCGCACGGATTGACAACTTCAGTGGCCGCACGGCTTCTGTTCCAGAGCCAGCGACTGCGTCGCTCCTGCTGCTGGCGCTCGGTGGAATGGTGACGGCGGCACGTCGTCGTACTGCGACGCGAAGCTGACCGCCCGACGCCCGCGACTCCTTCCGATCGAAACAACACCCCTGCGCGCTCCACGCGCAGGGGTGTTGTCGTAAGCGCGTGACTTCTCGTCATCAAACCCAGTCAGCGACCACGCGGTATCGCAACACGAGCAACGTCACAGCAAGGGAACAGCCCGAGAGGTGACACAGTCTGCGATACGATCGACGGCAGCCTTCAGTGCAGCGCCGTCAAAGGTTGCTGCTACGTCTGCACGTGCGCTGCAGGGTGCCGTGATGAAGCCGCCGCCATCGTCACCTACATCGACGACAACGGCTACGCGTACATCGAGCCCGGGATTCCGAGCTCTTCGTTACACGCAAACGAGTTCAAGCAACTGCGCTTGGGGCATTGTGAATCGCTCCGGGATTGCAGGACTGATTTAGTTGAGCACCGGCTCGGTGAAGCCCGAGATGATGGTGTGAAGTCCCCTCGGTAGTGCCGTGCCGCGCGAGACATTCAGCGACGTGCCCAGATTCAGCTACCGTAGCTTCAGTGGCGTCGGTCGAATCCCATCAGGAACACACGCGAGGATCCGCATCGGCTCACGACACGTCGGACACGCGCGTGGGTCGACTTCAAACATCATTCTGCAGACCGGCCGCCCAGCGGCGCCTGTGCTCAGTCGGCACCACTCTCGGCGCGGGGACGATGTCTGACGGCCCGTTGCTCACAGCCTCCGCGCCTCCGCTGGCGGACTTGTTCGCAGCGCAGCACCCCCCAACCCGCCGCCATTCGACATTCACTCCACCGCCGAGTACGATGCAGGCCATGAAAGCCATTCGACATGCTCTCGCATGGGTGGCGGCCGTGGTGGTCGGCATGACCGCAACGCCCACCACCGCCACCGCCCAACTCACCGTACGCGTGAGCCCACTTCCTCGCGGTACACCACCGGGAGCCATGGTCTTCATCGCCGGCGACTTCAACCGGTGGAATCCGGGTGACACCACATGGGCGCTCCGCCCCACGGCCGACGGCGCGCTCGCGCTCACGTTTCCGGCTACGACGCGTGGCCCGATCGCATTCAAGTTCACGCGCGGAAGCTGGACCACCGTGGAGACGTCGGCTGACGGCTCCGATATTCCCAATCGTTCCGTCGTCATTCCCCAGGCGGGCGACACGACGTACACCACGAGCATTGCCGCCTGGAAATCCTCACACGGCCCCAGCCCCGCGCGTTCCACCGCGCGCCCGTCGGTGCGTGTTCTCAGCGACAGCTTCGCCATCCCCAGCCTCGGTCGCAGCCGCCGCGTGTGGATCTACCTGCCGCCCGGATATGACCGCGGTACGGAGCGGTATCCCGTGGTCTACCTGCAGGATGGGCAGAATGTGTTCGATGCGGCGACGAGCTTCGCCGGCGAATGGGGCGTAGACGAAACGCTCGATTCGCTCGCCGCGCACGGCGTTGCGGGTGCAATCGTGGTGGCCGTCGACAACGGCGGCGCGCTGCGCATGAACGAATACAATCCGTGGACGAATGCGTCGCCCCGACTGGGTGGCGGTGACGGCGATGCGTTCGTGGACTTCCTCGCGCGCACCCTCAAGCCGTACATCGATAAACAGTATCGCACGCGCCCTGATGCGCGCAGCACCACCATTGTCGGGTCGAGTATGGGCGGACTGATTGCGTTGTACGCGTCGCTCACGCGCCCCGACGTGTTCGGCAACGCCGGCGTATTCTCGTGCGCGTGCTGGATCGCGCGCGATTCGATCATGGCCTTGGTGCAACGCACGCCACCCGGCCGGCCGAGCGCGCGGTTCTACTTCGTGGTGGGCTCGCAAGAGGGACGCAATCGCGAACCGGAGCAGGACCAGATTTCCATTGTCGCGGCGCTCAACAACGCCGGATTTCGCACCGGCAGCGCGGTCATCGCGCGCGTCGCGGCCGATGGCGGGCACGAGGAGTGGTTCTGGCGAAGGGAGTTTCCGGCGGCGTACTTGTGGCTTACTGGAGCGGGTGGTCGGTAGCGGGTGCGGAATGGCCGCGGGTACGATCCGATCCGGCTATTCGGTACGACGCCGGCGCGCGGCACCGGCGAGTCCAAGCAGGCCAAGCCCCAACAGGGCGATCGTCGCCGGTTCGGGCACGTGCACGATCGAGCCGTCGAGCAGCACGTCTGAGCACCGGTCCATGTGGCATCCATACGCCAGGATCGATCCCCCGTCGTTGATGCTGTAGGCCCGCTGAAAGGTCCAGTCGGACAAGCCGGTGTAGTCCGCCAGGTCCCACATCGTGCCGCCCTGCCAAAGGAACGCTCGCGTCTCTCCCAGCGCGTTCTGCGATGACCCGACCACCTGGCCCAGGTCGTTGATGGCAAACGCCGAGGTCTGGGTGCCACCCAAGCCGCCCAGGTCGAGCATGCCCGCGCCCTCCGACCATAGGAACGACCGCTGGCTGCCGGAGGAGCTGCTCGAGGTGCCGATGATCTGGCCGAATCCGTTGATGTCCAGCGCATCCGAAGTCAGATCACCTGCCAGCGTGCCGAGCGACTCCATGCCGAAGCCGTCGCGCCAGCGGAACGCGCGAAAGCCAAGCGTGGAGGTGGAGAAGCCCACGATCACACCGGACGCATTGATGGCTCTTGCCCCCGAGAAGTCGCCACCGGCAAGCACGCCCAGCGACTGCGCGCCCGTTGATGGCGCCCACCGAACCGCTCGGTCACCTTCGGCGCTTTCGCTCCCACCTACCGCCACACCAGCGTTGTTCACGTCCGTCGCCTGCGACAGGGTGCCTCCCGAGAGCGTGCCGAGGTCCTGCATGCCCGTGGCCTGCGTCCAGCGGAACGCACGGAGGCCGCTGCTGCTGGCCTGGCCGACCACCATACGGTTGTCGTTCACGGCGAACCCCAGGGACGCGGTGTAGCCCGGCAGCGTGCCCAAGAGCGTGAACGCACCGGTGGTGGGGGTGAGCAGCAGACCCTGCCGCGGCGTGCCCTCCGTCTGCATGGCCACGTCGCCCAGGTTGTTCAGCGCACCGGCCGATGGCCCGATGGAGCCGGCGCCGATGATGTACGGCGTGTACTGCGCACCGGCGGTGAGCGGCGACAGTGCGGCCACGACGGCCAGCGTGCCGGCACGGTGAAGCAGGGCGCGGTGGAAGCGGAGAATGTGCGTCATGAGAGCGGGCGCGCGAGGGACGAAGGGAAGACCTGGGGACGCTCCGCTCCGCCGTGCCGGCATGACGGTCGGACCGACCCCTCTGCATCCATGGCGCAGGCGGCGGCAGCATCCGGACAGATGTGGGCGATGACGGCTCGCCAACGCGATTATTCGCGGTCGGGGAATCCGTCGATCCGGCGAACTGCGACTCGACTATAAATCACACCAAGCAACAATCGTCTGCGTTCACTTCAGGAGGCCTCCACATGAAGACGCTCCACTTCTCCACCACCATCGACGCGCCACGGAAGAAAGTCTGGCACACCATGCTCGACGACGCGCCGTATCGGGACTGGACGAGCGCATTCAATCCCGGGTCGTTCTACCGCGGCGACTGGAGCGAGGGTTCGAAGATCCTCTTCTTGGGACCGGATCCGACCACGGGAAGCGAGGGTGGCATGGTGAGCCGCATTGCGGAGAATCGCCTCTACGAGTTCATCTCGGTCGAACACCTTGGCCTGGTGCAGGACGGCGTCGAGGACACCGCCAGCGAGATCGCGCAACAGTGGGCACCTGCGTACGAGAACTACACGTTCCGTGAGCGGGACGGCGCGACGGAAGTGCAGGTGGACATCGATGTCACGGACGATTACGCGTCAATGTTCGAAGAGATGTGGCCGCGCGCGCTCAGCCGCTTGAAGGAGTTGGCGGAGCGGTAGGTGGCATCCGCAGAAACCCAATCGATTATTCCTCGCGGGCGATTGCGCGAAGGCCTTGGCTCAGGAAGGTCACGCGTCCGCTGGTATCACGCACCAGGATAAGCGTCAGCTTGTTCCCAGTGGGCGGCGTGAGGACGACGCGATCACTGCCGGAGAGCCGAACTGGAAGCTGCGCCATCCCCTGGCGGAAGAGCAGCGAGTCACCCTGCTCCACGAACTCCAGTTGAATACGTCCCGACTTGTAGCGCCCCACCAACTGCGCGCGCTCTTCGGCGGTCGGGATTCGCTCGGCCTGCGTCTCTGGCTTGGGCCCTGGGACGATGCCGGCAATCTCCCTGGCCACGAGGTCAGTCAATCCGGGAATGGGCGCACCGCCGCGGTTGTCGAGCACCACAAGTGAGAGCCTTTTCTCTGGAAAAATTGTTACCTGCGCGTCGAAGCCGTTGATCGCTCCGCCGTGCTGCCACATCGCCTCGCCGCTGCGCGACTTCCCAATCATCAAGCCGTAGGCGTAGCGCGCTATGGAATCGCCGGGCATGGACATGTTGCCCGTGGTCATCATGTTCACGGACTGCTCCGAGAGCACTCGCTGGCCGTCAAGCATTCCACCATCCATCACAGCGATGGTGAAGCGTGCCATATCCTGCGCGCTGGCGAAGAGAAACCCTGCCGCCCACTGCGCCGTGTTCTCGGTGAATGGCCGCACAATCGCGCCCGGATTTCCCAGCGATCCCACGTGCCCCTGTGAGAAATCACGAGTTAGTGCGTGGAGCGGGCGAAAGGTCGCGTGCGGCATTCCCATCTTCCGCAACACCAGTTCGTCGGCGAGGGTGCCGAAGCGCCTCCCCGCCGCACGCTCGGCCACATACCCCGCCATTGAGTAGCCAGGGTTGGAGTACGAGACCACCTTGCCTGGCGTGGTAAAGAAGAGCGTGTCGTCTACGACCTCCATCACTTCGCCGAGTGCGCCCTCGTCCATGGATCCGTAGGGAACTGCGATGTCAATCCATCCGGCGGTCATCGTGAGCAGCTGATGCGAGGTGACTGTTCCGACACGCTTGCCATCAAGTTGTGTGACGTAGCGTGCAATCGGGGCGTGCAAGTCGACCTTGCCAGCCACGGCGAGTTCGGAGAGCACCGCGGCAGTCACCATCTTGGTCACGCTTCCCACGCGGAAGAGCGTCCGTGTCGTGACGGGGCGGCCGCTCTCAATATCTGCAACACCGTAGGCCTTGGTGTAGATCACCCGACCGTTCTGCGCGACCGCAATCTGCACGCCGGGGGTCCGGGTGCTGTCCATGCCCGCGAGCACGGCGGAGTCAAGGCGAGCGGTCCAGGTGAAGTCCTGCGCGCCGATTGTCAGGGGCGCGAGGAGAGCGAGGAGCGCGAGGTCCGCGCGTCTGATCGGTCGAATCATCGGGAAGCCTCAGGCGCGCCGCGGGAGCGCGGCGCGAATACGGGTGCGTGTCTCGTCAGGATCCTCCACTTCGACGATGATCTCGTCGTAGGCAGCCTCCCGCGAGCACTGAATGACCAGCGCGTTGTCGGCGTTGCGAACTGGCCGGAAGTCGGGACGGAAATCCGACTGGTAGATGGTTCCTGTCGGTGAATACGTGCGTGATCACGTTGGAGTTTCCCGCTTCGCGCAGGGCACGCTCTGGCATCGGCGCGTGGTGCACCCCGAACTCGGCCGCAGAGAATGAGATGCGAGGGCGTACGCCGATACAGCACTACTCGGCGTGTGGACCGACGAATGGTCGCGCGAGCAGGTGCGCGGGTACCACATCGTGCGCGCTCCTCATCGCCCAGGAAGGAATCGCTAACGGACCTGCACCTACCGTTGACCGCTATCGCTGCCGCAGCCGGCTTGGCTTCGGAGCGCAGCTGACCGTTGCGCGCTATCGCGCTCTGCCCTTCCGCTGCATTTTGTTTTCTACGCCGCAGCAGAGCTCAACGCATAGCGATTGGTGGGCAACAGAGTGAATACATTTGCTCCGTGTACAGGCGAAGGCAGTCAACTGTGATTGATGAGCAGGCGCTATGTGTTCGCGCTGATTGCATTCTCCGCGGCGTTGACCAGCTGCGCTCCCGCGGCGCAACAGCCCGCTTCAGCGCCAACACCAACGCCCACGTCCACGGCTGCCGTCCTGCGCCTGCTGAGTATCTCGCCGACGGACGGAGCGCGGGTCGACTCCACCACCGTGCTGATTGATGGCGCGCCTGGCGTACGTCATCCCGGATTTCGATCCCGAGCGCAAGTACGTAGTCTCTGCACTCTTCGCCCAGGTTGGCGGTCGATTGTCGAGTATCGGGACCAAGGATGTGCCGCTACAGGCTCCCTTCGGGATTGTCACCGTCAGGACGCCGATCCAGTCCGCGAACAGCGTGCTTCCGAGCGAGCGCGTCGATCCGCTAACCGGGGTGTTCTACCTCCTCAGAAGCGGCTCAGCCGTTGCAGCTCAGGACACGTTGCGCATAGGAGATGCGATAGGGGTGCGTACGGGGAACCAATCGTCCGTCCAGACGCGGAGTCGCACGTTCTTTTACAACGGCTCGGGTCCCGCTCGAAGTCTGGCGGTCGGATTACCAGCCCTTCTTGAAGAGTACTGGACATACCGGCCGAACAAGGCGTTGGCCATCGCCTACGACTCGGCCTCTCGTTGGACATACGGCTATGCATACGGACATCCATCAGCAGAGGCTGCGGTAGAACGCGCGCTTGAGGCGTGCAAGGCGTCTGCTGCGCGGAGGCAGATCGTTGCGGAATGTCAGGTTGTTGTGTCGAACAATGAAAGTGCGAGGTAGCAGTGTCCTGGTGCGGGCGATCGGCATGTGGTATGCGTTCGAGCTGACTGCGGGCGCAGCTATCCCTGGCGCTCGCAAAACATCGCGCACACAATACGTGTTATGACTGCGCCGCTCCCACCCGTCAAAACCTCTTCGTATTACTCGGCTACGATCAGTACCTTCTGCGCCACCGAACGAGCAGAGATTCTCGGTTACCTGGCCAGCGGTTCAGGACTCACGATCGAGGGCACGCAGACCAAAGCGTGGGAGAATCAGATTGACCTATTGCAGCAAGCACTGCTCGGCGTTGACGGATCGGTGTTTCTTGAGTTCGATATCCCGCGGCTCGGCAGTCGTGTAGACGGCGTTGTGGTGACGAACGGCGCGATTGTGCCGATTGAGTTCAAGGTTGGAGAGAGTCGCTACAAGCTCGCCGATCGGCATCAGGCGTGGGACTACGCACTCGACCTCAAGAACTTTCATGAGGGCAGCAGAGCGCATCCGATCTTCCCTATTCTGTGCGCGACGGAATCCGCCACCACAGACGATGATTGGAGCGCGCCACACGCGGACCTTGTCTACCCACCGCGCCGTTCAAACGCAACCACCGTGCGCGAGGCGGTGACGTCGGCGTTATCACTCGCGCCAAGCGGCTCACTCAACGCGGATGCGTGGGGACGTTCACGCTACCGGCCGAGCCCCACGATTATTGAAGCGGCACGCGCGCTGTATGCGAATCATTCGGTGGACGACATCGCTCGCAGCGACGCTGGCGCCACGAACCTGCATCGCACGTCGACGTGTGTGGAGGAAATCATTGACCGGTCGCGCGCGAACGCTGAGAAGTCGATTGTGTTCGTGACGGGCGTGCCGGGTGCGGGAAAGACGCTTGTGGGGCTCAACGTGGCCACGAAACGGCGCCTCGATTCCGAAACGCTTGCGGTGTTTCTCTCCGGCAACGGGCCGCTCGTCGCCGTGCTGCGCGAGGCACTCGTTGAAGACGAGATCAAGCGAGAAATGATGAACGGCGGCGAGAAGCTGCGTAAGGGAGCCGTACGCCAGCGTGTGAAACCGTTCATTCAGAACGTTCACCACTTCCGCGACGATGGCCTGCGTGACAAATCGCAGCCGCCGGTGGAACACGTTGCGATTTTCGACGAAGCGCAACGCGCCTGGAATGAGCAGAAGACCTCGCAGTTCATGAAGCAGCGCAAAGGGGTAGCTGACTTCGACATGTCTGAACCGCACTTCCTGCTCTCGTACATGGATCGCCACCCGGACTGGGCAGTCGTAGTGTGCCTCGTGGGCGGCGGGCAGGAGATTCACACTGGCGAAGCCGGCATTGGCGCGTGGCTTGATGCCGTGCGTGAACAGTTCCCGCACTGGAACGCGTATCTCTCTCCGGAGCTGCACGACGCCGAGTATGCGGCCGGCAAGTCACTTGAACGGTTGGAGGGGCACCGATCGGTGATTGAAGACAAGTCGTTGCACTTGTCCGTCTCCATGCGGTCATTTCGATCGGAGCAGGTGTCCGGCTTTGTGAAGGCGCTGCTCGACTCAGACGTTGACCGCGCGCGTACGCTGCTTACTACAGTGCTGGAGCGCTATCCGATTGTCATGACGCGAACGCGCGCGAAGGCCAAGCAGTGGCTGCGCAGCAACGCGCGCGGTTCCGAGCGTTACGGATTGGTGGCGTCGTCGCAGGCGCAGCGTCTCAAGGCGTACTGCATTGATGTGCGCGTGAACGTGGATCCGGTGAAGTACTTTCTGGCTGATCGCGACGACACTCGTTCATCGTTCTATCTCGAAGACGCCGCCACGGAGTTCCAAACGCAGGGGTTGGAGCTCGACTGGACGTGCGTGAGCTGGGACGCGGATCTCCGGCGTCGCAATGACAAGTGGTCGCACCACAGTTTTCGTGGAACCAAGTGGGTGTCTGTCAAGAACGCAGCGCGACAGAGCTATCTGCTAAACGCTTACCGAGTACTGCTCACGCGCGCGCGGCAGGGCATGGTTCTCTTTGTGCCCAAAGGCAGCAAGAGTGACGATACGCTGCTGCCGCGCAACTACGATGAGACGTATGCGTACCTTGAGTCGGTCGGGATTCCGACGTTGTGAGGCTGGCCGAGCTCCACGCGATCTGTTTCAGGCGTTCGCGGCGGCGGTGGCGTGAAGCATTCTTGACCAACTCCCTATCTTGTGCTGAACTAACCCCGCGCCCGCATCTGCACCGAGGTCTCTCCGCCCATGCCAGCAACCCAGCGCCCCGCCTTCATCGTCGCAGTAGACGCCTTCGAAGGCGACGAGAGTGCCATCGTCATCCACGACCGGAACGACGCGACGCTCTCGGTGCTCTACTGCATCGCCCGCCAGAATGACATCACGCACGTGTTGGAGTTCGTGGACTATGGCTACCGCAGCATCGAGGAGGCGCGGCAGGCGTGGCCGGACGCGCAGTGATGGAGTTGACAGGACCAGACTGTCGCAGCGCCTGCGCACCCATGCCCGCACACTCGCGCAACATCGCTCCGCGGCCTATGCTCAACACATGCCTTCAGAACGTTTGATGCGATCGCCATGCCGCGAGCGCACGCGATGACGGTCTTCCTCGCACGCTGCCGCGCCGAACGTCGTGCTTCCACCATGCGCGCCGTGGCTGCACTGATGTTGCCCGCGCTGGCTATGGCCGCATTCATTCCCGCTTCGGCCAACGCCCAGGGCGCCGCCAGCGACGCCACGGGACCCGGAGCCACCTGCTTTCGATCATTCCAGCGGGGCATCACCGTCGTGCAGAGTGAACCATGGACCATGGTTCGCAAGTCCGACACCCTGCGCGGAACGCTGTACCTGCCCGACAGCACGGCGCGCACGCGTACACCGCTCATGCTGCTTCTGCCGGGCGGCGGCACGGACGCCCGGATCCTCATGATCACGCCCACGTACTTTGCGCAGCGGCTTGCCCACTGCGGCATCGGTGCGCTGGTCTATCACAAGCGCGGAACCGGCGAGTCGGGCGGCAATCCAACCACGATGAGCATGCAGGATGTGCTGGACGACGCACTGCACGCCGCGCGGTTGCTGGCGACAGACGCCCGCGTGGATACCGGACGCTTCGGTGTCATGGGATTCAGTCAGGGCGGACGGCTGGCACCGCTCGTCGCCGCACTGAGTCCGCACGTGCAAGCCGCCGTCAGCGTTTCCGGACCGATGACGTCCATCCAGCGAACGCGGGCGTACGCACTGGAGAATAGCTTTCGCACTGCGCGAGTCCGCCCGGCTCGTCTCGACTCGGCGATGTCACTCTGGAACCGCCACCTCGCGCTGCTCGCCCAACCGTCTCCTGATCCAGACGAGCTCGAAGCGCTCGACGCCACCATCGCGGAATGGAATGCGTTCATGCCCAACGGGCTGCTGCCACTCGCGTGGAATGCGCGGGAACGCAACGAGATCATGAACTCGATGGGACTCGACATCATGGCGCCCCTCAATCGCATGACGAGTCCATGGCTGGCACTGTATGGGGCCGATGATCAGGTCGTGCCGGTGGGCGAGAGCCTGGCAGCGCTTCACACGGCCATGACGACAGCGGGCAATCGGCAAGTGGACGTGCGCGTCTGGTCAGGCGCCGACCACAACATGGTCGTGACGGCCACTCGGCAGGATACGCCGTTCGAGGGAGTGATTTTCGACTGGCTGTTTGCGCGGTGCTTCTGATGGCAGGGCCGGAGCTATCAAGCTTCCGAGTCGATGTCCGGAGATGGACGCCGCCAACGCGTCGAGAAATCCAGACGTCTCGTAAGCTCGAATGTGTTGCAGTGCGAAACGCCGTTTGCGGTACAGACGTCCGGTACATGGCGATTCGCGCGCTGCTTGGTGGGCTTCGAGGTTTCCGTTGTGACGACGCAACGCTCGCTGACGGCAGCGGCAGCGTACGCGATCAGGAACGGGTCACGACCAAGCTTCTGCACTTCGTCGTCGGTCAAGTCTGCGGCGTAGCCAGTCGCGACTACCACGGACACGCGCATCGCCTCGCTCTCTTCGTCGAGCACCAAAGCACGACGAACCTCCGGCCTCTCAAGCCAGTCGACCAGATCCCCTTCACCCTCGGTGATCTCTTCGTAGATCTCAAGCGGCACCTTCACGTTGCCGATCTCCCCCTGGTACTGGAGCCAGTCCCAGAACTCCGGGACGCGCTCAAGCGGGTAGTAGTCCCGATCCGCGTCGATCAACACGTTGGCGTCGAGCAAGAACAGCACCTACTGCTATCCCCGACCCGCTCGGAGGGATGCACCACTAAAAATTTGGGCGACCTGAGTTGGCTTGACCCCAAGCACTTTCGCGCCCTTTCCAGTTGTAAGCGCTCCTGACGCCATGAGACGGTAGGTCGTGGAGAGGAGTGCTCGGCCGAGGCGCTGGCGGCGGACAACGTAGAAGTTGGGACCACCGGTCGCCGCCCGAGCACGTTCACGACTCCGATCGCGGCTGGTGAGCCACTGCTCTCGATACTGACTTCTGAGCGACTCGAACTGCGCGACCGTGACCAAAGATTGAGAGCGGAGGCGATACGCCACCATCGTCCGACTAACCCGTGCGGATGCGGCAATCGTCCCGATCCAGGCATCGAGATCTGTCGGGGCTGGAGGCGCCTCTCGGAACTTTCGGACTAGCTCGGTTGTCGGCAGGAGAAACTCTGCGGCGACCTCATTGCAGAAGCGCTCGATTCCGCGGTCGGGAACACCACCACTAACCCCCGTCTGTCCCAAGAAGATGTGGGTGAGCTCGTGGATCAGGGAAAAGGACCAAGCGGCACGCGAGTCCTGGTCATTGAGAACCACAAACGGAGCGATGGGATCAGCTATCGCGAAGCCGCGGAAAGTCTCCAGACTCAAGGCTGTGTGGTGGCTGCCCAAGTTGCCTAACAGCACAACGAAAACTCCGAGCGTTTCAACTCGCTCGCGCAGCAGGCTAAACGCTGCTTCCGGGTCCGCTTGAGAACGAAACTCCTCCAGGCGCAGCTCGAGGGCTGCTTCAAGCACCTCTACTGTCGGGCCAACTCCACGATCAACAGTGAGAGACCCAACGAAACCAAGTGGCTGCGCCTCATCCTCGTCCTCAAGCGCCGCTCGTACGAGGCTCTGACGCGCCTGGACATCGCGGAGGAGAGCATCGAGCAGCACCTCGTCGCTATCTTCGTGGTCTGCCGGGAGCACGCGAAAGTCCTGCCCGCGCTGACCCTTTCGCGGTGGCGCCGACAGGTAGAAGGTGATCAGGGGCCGTCGGTACTGCTTCGCCATGCGAAGGAGAAGCGGCCTGGAAGGCTCTTCGGTACCCGCCTCAAGCGCAGCGATTCGTTCTACGGCGGACGCCTTCCTCGTGCCGGCGAGGTCAACCTTCTGCGCCGCTTCCTCGGGCGTCAACCCTGCTGTCTCACGTGCCCAGCGAAGAATTTGCGGATTGACGCGCGGCACTTGGAAGTAAGTTACGGGTGAGGTGAGAATCGCATCGACCTCTGAACATCGTTCGGGGGTCATCACCCCCGCAAGTAACTCATCTGTCCTGTCGTAGCGATATCCGCTGGTGGCCTCGACCTGAAGTCATGTGGGCACAAGGACTTTGCGCGCTTGGCGGATAGGTTGGCGGTGCAGCGGAGTTCCTCGGGTCTGTCCCAGGTCTAGTTGAAATTCGGGTGGTGCCTCCATACTGAGCGTGTTGATCCCTGCCAGGATTCGCACGCCAATATAGAGGACACCACCCATGCGAAGAGTACGAACCGAAACCCGCGAGCACCAGTTGCCG
>JBGTOG010000156.1:0-8738 GCA_041742675.1 Gemmatimonadaceae bacterium | reverse complement strand
GCTCCGCGCGGCCTCTGAGCGCCAGCGCGTCGGCGTACTCCCGCCAGTGCGCCACCCACAGCTCCACGGCATCGCGACGGACGCGCGCTTCACGCTCCACGATCGCATCAATGGCGTGCGAGACATCAGCGGCCGTCTGATCATCCAGTGCATCGCGCTCGGCCACGATCAGGCCGATCGCCTTCTGACTGAACGCCAACTCCAGCATCGCCAGCTCGCGCGTGGCGCCGGTCGCGTGCGTGAGCCATGTCACGTCATCGGGCGCAGGATCGTGCAACACCGATGTGAGATACTGCTCGGCGAGCGACTGTCGACGTCGCTGCTCGCGCCTCGTAGCGAGAATGCCCATGGTGCTCAGCTCTGAAGCACCGGCAGTCCCAGACGTCCGGACGCCGCCGCCGCAGGTTTATCAGGATCCGCCGGCAAGCCCACACGTGCGCGCACCACCGACTCTTCCTGCACCAGATCTGACAGTCGGACGCTGGCCAGCACCTCGTCGATCCGCTGCTGCAGCAGCAGCCACACCGGGCGGATGCTGCACTCGCTGGCGTCGGAGCAGCGATCGCTGTCTACAGGATGCGAGACACAGTGCAGATCAAACGTGGAGAGTTCCGAGGCTTGAATCACATCGCGCACCGTAATCTCCTCGGCTGGCCGGGCCAGCTGGTAGCCGCCGCGCGCGCCGCGGGTACTGCGCACGATCTCGGCGCGCCTGAGGCGCAGCAGAATCTGCTCCACGTAGTCACCCGACAGGCGCTCAGTGGCAGCGATATCGCGCCCGGTGACGGGCCCCTCGTCAGGACGGCGCGCCAGATGTAGCGCGCAAATCAAGCCGTACTCGGCCCACGTCGTGATACGCATACAGGGAGTCTACCCGCAACGCAAGGTGAAGGGCAAGCGGCTCAGCCAGGAACACCAATCTCGGTCATGCGCCGCAGGTCCAGTGCCAGATCGAGCTGTGCGTCGGACAGCACCTGCTCACGTTTCGCCAGCTCGCGAATGAGTACACCTTCAGCGACCGATTGTTTGCTCAGCTGCGCGGCGCGCGCGTATCCGATCTGCGGCGCCAGCGCGGTCGCCAACGCCGCGGACCGCTCAAGCCAGTACGCACACATCTCGCGGTTGGCCTCGATGCCACGCACGCAGCGCGTGTCGAGCACGGCCATCGCGTTGGTGAGCAATAGCATGGAGCTGAAGACATTGTGCGCGATTACCGGCATCATCACGTTGAGTTCGAGCTGGCCATGCTCGGCCGCAAGACTTACACACGTGTCATTTCCAACGACCTGCAGACACACCTGATTGACCATCTCCGGAATGGACGGGTTGATCTTGCCTGGCATGATCGAAGAACCGGGCTGCACTTCCGGCAGCGTGATCTCGTCAAGTCCGGTGCGCGGACCGCTCACCAGCAGACGCAGATCAGACACAATTTTGCTCAGGTCAATCGCCAGCACGCGCAGCGCCGCGCTGAACGCCGCGGCATCGCCAAGACTTTGCATGAGTTGAATGCGGTCTTCCCCAACTCTGAGCGGCATGTCGAGCGACGCACACAAATGCTCCACCATCAGCGCCGGATACTGCGGCTCCACATTGACACCGGTTCCCACGGCGCTTCCGCCAATGCCCAGATCGCGAAGGTACTCCGCGGCCTCATGTACGCGGGCGAGGTTACGCGTCATCGTGCGGGCGTACGCACCAAACTCCTGACCGAGGCGAATGGGCATCGCATCCTGCAAGTGCGTGCGACCGCTCTTGAGAACATCATCAAACGCCACCGCCTTTGCACCGAACGCATCGGCCAGTCCACGCGCGGCCGTGGTGAACGGTTCCAGCATGGCGAGTGCGCCAAGACGAATCGCCGTGGGGATCACATCGTTGGTGGACTGCGCCATGTTGACGTGATCATTCGGATGCACCGGGGCGTATGCACCGCGCGCTGCACCAAGCAGTTCGTTGGCGCGATTGGCCAGCACTTCATTCACATTCATGTGGTGCGACGTGCCCGCGCCTGCCTGATACGGGTCCACCACAAACTGCTTGCGGTGTTCGCCACGCAGCACTTCATCGGCGGCGCTCACGATGGCATCAGCGAGGCGCGCCTCCAACCGTCCCGTGTGCTTGTGCGCGAGTGCCGCCGCCCGCTTGATGTGCACCACCGCGTCCACAAAGGCTGGCAGTGGACGCAGCCCACTGATCGGAAAGTTCAGCGTCGCACGCAGCGTTTGCACGCCATACAGCGCGTGCGCCGGCACCTCCAGCGAGCCCAACGGGTCGGTCTCGACGCGAGTCGCTGTCGCGTGCGCTGGATGCTCCGAAGACACCGGCACCGTATCAGTTGATCTTGACGAGCGTGGTGTCCGTGGACGTCACGATGTAAAGGCGTGACCGTTCGTCCACCGATACATTGTTCGTGCGCCAGCGCGACACGTTGATCTCGCGCGACGACTCAGGCGACGTTACATAATCATTCAATAGCTGTTGCCCGATCAGGAACGACCCGTTGTCGGGCACGACACAGAGCAGTTGCCGATCGGCGTTTCCCGTACTGCTGACCGACGCGTAGCGCAGCGAGATCAGCACGCCGGAGTTTGCGTCCCCGTTGGACTGCCACGTGAGGCTGAAGTTCTGCCCCTCTGTGGGCTCTGTGTAGTCACCAACACGAATCGGCTCGGCCAGCCGCACCGCGACCTGTCCTCCGGGGAATCCACCGGCAGCGCCCGGAACAGTGATCTGCACCGAATCGCCCACGTTGTACGTAAACGTGCCAGCCCCGCTGAGCGTGTACACACGGGAGGATGCCACCTGCTCCGTCATCGCCAGCGAGGTGGTGCCCACACGCAAGTCGAGTGACGCGCCGCCCGACAGGTTGCCGGGAACTGACGCCTCCGGATTGAAGAACTGGGGCGAGCACTGCCCTGCTTGGACTCGGCTGCTTGGCAGCGGTGAATCCTGACCGGTGAAAAAGGTGGCCGACGGACGCGCTGTGATCGGTCCCACGCCACCTGAGGCCGCGCGAATCGCGATGGAGCCGTACCTGAAGGTACTGGTCGACGAATCGAGCGAAAAACAGGCCGACAGGATGACCGCACCTGTCACCAAAGCGATCTGGCGAACGGCAAACGTGACTGAAGTCGCGCGCGAATGACGCATGGAGGGAAGAAGCAGAGGACGAAAAGGTCAGGACCCAACCGGACGCGCAAGTCCGGACAGGAACGGATTGGACGCAAGTTCACGCCCCATCGTTGTTTCCGGTCCGTGCCCCGGATACACCACAAACGATGGATCGAGCGTGGCGATGCGCGCCAGTGACTCACGCATGGCCGTTGGATCGCACAGCGGCAGGTCAGTTCGACCAATGGAACCCGCGAACAGCAGATCACCACCAAACACGGCACCGTGCCCAATAAAGGCCACATGCCCAGGCGCGTGGCCCGGCAGATGCCACACATCGAATGACAGTGCACCAAGCGAAATCTGTGTCATCGATTCAAGCGCGATCGAGGGCGCGGGCAGCGGTTCAATCTTCATGCCGTACATCAACCCAATCTCATGAGCGCGTGTGTACATCGCGCCATCCAGCGCGTGCACCGCCACGGGCACACCGAATCGACGCACGAGCGGCGCGACGGCCCCGACATGATCAACGTGCGCGTGCGTGAGCCAGATCGCTACGAGAGTCGCGCCGCTGGCGTCCACCGCATCACCGAGTCGCTTGGCCTCATCGCCTGGATCAATGAGTACGGCCTGCTTCGTGGTGTCGTCGACAACCAGATAGCAGTTCTCCTGCAGCGGACCCACAGTCAACGACGAAACCTTCACGCGGCACTGCTCCCGGCAGGCTGCGCCTCCTCCACTCCACGATGCGCCAGCCACCGCTCAGCCTCCAGTGCAGCCATGCAGCCGGTGCCAGCGGCCGTCACGGCCTGTCGATAGTAGCTGTCCATCACATCACCGGCTGCGAACACGCCCGCCACGCTGGTGTTGGTGCGCCAGCTCTCGGGAGTGACGATGTACCCGTTGTCATGCAGCGCCAGCTGTCCATTCAGGAATCGCGTGTTGGGCGTATGACCAATGGCCACGAACATCCCACCGCACTCAATGCTGCGCTGCTCTCCAGTCACCGTATCGACCACCCGCACACCGGTAATGAAATCGTCGCCGAGCACCTCGATCACTTCGCTGTTCCATTCGACGCGGATTTTCGGATCACGCAGCACACGATCCGCCATCACCTTGGAGGCGCGGAATGCATCGCGACGATGCACAATCACGACCTCACTCGCAAACTTGGTGAGATAGAGTGCTTCCTCCATCGCCGAATCACCGCCGCCCACCACGACCAGGCGCTGATTGCGAAACGCCGGCAGTGCACCGTCGCATACGGCGCACGATGACACGCCACCACCAGTACGGGCTAATCGTTCTTCCGACGACAAACCAAGCCAGTTCGCGCGGGCTCCCGTGGCCACGATCACCGACTGCGCCGTGAGCTGCGCGCCGCCGCTGGTGGTGAGCACAAACGGATACTGCGCAAAATCGACGCCGTCGATGTTCTCGCTCACCACGCGCGTGCCAAAGCGCTCGGCCTGCTGTTTCATGCGCTCCATCAACTCGGTGCCGCCAAGCGCAGCCGGAAATCCCGGAAAGTTCTCGATATCCGTGGTGAACATGAGTTGGCCGCCCGGGACCATCTCACGTGACATCTCCCCTTCGTATACGACGGGATTCAGATTCGCGCGCGAAGCATAGACAGCGGCTGTCCACGCGGCCGGACCACTGCCGACAATGACCAGCGTTTCTGTTTGTTCAGACATGGGCAAGCAGGATGAGGAAAGAATGATGCAGGTTCACGCGATACGCAGCACGCCGAGCGCGCCGTGACAGTGGGACACCGTGCCGATGAGCACCCGCACGTCGCGTCCGTCTGCTGCGCGCGCAACCTGCTGGTCAGCGCGCGCTATGACATCCGCGTCAATCATGCCAACGCCCCACGTTCGGTGCAGACAGTGAAAGATAATCGGTCCCTCGAGCGGATGACCGGCATCACGCTCGGTCTCCACATAGCGGCGTATCGCCGGCGGCATGCTCCAGTCTCGCGTGCCACGAGTGGCTGGACACCGCGCTGGCTCGATGCAGTTGGCCGGACACATCCACTCGGCGAAGCTGACATAGTGCCGACTGTCAGGTGCCGCTCGTTCCCACGGCACCGCGGGCGGTACGCGCAGCGGCTCCACCGAGACCCCGCGCAACGGCCAGCGCGACTGCGCCCGCGCCACCAGCCAGTCCAACAGCAAATGCGGCATCAGCGGCGACGGGACGAGCGCATCGCCCGCCCGTGCGGCGGGGTCCACATCGTCGAGCCAACGGGCCAGCCACGGAGACCATTCCGACGCGTCGACCGTCACCGGCAATGCGCCAAACGCGCCCTGTGCACGCTGCACCGCCACCTGACACGCGGGATCCCGGTCCACGACCGTGACTCGCTCCACGCGCAGAACGCCGCGATCGTATGCGCGCGCAAGTTGCTGTGTGTACCAGCGGCCATAACATCCGCCACCGATCACCACCACGTGGCGAAAGGCTACGGTTGCGGCGGTCATCGTGCGATACCGCGCCCGCCGTCCACAGGCACGATCGCGCCGGTCACGTAGGACGCATCGATCAACCAGCATACGGCGTGGGCCACATCGTCCATCTCGCCAGCGCGGCCAAGTGGAACGCCGCGCACAAAGCGTGCGATGTCGTCGTCATTCCACTCCGGCGGCGGCGCGACCAGTCCTGGCGCGACCGCATTCACTCGCACGCTCGGCGCGAACGCACGCGCGAGCGTGCGCGTGACATGCACCAACGCCGCTTTTGCCGACGCATGTGCCACAGCATTCGGCATGGTTTCGTACGCGAGATGATCCACGATATTCACAATGACGCCGCCATGCGTCATGTGCGCGGCGGCGGCCTGCGCGAGGAAAAACGGTGCGCGCACGTTCAGGGCGTAGGATACGTCCCACTCTGACGGCGTGATCTCGGCCGGACTCGCGCGCACAAAGTTCGCCGCCGAGTTCACGAGCACGTCAAGTCTGCCAAAACACGCCACCGCATCGCGAATGCACTGTTGCGGGGCGTTCGCATTGCTCAGATCTGCAACCACCACGGCGGCCTGCCCTCCGGCTGCGCGCAGCGTCTCGGCCAAATCTTCGGCCGCACGCACGGACGTGGAAGCATGAATGACCACGGCATCGCCTCGGGCGGCGCAGGCCCGAACAATCGCCGCGCCAACGCGGTGCGCACCGCCCGTCACCAGCGTGACGCGCGACGGCGACGTCATCCCGTGCGCTCGGCGATAAATCGATCCTGTCGCGCGAGCCACACGTACGGCACCATCTGTCCACCCAACTGGCGCGGCCCTTCCGCCGCCCCGTGCCAATCGGAACCGCCACTTGGCAACAATCCGATGCGCTCAGCGCGATCATAAATGCGCTCGGCGAGCGGCTGTGGATGACTCGGATGCAGCACCTCCACCGAGTCGAGACCGACATCGTGCAACTTTCGCAGACGGGTTTCCGTGGCAAGATCGCCGGGATGCGCCCACACGGCAATGCCGCCACCGCGATGAATGAGCGCGATGGCTTCCGGTACCATCATGCGCCCCTTCTCCACGTACGCGGGCTTCCCCCACCCAAGCCACTTGTCAAACGCTTCCCGAAAATCGCGCACCCAACCGCCCGCCACCATGGCGCGCGCCAAGTGCGGACGTCCAACAGCGCCGGGGCCAGCTTCCGCGAGCACCGATTCCATGGTGACGGGAACAGAGAATGAGTTCAACACGCGCACCATGGCCTGTGCCCGCTCGATCCGTTCGTCGCGGAACGCACGCAGTTCCGCGCTGATCGCGTCGCGATCGGAAAGATGCAGGCCAAGCAGGTGCAGTTCGTCTGATTCAAAGTGCGCCGCCAGTTCGACACCGGGCACAATACGCACACCGAGCCGCTCACCGGCCGCCTCGGCTTCCGGCAGACCGCTGATGGAATCGTGGTCGGTGATGGCAATCGCAGTGAGTTTGGCGCGAGCGGCCGCTTCAACAACGGCTGTGGGAGCGAGCACTCCATCAGACGCCGTCGTGTGCACTTGCAAATCCACGAACCGTGGGGTCAGTGGCGCATCAGTCACGGTGTGTTCGGCGATCACGCCGTCAGCACTCACGCGCGGTAACCGGCTTCCGGCGCACGCGCACTCGACTGTGACATGCAAAACAGTTGATACAACTCCTCGTCCGTCATTTCGCCGAGCGCTTGTTCCCGGGCCCGCGTGTTGCGCGGCGAATAGCGGGTGAGGCGCACTTCGCGATCGGCTGCTTCACCGGCCACGAAGATGAGCGAGTACTCATCGCCCACGGAGGACGTGACAAAACCGCTCGGATACACGCGCCAGGCGCGTCCGTCCACCATCAATCGGCGACTGGGCACGCTACGCAATCTCCACGGCGTGCCACCGAGATGCCGATGACTCATTCAGCGCGAGCGCCTCGAGTGATGACTCGTCTTTGGCTTCGGCAAACTCAATGAACCGACTGCCCTGCTCCGCATGCTCAAACACCCAGAACTGTACCTGCGCATCGGCACAGCGTGCGCGAGTCTGCGGTAGCGACTGCAGGTACGCGTCCCGTTCACCGTGTGCAACGGTGCGTTCAGTAACGAGCAGCGTACGACGCGTGGTCATTCGACGCTTTCGCCAACACTCTCAAGCGAGGCCTTGAGATCGGCCATGAACTTGTCGGCGTCTGCGCCATCCACAACGCGGTGATCAAATGAGAGTGAAAAGTACGCGCACGTCCGGATCGCGATGGTGTCTTCGCCATCGGTACCAGTGATCACCTTGGGGCGCTTTTCAATGGCGCCCAGCCCGAGGATGGCCGTCGTGCCAACCGGCACGATCGGCGTGCCGAGCAGCGAGCCGAAGACACCTGGGTTGGTGATCGTGAACGTGGCGTCCTGCAGCTCCATGGGCTGCAGTTTTTTCACGCGCGCCCGTGCGGCCAGGTCATTGATCGTTTTGGTGAGACCGGTGAGCGACAGCTCATCGGCTCGCTTGACAACGGGGACAAGCAAACCGCTGGGCTCGAGTGCGACGGCAATGCCGAGGTTGTACTGCTGGCGGAAAATAATGTCGTTGCCGGCTACCGATGCGTTGAGCACGGGGTGGCGCTTGAGTTGCTGCGTAACGGCGCGACAGATGAACGGCAGGTAGGTGAGCTTCTGTCCCGTCTGTTTTTCAAATGCACCACGCTCCCGTGCCCGAATGCGGGCAATACGCGTGAGGTCCACTTCAAAGAATGACGTGACATGGGCGGCGTTGAGCCGCGCCATGCGCATGTGATCGGCGGTTGCCTTGCGCATTTTTGACATCGGCTCAACCCGATCACCGGCCCATGGCGTGGGCATGGGCCCGTGTGAAGCGGCGCCGGCCGGTGCGTGCATGGATGCACCGACCGCGGGCTGCGCGGGCGTCGCACTCCGGCTGGCGATGTGCGCTTCAAAGTCGCGGCGCGTCACTCGTCCGGCGATACCCGTGCCGGAGAGCTCGGTGAGGGACACGCCCTGCTCGGCGGCCATCTTGCGAACGAGCGGCGATGACTTGGTGCGGAGGCGATCCTCGAGTGAACCGGCAGCGACCGGCGCGGATGACGTCGGCGCCGGTGCGGCCGCTGACGACGGCGCCGCTGATGCAGCGCTCGACAC
>JBGTOG010000264.1:0-12287 GCA_041742675.1 Gemmatimonadaceae bacterium | reverse complement strand
CCGTCTCGGTCCGCAGCTTCCGCCGCCGCCGCCGCGCCGACCGTAACTGCGGCCGCGCGCGCGAAGCCCGCAATCAGCTGGCCAACCTTACGGACGACGGTTGGCCAGCAGCACCGGGGCCATCAGCACAAAGTTTGGCGTCGCGGCGATCGATTGCACACTGGTCCCCGCCTGCAGCACGAGATCGATTCCTGTTTCTTCGCCCTCGACAATCTGGAACGAGGCGCCCGGGATCATGATGCGCGTGTCGGCTGGCCCCGGAATGCGGAGCGGATGTTGTACGCCCATTACCCACGTTCTCGGGCCAACGTTTACATCACGCGCGAACTCAATCGTCGCGTCTGACACGTGCAAGCGAAGATTGCGATACGATCCCGCAGACAAGGCACCGCGATTCAGCAGCAGCGCGCTGCCAGGATTGGTGGGAAGGTTCATCAGATCAATGGTGACCGCAGGATCCACCGGAACGCGCACCCATCGTGACTCATCGTCTTCATTCGCGCCCGCACGAAGTGCCGCCACAGCGGTCACGGTCACGAGCACTTCGGCGACGTCTTCACGCGCCTGCGTGCTGAACAGCGCGCCGTCCACGATCAGCGCGCTCGGTGCTTCCCGCAGATGCACGGCCAGCGTACCGGCGTTTCGCGCGTCAACGCCAAGGCTGTCAGAGCCGCAGCCGGCAAGAAGCACTGCCGCGCCCAGCGCTGTGAACAGACGGATATGAGTCATGGCTAGCTCTCCTGACGGTGGCCTACAGGGTGGACGCGAAAGTTACCGACGGCCTATCGGGCTCCGCTGTGACGAGCACGACAAATACCCGTTGTCCCCGGGGAAGTCGGCTAAAGCTTGTGAGTGGACAGCAGCAGGCTGGTCTCCGAGTTCGCCACGCCCTTGATGGTGCGAATGCTGCGCAGCGCCTCGTCAAAGCTCTCCAGACTGTCCGTACCGAGTTGGGCAACAATATCCCAGCGCCCGTTGGTGGAGTGCAGCGCGGTCACCTGCGGGTAACCACGAAGCGCCGCAAGGATCGCGTCGGAGCGATCTCCCTCCACGCTGATCATCATCATCGCGCGGACGCGCTGCGGCTCCGCTTCCGGTGTAGTACGCACGGTGAAGCCAAGCACGATGCGCTGCGCCACCAGACGATCGATTCGATTTTGCACCGTGCCTCTGGAGACGCCCAGTTGCTGGGCCAGACGGGCCACGGAGATCCGCGCATTTTCGCGCAGCAGGGCGATGAGGCGTTGGTCGGTGGAATCCAAAGGTCGATGTGCAAGCGTTCTGTCGATTCGGCAACTGATGATGACTAAATGTAGGGTAGACCTGTCTATATTGACAAGTTCTTGCGCTTGTTGCTGGCATAGCCTTTCGCGCATTGTACAGTAGACAATCGGCGGAACCAGAATCAGGGGTTCGGTCGGTGCACACCCTGTTGCCGGAGAGCGACCGATGACCATGACATCCGCAGGCTCCACCCCAAGCAGCGCCGAGCTGATCGAGATCGAGGAGCAGTGGGGGGCTCGCAACTACAAGCCGCTCGACCTCGTGATCACGCGTGGTGATGGCGCCTGGGTCATGGATGTCGAAGGACGCAGCTATCTCGATTGTCTGAGCGCGTACTCGGCGGTGAATCAAGGGCACTGTCATCCGCGTCTGCTGGCGACGCTTACCGAGCAGGCGTCACGCGTTACCCTCACCTCGCGCGCCTTTCGCAATGACCAGCTGCCGCTCTTCTGCGAGGAGTTGGCGCAACTGTGTGGCAAGGAGATGGTGCTGCCCATGAACACGGGCGCCGAGGCCGTGGAAACGGCCATCAAGGCGGCGCGTCGTTGGGGCTACACGCACAAGGGCATTCCCGCGGACGCGGCCAACATCATCGTGTTTGACAACAATTTTCACGGTCGCACGACCACGATCGTCGGGTTTTCGTCAGAACGCGGGTACCGTGATGGATTCGGTCCGTTTGCGCCCGGTTTTACGCGCGTGCCGTTTGGCGATCTGGAGGCGGTACGCAGGGCGATCACACCCAACACCTGCGCCGTACTCTTCGAGCCGATTCAGTGTGAAGCCGGCGTGATCATGCCACCCGATGGGTTTCTGCGAGGGCTGGCAGCGCTGTGTCGTCAGGAGCGCGTGTTGACGATCGCCGATGAGATCCAGACGGGACTTGGTCGAACCGGCCGACTATTCGCGTGTGATCACGAGGGTGTGAAGCCTGACATGTACGTGCTCGGCAAGGCGCTCTCGGGTGGTTTTTATCCGGTATCGGCGGTGGTGTCGAGCGCGGAGGTGTTGGGCGTGTTTGGCCCGGGCACACATGGCAGCACCTTTGGTGGTAACCCGTTGGGTTGCGCCGTGGCGCGTACGGCGCTCGCGGTCATGCAGGACGAAGAGTTGGTGGAACGCTCGGCGGAACTTGGTGCATGGTTGCTCAAGGAACTACAGACGCTGTCGCATCCCGACATTGTGGCGGTGCGTGGGCGGGGCCTGATTCTGGCCATCGAACTCAAGGTGCCGGCGCGGCCGTACTGCGAAGCGCTTATGCAGCGCGGTGTGCTGTGCAAAGAGACGCACGATACGGTGATTCGACTGGCGCCGCCGCTGGTGGTGCGCCGCGAAGATCTGGCTTGGGCGGTGGAGCAGTTGCGGGCCGTCTTCGGCCACCAGGTATCGAGCGCCGCGTGAGGCCGCATTCGGCGACTGCCCTGCATGTCTAAACCGCGCCGTTATATTGAGGGGACGTTTCACCTTCTCACCAACGAATGATTATGCGTGTGTTTTTTCGATCCGTTGCGCCCGTTCTTGCTGTGGCGCTGTTTGTCGGCACGGCGTTCGCAGCGCCGCAGCTCCTGCACGATCTCACGGGTAACTGGGGCTTCGCGGTTGTGACAGAGAACGGTACCGGCACGCCCGCGGTGACGCTCAAACAAACCGGCGAGAAACTCACCGGCACCTATGAGTCGCGCATGATGGGTTCGCGCAGCATCGCCGGTACGGTCGTTGGTGACTCCGTGCGCTTCACGCTACAGGCCAGTGACCCCGAGGGTGTGTCGCTGGATTTTCGCGGCGTCGTGGTCACCAAGGATAGCCTGTCGGGAATCGTCGACTTTGGTGGAATGGGCAGTGCGACATTCTCGGCACGCCGACACCCTTGAGTTGATGCGGTGAGCACGTACGGGGCGCAGGTCTCGTGGTCGCGCGGCACCGATAATTTTGCTGACCAGCGCTACTCGCGTCGTCACGTCTGGCGCTTTGACGGCGGACAAGTGGTTGCGGCGTCGTCGTCACCACACTCGGTGCCGCTGCCCATGTCCGATGCAGCGGGCGTAGATCCGGAGGAGGCGTTTGTGGCCTCGCTCGCGAGTTGTCACATGCTGTGGTTTCTCGCGATCGCCGCCAGGCACGGATGGATTGTGGACGCGTACGAAGACGCTGCCCTCGGCGAGTTGGCAAAAGACGAACGCGGACGGTTGGCGATGACGAAGGTCACGCTGCGTCCGCGTGTGCAATTTGCAGGTGAGCGATCGCCCTCACTCGTCGAGCTCGAGGCGCTGCACGAGCAGGCGCATGAGGCATGCTTCATTGCGAACTCTGTGCGTTCGGCGGTGCGCATTGATGTTGCGCTCGCCGCCGCACGCTGAAAGTTTTCGCACCACGTGCCTAGAGTGTTTTTCAACTGCACGACGTGACGTGCATTGATCGTTCTTCGTACGCGCTACACAATCGCCGGCCGAATCTCCCCGCTCTTGAGCGATACGTTTTCTGGCGCGACGCGCGGCATGCGGAAGGCGCGCGATGCTTCGAAAATCATGACCGACGCGAGCGCGAGCAGAAACATCGCGATGTAGCGGACCGGTGGAACGGTATTGGCATTTGTCACGAGCAGGATAAGCGCTGACACGGTCATGCCAATCATGAACACCATGGGAATACCGGCGAACATCCATCGACGTCCAGTCCGACGAAGCCACATGGTGAGTGCCAGCAGCGCCAGTCCCGCAAGCAGCTGGTTGGTGCCACCAAACACGGGCCAGATAGCGCGCCACACGGGAATGACTTCACCGGTGGGTGTGGTGTAGGAGAGGAATGCGAGGCCCGCCGGGAAAACCAGCGTTGCCACCGTCGCCCCCCAGCGTACCGACGTGCGCGAGTTGTCCCACGCAAAGAATTCCTGCAGCACGTAGCGGCCAAGGCGCGTGCAGGTATCCAGCGTGGTGAGCAGAAAGGTGGACAGTGCGAGCAAGCCCAGCATGCTGCCGAATGCGTACGGAATGCCGAGCATTGTCATGAAGCGACCGATGCCCGTGGAGAAGAGCACGACGGGATTGCCTCGCAGCGCGTCCGCGCCGAACGACAGACCCATGATGGTCGCCAGCGCAAGCACCGCCACCACGCCTTCCACCAGCATGCCACCGTATCCGATGCGGCGCGTATCCGACTCGCAGCCGATCTGTTTAGCCGTCGTACCGGACGCCACGATGGAGTGAAAGCCCGAGCAGGCGCCACACGCAATCGTGATGAAGAGAATAGGGAAGAGCGGGCCCAGATGCGCAACATCGGTAAACACTGGATGCGAGGGGCTGACGAAGGCCGGCCACGTGGTATCCAGCCCACCTTTGAGCGCACCAACGATGACGCCAACCCCGCCGCCGAGCATCACCGCGTAGAGCAGAAACGACGAGAGATAGTCACGCGGGTGCAGCAGGATCCACACCGGGGTGACAGACGCGATCACGCAGTACAGCAGCAGCAGCACGATCCAGAAGTGCTTGGCATTGGAGAATATTTCCGGGATGTACCCGCCCGTGGAATGAATTCCGGCTGACCACGCAATCGCGACAAGCAAAATGGGCACAAATACAAACGTGCTGGCCCAAAGCGGAATCTTCGTGCGGTGGTTAATCACGCCAAGCAGCAGCGCCAGCACGACAAATATTCCGGAAGCAACGGCGACGCCCGTACCCTGCGCGGATTCCGCGCCGCTGGCATCGAAGGTGTCGACAAACGACGCGGCGGTGAGATCCATGAAGACCACGATCACGTACACCAGCGCCATCCAGATAAACGCCAGAAAAAGCTTGAACGACAGCGGCGTGATGTAATCGCGTGCCAGCTCCGCGACGGAACGCGCCTTGTGCCGGACCGATGCGATCATGGAGCCAAAGTCGTGCACACCGCCCACGAAAATGGATCCGAAGACGATCCACAGGACCGCGGGCACCCAGCCAAAAAAGAGGCCGGCGAGAATCGGTCCGACAATCGGACCAGCGCCGGCGATGGAGGAAAAGTGGTGACCGAAGAGCACCGGGGCTGGCGCCGGCATGAAGTCGGTACCGTCGTACTGCGTTTCCGACGGGACGCGATGATTGTCGCTGAGTCCAAACTGGCGGGAGATCCAGAAACCGTACACACGGTAGGCGACGGCGAACAGCGCGATGGCTGCGAGCAGCAGAACGGCTGGCATGCGGAGGCGGTGCGAGGAGGGAGCGGACCGTGGCGGAGGCGCGGGCCGAGTTCAGGCGGCTGCGAACACTGACGCTACAGCGCGGACGGGGGTGTGTGCAATGGCGCGGGACGCAGAAATCGCCGTGCCGAGAAGAGTGGCCAGCCGACCGCGTTGTCGTCTTCACCGGCCAGGTCAGCAATCAGCTCACCCAGGGCGGGTGCAAACTTGAAACCGTGCCCCGAGCAGGGGCTGGCAACAACCACACGAGGGTGCATGGGGTGGCGGTCGATGATGAAGTGGCCGTCGGGCGTGTTGGTGTACAGGCAGGTAACGCTCGAACGCAACGCGCCGTTGGCGGCCGGCAGATGGGTGTGCAGAAATTCGCGCGCGCGCTCAATCTCATGCGAGGCCACGTCACGGTTGACCGCCTGCGGAGTCGTGGTGTCGCCAACGCCGTGCAGCGCGACCTTGATGCCATCGCCCGTGTCAGGGAATCCGTACCACACCTCACTCGCCGCACGTTCAAACAGGAACACCGGAAACCGTGATGGTGAGAACAACTCGGGCGTGGCGCGCGGTGCGAACCAGAACAACACGTTGCGCTGGACCGTGAGTGGCAACGCCAGCTCCGGCAAATGCGTCGATGCCCATGGGCCCAGCGCGAGCACCAGTCGCTTCGTTCGCAGCGCGCCCGACGACGTCTGCACAATCACGCCATCCGCCACTGTGGTGAAGGACTGCATGGCGGTTGTTGTCTCTATGCGTGCGCCCAACGTTTGTGCGCGAGCGAGCAGCGTGGAAATCGCGCGTTCCGGATCGAGGATGCCGGCACGTGTTTCAAACACCGCTTCCGAATTAAGTGCTGTGAGAAACGCCGGTGCTCGCTCCACGAGTTGCGCGTGTGACCATCGCTCGTGCGGCAGGGAATGCTCTCGCGCACTGCGCAGAGCGCCGGTGAGCAGTGCGCTGCTCGACGTGCCGATGGTCAGACCACCGGTGCGTTGCAGGAGTTGTCTGCCAGATGCGCGCTCCAGCTGTTCCCACAACGACCAGGCACGTTGCACCAGCGGTACGTACCGCGGATCTTCAAAGTAGGCTTCGCGAATGATGCGCGATCGCCCGTGTGACGATCCCTGGGAATGCGGAGGCACGAACTGATCGATGCCTATCGCACGTTGTCCGCGAGTGGCGAGTTCGTGCAACGTTGCGGCGCCGGCAGCACCAAGTCCCACCACGACGACATCCCAGGACTGCATTGACTACGCCGATCGGCGAGGTGAGGTTTTTTTTCGTCTCGTGGGCCGCCGCGACAGGTACTGCGCAATCGCGACGCCGCCGAGGAAACCGCCGGCGTGCGATTGCCAGCTGACACCGTCCGCGCCAGGCAGTACGCCGAAAACCAGTCCGCCCCAGACGGCGGCGACCACTGCGCTCAGCAAAATCAACCCGAGCCGCCGCGCGAACCAGCCGTATACCAGCAGGAATCCGAGATAGCCAAACACAACACCGCTGGCACCGATGTGCACACTTCGCGGCGCACCCAGCAGCCACGCCGTCAGTCCGGCTGCGAGCACTACCGCGACCGTCACCAGCACGAAGTGTTTCGCATCGGCGATCAGCACCAGCGCGCCGAGTGCCAGGAGTGGCATGCTGTTGCTGGCCAGGTGCGAGACACCGCCGTGCAGAAACGGCGCCAGCACCACGCCACGCAATCCGGTGAGCGAGCGCGGCTGCACCCCGTACACCGCAAAGGAGCCAGGTACGATCGCATCGATGGCCAGCACGAGCCAGCAGATCGCGAGAAAGCCGGCGAGCCATAGTGTGCGCCGTTGCAAATCGGTGGGTTTCATATCTGGAACCTACGGCCGTGGCGTCCATCGGGTTGCGCGGCATCGTATCATTACTGCGAGGCTGTCGTTCGCGCAGCATCAGGCCTTCGTACAGAGCACCCACCGCTCGCTCAGTCGGCATCCGAAGGAGATCCACCGTGCGTTTCATCGCATTCGCCGTCGTCGCAACGCTTGTGTCAGTCACCGCTGCATGCGGTGGTGATCCCTCGTTCGGTCCCGATGATCCTCGCAACAATACGTTCGATGCGACGATTGAGGGTGTCGCGTGGACTGCGTCAACCGTTTCCGCGGAGCAGAGCGTCGCGGGCATCCCCGGCTATCTGAACTTCCAGGGCTCATCGGCGGGCGCGAATCCGCGCACGATGGCGATCACGTTGGCGCGTATCCCGGGGCCTGGCACCTACCCGCTGGGAATGAATACGCAGTCGGCAACGGGCGGCTCGGTCACGATGGTGGAAGGCTCACGTTCCTGGTTGACGCCGCTGTCCGGCGCGGCTGGGACGGTGACCATCACTTCGCTGACATCCTCGCGCGTGGTCGGTACGTTTCAGTTTGTCGCGGTCCCGTTTCTCGGGACGTCAGGCGGACCGCAGACGGTCACGAACGGAGCATTCGACGTGCCGCTGAGCGCAGGCTTTGTCGCCGCGACCCCTGCGCAACTCGGCGGGAAGGTCTCCATGGACATCGCCGGGTTCCCGATTCGCTGGAACGCGGCCACTACGGTAGCCAGTGGAACACTCCCGTCGCTGATCACTGTTGTCGCGAACAATGGATCGTATTCGGCGACGCTGGTGCTCGGCCCGATTGAGCTTGGCACGCTCGCGCTGAGCAACACGGTTCCGCTTCGGCGTCTCACGGTGACACAGCCCGGAACGGCGGGCGGCTGGGGTGGGACCGCTGGTGATCAGGGGTCCATGACGGTGACGCAAGCCAGCAATGGGCGACTGGTGGGGACGTTTTCGGCGACACTGGCGCCAACTCCGGCTACATCAACGCTGACACCGCTCACCATCACCAATGGCACCTTCGACGTGCCGGTGCCCTGATCGACGTGATGCGCGCGTGCGCTTAGTCCAGAAAGCGGTGTGCGAGATCGGGAGTGGGCAGCATGCAGGAATCGCGCTTGCCAAACCAGCGATATCGGTTGCGCGCGACCCAGTTGTAGATGGCATCGCGAAGACCGCGCGGTAGAATCCGTCCAACGTTGAGCCATGACCATGGGGCGCCCAGCTGCGCGGCAATGCGCAGTGCGGCGTCGGAGCGCGTGTGGACGCCGCTGGCATCGATCAGCACAATGCTGTCGGGCAAGTCATGCAGTGCCTCGTGTCGAGCGAGCAGTGCGCGCGCGCCGTCTGACTGCAGCGCGCCAAAAACAAACACGGCACGAGGGTCGCGCTCAATGATCCACGTGACCGCGCCGTTGCACAGGTTGCACACACCGTCGAAAAGAATCACGGGCGCTGCAACGGCAGCCTCGTGAGGCGGTCGTGATGCAGGGGCGCTGGACTGGGTTGTGGCCATGATGCGAACGGGGGACGGGGCGGGTTCTCCTCAAACCTATCGCTACCGCGCTGGGTTGTCAGTGAACGGTTGTCGACCGCTACGTGCTCCCGGCTGGACGTGATGATGATCGCGGACTGCGTTCGGGGTTGTCGGTGGTCTGTTTTCGGTGGTCGGTTTGTTGACAGGTGGCTCGCCACGCGACGGACGGAGGGTTAGACTCGGGGGCATGCTGGCAACCTTTCTGCAAATGTTCGTGCTTGGCGGCGTTGCGCTGCTGGCAATGCTCTTCATCGGCTCGGCAGATGATGAGGGGACGGCGGCGGTTGAGCACACCGGACTGGCCGGAACGGCTGCGGCGTTTCTTTCCATTCGCAGTTTGCTCGCGGCGCTCACTGCCGCGGGTGGCGCTGGCGCGCTGCTGTTGGGTGTGCTGCGTCTGCCGGCGCCGGTGGCAATCGGTGGTGCGATCGTCGCCGGGTGGGCCGGTGCGCGCGCGTGGCGTGCATTACTTCGTCGTTTTCGCGTGTTCGATCGGGATCACAGCGCCTCGCCCGATCTGCTGCTCGGACGCGAGGGTGTGCTGACGGTCGGCATCAGTAGCGCGAGTGCACCCGGTGTCGTGCAGCTGACCCTCGGTGGCGTGTCGCAGGAATACACCGCGATTCCGGAGCGCGACGGAATCTTTCGCGAAGGCGAGCGCGTAGTTGTCGTACGAATTGAATCTTCGTCTGCCGTGATTGTGCGCCACAGCCCGTATCCCGAACCTCTCTCCAGCCCGTGACGCTCATGCCCTCTTTGCTCGCTCTGCTGCAGACTACCACGCAAGACTCGCCGGTCGATGCCATCCTGTCGCTCGTCCTCGGCGGTGGCAGCATCGTACTCGCGATCGCACTGCTGATCGGACTCGCGCTGTTTTTTGCGTCGCGATACAAAGTCTGCCCGACCAATCGATTGCTGGTGATTTCCGGTGCCACGTCGCACACCAACGAGCACGGGGAACCACAGCCCAAGGTGATCGCGGGCGGCGGTACGTTTGTATGGCCGATCATTCAGCAGTACAACTTCCTTGAGCTCGCACCGTTCACGCTCAAAGTCGCACTGCAGGACGCGCTGTCAGCGGAAACGATTCGCGTCGCCGTGCCAAGTGCGTTCACGCTGGCTGTTGGCAACGCCTCGCCGCACAAGGAGAACGCGGCCACGCGCCTCGTCGGCAAATCAGAAGAGGAGATCAAGGGGCTGGCGTCCGAAACGATTGTCGGTACGCTGCGCCAGGTGATCGCCGTGATGAGCATTCAGGAGATCAACTCGAATCGCGATGAGTTCCGTCGCAAGATCGAGAGCACGCTTGTTCCCGAACTCACGAAGCTCGGCCTGTCGCTGCTCAACGTGAACATTCAGGACTTGCGTGACGAGTCGGGTTACTTGCAAGCGCTGGGGCAGAAGGCGGGCAGTGAAGCCACGCAGCGCGCGCTTGGTGATGTGGCGGAAGCGGAGCGTACGGGCGCCATTCGCGTGGCCGAGGCGCAGCGCGACAAGGATGTGATCGTGGCCGCGCAGCGTCGTGATCAGGTGATCGGCGTGCAGGAAGCGCAGTTGCAGCAAACGATGCGTCTCGCAGAAATGTCGCGCGAGCAGGATGTGCAAACGCGGGCGCAGGAAGCGCAGCGTGATCGTGAAGTTGCCGATCTGGACCGGGCACGTCGCATTGCAATCTCCGAAGCCAACGCCACCGCGGTCGCTGGTGAAGCGGTGGCCGAAGCGCAGAAGCGTGTCCGCATTGCCGAAACAAACGCCGATGCCGTGAAGGGTGAGACGCAGGCCAAGGCGCAGGTTGCTGAGTCTGAAGCCACACTCGCCGTCACGGCAGCCGAAGCGCGCAAGCGTGCCGAGTCGGCGCGTGCGGTCGCTGATGGTCAGGTCGCCGAGGCAACGGCCAAGGCGCGTGAAACGGCGGCGCTGGCCGAAGCGCGTCAGATCGAAGCATCCGAACGCGCGCGTTTGGAGGCGCCCGCCAAAGCGGCGGCGGCCACGGCGATTGTCGCGGCCGAGGGGCAGGCGCGGGAGGTCACAATTGCCGCCGACGCGGCGGCCACCGCGGTGCGTGCGAAGCTTGAGGCAGAAGCCGAGGGCCAGTACGCGTTGCTGTCGCAGCGTGCGAAGGGTTTGAAGGAGTTGGTGGAAGCGGCGGGCAGTCCGGAGCAGGCCTTTGCGCTGCTGCTCGTGGACATGGTCCCGACGCTGGTCGAAAAGGCGGCCGAAGCGGTGAAGGGCGTGAACGTGGAAAAGGTGATCGTGTGGGATGGCGGCAGCGGTGGGGGTGGCGTGAGTCGTGTGACGAACGACCTGGTGCGCTCGGTCCCGCCGGCTATGGATCTGGTGCGTCAGGTCACGGGCATCGAACTGCCGAGTCTTGGCAAAATGTCGCCTGACACGGCGTCGCAGCTGCACGATTTTTTCGAGACGGTCACGGAGCAGCGGATCGCCGCGCGGGACAGCGCGCGTGTTGATCCGGGGGAGACCGCCAAGAGCTGAGCGGGGCTCGTCAATGGGCTGATGTGGGGCGCCGGGCGTAACCATCGGTGCGCGTGATTCGTCGTTGTCTGGTGGCGGAGGTGTGTCGCGCCAGCTGACCTCGAATGGAGTGCACCTGCATGAAAGACTTTCTCTCGGCGCCCGAGCGCGCCCTGCGGCTATCCAGCAGACGACTCGCTACTCCAGTCTGGCCGTCGGCACTGCAGCCGCGTCAGTGGTGGTATGTGGCGCCGTCGCCCCGGAGCCCGGTTGGTACGGAAGCGGAAGGCCCGTGGACGCGCGAGCACCTGCAGCGCGCGATTCAGGGCGGCGTGGTGGAGAGCACACGGATGGTGTGGAGTCCCGGCATGGAGTCCTGGGCACCGGCCGGACACCAGGACGAGTTTGCGTTCGAGTTTGCGCCGCCTCCGTTGCCGGCGGCATGAAGCTCGCTGAGCGCTCGGGTCCGGTGCTCAACGCGGTGCATGTACGCTGTCCGGGGTGTGGCGCACCGGCCGGCGATCCGTCGCTCACGCGCTGCGAATACTGTACGGCCACGCTCGGAAAGCGCGCGTGTCCCACCTGCCACTGCCGACTGGCGCCGGGCGTGACCTTCTGCCCGTGGTGTGGAACGGGTACGGTCACCCCAACCACTACCGAGTCAACGCTGCGCTGCCCATGTGGAAGCGCCGAGCTCACGCATCGTCACATTCCCGTGCCGCCCGGCACCGCGGGACGCGCGCTGTTCCTTGCCGACTGCTCGGCCTGTCACGGCATGTGGGTGGGCCGTGAGACGATCGAGCGACTGGTTGCCAGCCATGCTGACGACGCGATTCTACTGGCGCTCGTTCCCGGAGTGGGAGCGAAGTCTGCGGAGCGTGCGAAAAGTGCGGGCCTGACGCAGGTGCGCTACCGGCCCTGCCCGGAGTGCGGCACCATGATGAATCGGATCAACTACGCCCGCATTTCCGGGATCG
>JBGTOG010000256.1:0-4006 GCA_041742675.1 Gemmatimonadaceae bacterium | reverse complement strand
GCGTCCTGATTGCGCGCGCGTTCGTCTGACTCAAGCCCCGCGTGATATGCCACCGCGCGCACACCCTGCTGGCGCAGGAAGTCTGTCATCTGCTCGACGGCCTTGCGGCTCTGGCAGTACACGATGCCGCTGTCGCCCGCGTGCGAGCGCACGAGGGCGAGAATCTCCCGCTTGGTCTCACCGCCCTGCCCCTTCTTGCGCACGCCGATTCGCAGGTTCGGACGAAAGAACGAACCTTTGAAGCCCGCCGGTTTCTTCATCCCAAGCTGGCGCAGAATGTCGCGGGCAACATCACGCGTGGCCGTGGCCGTGAGCGCAAGCACGGGCACATCGAGTTCGTGCTTGAGCCCCTGCAAGCGACGGTAGGCGGGACGGAAATCGTGCCCCCACTGACTGATGCAGTGCGCTTCATCGACGACCAGCAGCGCAATCGGGCACCCGTGCACAAAATCGCGCAGCGAGCCGTCGAGTGCTTCGGGAGCGAGAAACACCAGCTCGTACGCACCGGCACGAAACGCGTCGAGCCGTGCGCGGCGCTCCTCGGGCTCAAGCGTAGAGTTGATCGCCACGACCCGAAAGCCGAGTGCCGCCACCGCGTCCACCTGATCTTTCATCAGTGAGATCAGCGGCGAGATCACCAGCACAGTACCGTTCAGCAGCCTCGCGGGCAGCTGATAGGTGAGTGACTTGCCCGCGCCCGTTGGCATGAGCGCGATGCAATCGCGACCAGCCAGGATCGCGTCGATGACTTCGCGCTGACCCGGGCGAAACGCATCGAACCCGAACACCTCGCGCAAGACGATCTCGGGTGACGGATGCGGCGTGGTAAGAGTCATGGTTCCGGAAAGTACTCGCGCGCGCTGACCCGTGTCTCATCGTGAAGCGGCGCGCCGTGTCTTTTGTGTGCAGCGGCTGTATGTTGCGCTGTCCGTCCGCCACCAATCGCTGTTGGCAACGTTTTCGCGCACCCTATCGGCGTGACCACCGACGATTCCCTGTCCTCCGAACAGCGCAGCCCCCCGTCCGGAAGCCGCCTGTCATCAGCGTTGGAGCGGCTGCTGGCTCGCTTCGAGGCCTTCGTGCGCAGTACCGCACGGGCGCGGGGCTTGCAGCCCGCCGACATTGATGAGCTGGTGCAGGACGTCCGCGTGCGCCTCTGGCGAACTGGCGCCAGTGATGAGACACTTGAGCAACTGGGTTCGTCTTATATCAGACGAGTGGCTGTTTCGGCGGCGATTGACCTGCTGCGCCGACAGCGGGCCAGACGGGAAGAGTCACTCGAGATGAGCACGCCAACAACGGTGGCACTGCAGGTCGACGCAGCGGATCCGATCGGCGACGACGAACTCGCGCAGCGATTGGCGCGAGCGCTGGCCAAGCTGCCGGCCAATCGCCGACTGGTCGTGCAACTGCACCTTGAGGGCTACGGTCGTGACGAGATCTCGGCGATGACGGGTTGGACCGAAGGCAAAGTGCGCAACCTCCTGTACCGGGGGCTGGGTCTCGTGCGTGACGAACTGCGGTCGGCTGTGGACGAGGCAACATGACAGACGACGAACTACAACGAGCCTACGCAGCGCTGCGCCGTCAGCGCGAGCGGCAACCAGCGAGTGAACGACCGGACGCCGAGCAGCTCGCGTCGGCGGTTGATGGCGATGCGCCGACGAGTGAACGCACAGCCGTGTTGCTGCGGGCACTGGAGTCAGGGGCGGCGAAGGAGCTGGCGATACTGCAGGCGGCAACCTCCGCTGCTGACCACACGATGGCACCAAAGCGCGACGCACCGATGCGCTGGACCACAGGACTGCTGCCGTTGGCAGCTGCGGCGGCGCTGCTTGTGATTGTCGGCGTGCCCGTATCGCGAGAATGGCTCGGTTTTTCGACAGCGCGCGATGCGCCGCGCTTCCGTGGTGATTCCGGTAGCGCCACTGCGCCACTGCTTATTGCCCCGGCGGAGTCGGCTGGCTCACGGCAGTTCAACACGCCGTTTACGTGGGCCAGCGTACCGCGAGCGGACAGTTATCGGCTTGAGCTGATCGATACGGAGGGCGCCGTCGTTGCGTCCTTCACCACGACCGACACGACACTGCTCATCGCCGACAGCGTGGACCGTGTCAGCGCATCACGGGCCACCTCATGGTGGGTTATCGCGACGCTGGGCTCGGGTGATCAGCTGCGAAGTGCCGTGCGTCGTTTGGCACGCGACCGATAGAGCCAGCCGGAGAGCAGCACGCTCAGCAACACCCACGGTCCAATGCCGGCGAGTCGCGTGTCTCGCGGTTGCAGTCGCACCAGCACGGCCGGATCGCCGAACACATCCAGGTTGGCCCAGAGTGCCGGTGATGCGCCACGTTCGATCGCTTCGCGACGCGCGATCGTCAGTGCCGCGGTGACGTCAAGTCCGTCATGCAGCGCGTCGTAGAAGCGTTCGAGCATCGACGTCACCGTCTGGTCATCGAGGCGCCATCGTGTAGCCACGACAGCACGCGCTCCCGCTTGTAACATCGCACTGGCGAGTCCTTGTGGGCCTTCGCCGAGCACTGAGAGTCCAACCGTGGTTTCGCACGCGGAGAGCAGGACGACGTCGAAGGGCACCGAAATCGAGGACAACTGCGCCGCTTCCAGCAACCCGGCATCGGTCGGTGTTGGCCGGAGCAGCAGCGCGCTGCCGGCGATCGAACCTTCATCGGCAAACGCATGCGTTGCGATGTGCAAAACCGGACCGCCGGTCTTTACGCTGCGCAGAAACGCACTGCTGGTCGCATTGATTCCGGCGAGCAGCTCGCCGCCGCGCCACCGATCCGCCACCCGACGTACTTCAGCGTGTGCACCAGGCAGCGTGACCCACGGTCCACCAGCGAGATCAGCGTCTGGCCAGCGATCCGGAGCGCCGATCGCGAGCACGCCACTGCGAGTCGCGGTGCGGGCGCGCGTTGGATGCAGGCCATGTATCGCGACCTGCACGGAGGGTGCGATCGCCAACTCGAACCGATGTCCCAGCGCATCTCCATTGGCGAGTTGCAACGCAGCAAACGGTAGTCGGTGCAGCGGCCCATCCGGTACGATGAGCAGGCGTTCCACCGTGCGAGGCAGCGTCGCAAGGGCGTCGTGCAACACCGACTTGTGCAACGCGTTCGCCAGGCCGCGTGGCCACTGGCCAGCAATCAGCAGCGCGGTGAATCGCTCGATCGGCTCTACCAACGAATCAGCGCTGCCGAGTACGATTGTCTGCAGCGTGTTCGCGGTGTGGACAAAAACGGTGGTCGGTTGTCCGCCGCTTCCTGTAATGAACGAAATGACGCCAATGTTGTGCGGAACACGCACCGCGGACGCGGCCTGTGCACTCCACGGCGCGGACGGTGACGACGCAGTGGCCGTTGCAACCAGCGCCCGACGCTGGAGTTCATCACGCTGCAACTGACGTGCGCGACGCCACTCTGCAATAGCCAGCGCGTCGGTGCTGCGCCCGGCCTTGGCCAGTGCAGCCACTACCGACGCCAGTCCAAGATCCCGGTTCCAGTCGAGGTGCCGATCCTGCAACGCCGTCAGTACGAGATCAGGTTGAGTCAACGTTGCTGACCATGCGTCGAGGCTTTCCATGCCGCGACGCATCCAATGCATGGATTCATCGAAACGGCCAATGCTGCTTTCCAGTTCAGCCAGACGCGAAAGTACCTCGAACTGCGCGGGCGCCTGCAACGCGACCGACGTCGCCAGCAACGAAGTCCATCGCGTGCGCGCCTCGTCCACGTGGCCTTCTGCGAACGCAAGCGAAGCTCGCTGATACAACACTTCGTGCTGTACCGAGGCCATGTCATGTTTGCGCGCGAGGCGCGCTGCAGAATCAGCGAGAGCGCGCGCATCGTCGAATCGCCGTTCACGTCGGGCGATATCGATTTGGGGGACGAGTGCGTACACCAGCACGTGGGGCGACAAGCGTTCTGCGCCGATCGCCAACCCTTCGAACTCCCGTCGCGCCTGCGTCACTCGGCCACGCAGCAGCGCT
>JBGTOG010000208.1:0-2177 GCA_041742675.1 Gemmatimonadaceae bacterium | reverse complement strand
GTGGAGCTGTACTGGGAAACGTACGGTGCGCCGGAAGACAGCGCGCCCGATATCGCGCTCGAAGTACGCCGGAGTGATGGCTCCACCTGGCAGGCCGTGCGCTCACTCTTTGGTCGCGGTGACGGCAATCAGGTTACGCTGGCGATCACCAACCCGCGCCGTGTCGTGCGTACGTCAACGCATCAGGGCTATCAGCTCACGCTGTTTCCGCGGGATCTGGCGCCCGGACCGTACGAGCTGCGCGTGCTGGTGCGTCGTGACGCGGCTGACGAGTACGTACGCGGTGATCCGAGTCGGATGGTGGTGCGGTAGTGCTGGTGTCGCGTGGGCAGTATTGCGTTTCGCGGAAGGTGGTCGTTGTGCGCGTGATTGCCTCACTGGCGCTTGCAACCATCGCCGCAGCATGCCTGCATCAACCACCACTCGAGCGCGGAATCGGCAACCTCAGCGCCGAAAGCGATAGCAGCGTTCGCTATCGCGTTGCGGAATCCGTGCATCGATTCTACACGATCAACGGGCAGCTTGGGAGACGAAGCCCGTTGCTGCAACTGCGGAGCCAATGCCGCGGGAATCCGTCGGGTGCGTCCTGCGCCGAGGTGGCGACCAAGCTCAAGGAAGACTCGGTGAGTCACGTGACGCTGCGAGCCAGCGCGGCCGCTCTGGCGAACGAGCTCGCGCAGCTCGCTCGCCGTGGCGCCACGGACCCGAGTATCGCGGAGATCAGGTTCTTCGTGTACGCGTTCGTTCGTGATGCCCCACAACTTCGGAGCATGCGACCCGCGTGTGACTCGACTGCATGGTGGTGTGATGCGCTCGATGGTCTGGCGAATCATCGGCTGTTCGATACGGAAGGGGCGGAGCGATCGTTCGAACGGATGTTCGTGCAGATGGACTCAGCGACGCGTTGCTCCTGGCAGTCGCTGCCGGAGGTGGCCGGTCTGAACTGCGACCATCGCGGAACAGATGACGAACGCATGTGGTGGTTGGGCGATCCGCTGTGGCTCGAGCCCGGCAACGATCGGTGGACGTAGCATCTTTCACGCCGCGTGCTCTTCGAGTTGCTGGTGAGGCAGGAAGACCTGCTGCGCGAGCATGGCTTTGTAGTAGCCGACGGTCTTGAGGCCCGAAAACTCAACGTGTCGCATCGGCTGGTCACCGCATTGCGATGGGGATTGTATGACGTGTCCTACCGGAACACCGGACCACCCATTCCCGACACCCTCCGACTGGAGATCCCGCCGCCGTTCACAAGCGGCTTCGCAACCCCTGGCGCGTTTCTGCGTTGGCACCCCGATCGCGACTGGACTCGGCTGTACGATCTGGCGGCGCCGCACTATGAGTTTCTCAGCGTGCACTCGCCGAACTTTACGCGCGTTGGTCCGGACGACACCACGGGATTGGCCGCGTGGCCCGCGCCGGTGCCGGTCGGCAACACGTGCCTTGATGACCGGGACATTCGCTGTCGGCGAGAGCGCCCCGGGGCGCCTCCAATCCGCGAGCATTGGTTGTGGAGTCCAGACGGAAGTCGTCGACTCTCACCGGCATACCACGGATCGAACGAAGCCTACGGTCGCTCGCTGCGTTTTCGCACGGTGCGTGATCAGCAGGTGGTGACGCTGCGCCGCGATACGGCGCGCGAACTCTTGGTAGCGTTCTCCACGGAAGCACGACCGCAGGATATCGGGTTTGGCGGTGTGGCGTACAGTGAGAATCCCACGAGTGGCATTGTTCGCATGGTTGGTGCGCCTACGCGCGACGGCGCCGTGCGTGTGCGTGGGATGATTCCCAATCGCGGCGGTGTGATGAGTCTCGAAGCGATCGTCGCGGACAAGGAAGCGATCCGGCATCGGTTCTACTGGCCGGAGGACAACGCTGCGCCTTCCGGCATCTCGGCGTCACGCATTGTCATGCTCACGCCGGATCCGCGCGGGCTGGACGCGGTGATCGCTGATGAGTTGCGCACCGGCGCGGCGGCGCGTGTGTATCCCGCCGTGGAGCGTCTGCTGCCGCGCGTGAATGTGCGCCGCGATGAAGGCGTGGAGCTGTACTGGGAAACGTACGGTGCGCCGGAAGACAGCGCGCCCGATATCGCGCTCGAAGTACGCCGGAGTGATGGCTCCACCTGGCAGGCCGTGCGCTCACTCTTTGGTCGCGGTGACGGCAATCAGGTTACGCTG
>JBGTOG010000202.1:0-4116 GCA_041742675.1 Gemmatimonadaceae bacterium | reverse complement strand
TTTTTCTCTCAGAGGAGCTCGGCGTATCCAGGATTCCACGAAGCGTCCGCCACGGGTCAACCGGCAAATTCGGATCAGTCCCGTTCGTGTGATTGCAGCTGACGGAAGTCAGCTGGGCATCATGGAGGTTGATGCAGCATTGGCGAGTGCGATGGAGCAGGGGCTCGACCTCGTAGAGGTTGCGGCCACCGCACGTCCGCCCGTTGTGCGCATCATGGACTACGGCAAGTTCAAGTTCGAGACGGCAAAGCAGGCTCGGCTGGCCAAGAAAAAGCAGCACATCATCCATCTCAAGGAAGTGAAGTACCGTCCCGGGATCGATGAGCATGATTTTGCCACGAAGACTCGCAATGCCAAGCGTTTTATTGCGGAAGGCAACAAGGTCAAGGTCACGTTGATGTTTCGTGGCCGACAGATCACGCATCCGGAACTCGGGCGCGCGGTGGTTGACCGGGTTGCTGCCGAGTTGGCCGAAGTGGCCAAGGTGGAGAGTTCGCCGCTGTTCGAAGGACGTTCCCTGACGATGATTCTCGCCCCGAAGTAAGGGCGTCCTCGTCGATTCTACGCCATCCGGTGCTCCGGGTGGACACCCGCAGCATGTGAGTGAGCAGCAATGCCTAAAATGAAGACCCACAGCGGCGCGAAGAAGCGCTTCACCGTCACTGGGACGGGGAAGATCCGCCGCCTGAAAGCGTACAAGAGCCACATCCTCACCAAGAAGGATCCCAAGCGGAAGAGGAACTTGCGTCGTCCTGCCATCATGACGACCAACGGCGAGATCAAGCGGATCAAGCGACTCATCCAGGCCTGAGGAATCCCACACTATGCCACGCGTAAAATCCAACGTCGTTCGCCTCAAGCGAAAGAAGCAGATCATGAAGGCCGCTCGCGGCGCCTTTGGCGGCCGCAGCAAGTTGTGGAAGGCCGCCAAGGAAACCGTCGAGCGCGGCTGGCGCTATGCGTACCGCGATCGCAAGAACCGCAAGCGTGAGTTCCGTCGCCTGTGGATCGTGCGTATCAACGCGGCCGCGCACCTCAACGGCCTGAACTACAGCAACTTCATCAACGGCTTGCAGACGGCCGGTATCGAGATCGATCGCAAGATCCTCGCCGACATCGCCGTGCGTGATCCGCAGGCGTTTACGGCGCTCGCCGAACAGGCGCGCGAGGCGCTGCAGAAGCAGGCTGCCTGATCGTGTTTGTGTGAGACGGGCGGCCCGCGCGTTCATTCGCGTGTGGCCGCCCGTTTGCATTCCATACCGTCGCGTCACATGCGCGACCCGACCGGCCACTGACGCGATGGCACGGTACCACCCCTACCAGACTGTCTGTGACTCTGGACGAATTTCTGAACGCCTGCAAGCAACTCGCGGACGATGCGCCTGCGGTAATCGCACCGGCGGAAACACCCGCGCAGTTCGCCGATGCACGCACGCAACTCGTGGGGCGCAAGCAAGGGCGACTGGCTGATCTCATGGCGCAGTTGCCGGCGCTGCCACATGACGCGCGTCGCGATGCGGGCCGAGCGGTGAACGAAGTCAAGGCTGCCATTGAGCAACAGCTCGCCGAGCGCGAGGCCGCCGTGCGCGCTGCGAACACTGACGCGAACGCGCTGGACTTCACCATGCCGGCTCGTCGGCGTTGGCAGGGTTCGCTGCATCCCGTCACGCTCGTGATTGACGAGATCTGCGACATCTTTCGGGAGCTCGGCTTCACCATCGCGCTCGGGCCGGAAGCAGAAACAGAGTTTTACAACTTTACCGCACTGAACTTCCCGGCCGATCATCCGGCCATGGAGCTGCACGACACGCTCTACCTCGGTGAAGACACGCTGCTCCGCACGCACACCTCACCCGTGCAGGTACGCACGTTGCAGCAGTTTGCGCCGCCCGTGCGCGTGCTCGCGCCCGGGAACGTGTACCGCCGCGATTTTTTTGATGCCACACACGCGCCCAGCTTCATGCAGCTGGAAGGACTCGCCGTAGACGAAGGCATTTCCTTTGCCGATCTCAAGGCAACGCTCGGGGAGTTTGCGCGGCGCTTCTACGGAGGCGCGCGACGCGTTCGCTTCGGTCCGTCGTATTTCCCGTTCGTTGAACCCGGCGCGCAGATGGATGTCGAAGTCGATCTGGGCGACGGCAAGGGCACGCGCTGGGTGGAGATTCTCGGCTGCGGCATGGTGCATCCGAACGTGCTGGACGCGGCTGGTCTGGACAGCGAGCGATACACCGGCTGGGCGTTCGGCATGGGCCCGGCGCGCATCGCCATGTCACGCCATGATATCCCGGATATTCGCTTGCTATATGATTCCGATGTTCGCTTTCTGGAGCAGTTCGCCCGATGATTGTTTCGCATGAGTGGCTGCGTGAGTTTGTGCCGCATGAATTGTCAGCGCCGCAGCTTGGCGAGTTGCTGAGCCGGCATGTTGTCACGCTTGATGGCATCGAATCGCTGCGCGCTGATCTGGCAGCATTTGTAGTTGGGCGTGTCGTCGAAGCAGGTAAACATCCGGACTCCGATCGCTTGTCCGTCACCAAGGTGGATGACGGCAGCGGTGAACTGCTCGACGTAGTGTGCGGTGCGCCGAATGTGGTCGCGGGTGCGTCGTATCCGTTTGCGCGTACCGGCACCGTCATGCCCGATGGTCTCGTGATTGCCAAGCGCAAGATTCGCGGCGCCACGTCCAACGGCATGCTGTGCTCCGCCCGCGAACTCGGACTCGGCGACGAGCACGACGGCATCTACACGCTTGAGACAGATGCACCGCCCGGCACGCCGCTGCTCGACGTGTTGCCCATTGGCGACGTACGACTCGATCTGGATGTGCTCCCGAATCGTCCCGACCTGCTGTCACAGCTGGGCGTCGCGCGCGAAATCAGCGCGCTCACCGGCGTGCCGTTGCAAATGCCCGCGGAGCTGCCAAAGCTGCCTGATAGCACCGCCGTGGATTCATCAGTGTTCGGCGAGAAGGAAACCAAGGCCGACGGCGTTTCCGTGCAAATCGATGACACTGCGTCGTGCCCGCGATATATCGGTGTGGTGATACGTGGTGTTGCCGTCGCACCGAGTCCGGCGTGGCTGGCGGCGCGTCTGCAATCGCTTGGTCTGCGCACCATCAATAACGTGGTGGACGCAACGAACTACGTACTGCATGGTCTCGGTCAACCGGTGCATGCATTTGACCTGTCCATGCTGGCCGGCGAGCGCATTGTCGTGCGCGAGTCGCGCGAGGGCGAATCACTGATCACACTTGACGGCGTGCAGCGGATGCTGCGTCCCGGCACGAGCGTGATCTGCGACGGCGAACGTCCCACTGCATTGGCCGGCATCATGGGCGGTGAAGCCAGCGAAGTCAGTGACAACACCACGGATGTTTTGCTCGAAGTCGCATGGTTCGATCCGGCATTCGTGCGACGCGTTCGTCGCTCGGTTCAGCTCTCCACCGATGCCAGCTATCGCTTCGAACGCGGCGTCGATGCTGGCTTCACGGGCAAAGCGGCAGGGTACGCCGCATCGCTGATTACCAGTGTCGCCGGTGGGCGCATCACTGCCGTGCTCGACGTTGGCAAGGCGCGCTCGGCGCCGGCTCCCGTTCGGCTGCGAGCACCGCGCGTCGCACGCTTGCTCGGAGCTGCGATCGCGTCGGGCGAGATTGAGCGCACGCTCATTTCGATCGGTTGCGCCATCACGAACGACGGCGATGATTCGTTCATGGTACAGCCTCCGTCATGGCGTCACGACCTCGGATTGGAAGCGGATCTGATCGAGGAGGTCGCGCGCCTGATTGGATTCGACGCGCTGCCCGATGTGGTCATGCCATTCCGTCCGGGTACGGTGCCGGATCACCCGCTGCACGTGCGCTCACGACGTGTGCGCGATGTGTGCGTGGCCGCAGGGTTAGCCGAAACGCGACCCATGCCATTTGTGGCCGCGGCTGCTGATGAATCGTTGCGGGTGCGCAACCCGCTCGCTGACGATGAACCGTATTTGCGCGGCTCCTTGTTGACGACGCTTGCATCGCGCGCCGAGTACAATCTTTCGCGCATGCAGGGCCATGTGCGGTTGTTCGAGATCGGTTCGGCGTTTACCCCCAGCGGTGGTCGGTTGCCGCGTGAG
>JBGTOG010000200.1:0-1824 GCA_041742675.1 Gemmatimonadaceae bacterium | reverse complement strand
CTGACGCGTCGCTTCGGAGCCGTGACGGCGCTTGACGCGCTCACCGTTTCGATACCCGAAGGCATCACTGGAATCGTCGGCGCCAACGGCGCTGGCAAAAGCACGTTTCTGCGCATTCTTCTTGGCTTGCTTGAGCCGAGTGCGGGAACGGCCACCGTGTTTGGTCATGATGTGGTGCGCGAGCGGCGCGTCATTCGACGACTTGTCGGCTTCATGCCGGAACACGATTGTCTGCCAACAGACACGAGCGCCGCCGAGTTTGTGATGCATCTGGGTCGGCTCTCCGGACTGCCCAGAGTGGCCGCGCGTGAACGCACCGCGGAAGTGCTGCGCCATGTTGGGCTGTATGAAGAACGTTACCGGCCCATGGGCACCTACTCCACCGGCATGCAGCAGCGCGTAAAACTCGCGCAAGCGCTGGTGCATGATCCGCGTTTGCTCGTGCTCGACGAGCCGACCAATGGGCTTGATCCCGCAGGGCGTGATGAGATGCTCGCGCTTGTTCGCCGCACGGGGCGTGAATTCGGCATCAGCGTGCTTGTGTCATCGCATCTGCTCGGAGAGCTTGAGCGCACGTGTAGCATGATCGTGGCCATCGACAGAGGCGTGCTCAGGCAACAGATCGCGGTTGATGCACTGACCAGCGAAATCCCGCAGTTTGCCGTCGAGATTGATGGTGATGTGGATGCCGTGATTGCACAGCTCACGCAGGCAGGATGGACCACGACGCGCGATCGCACGGGTTTTGTGCTCGCGCTGCCGGAGAGCGACCGCGATTCCGCACTGCGCGCTGCAGACGCCGTGCGCGACGCGTGTGCCGCGGTGCAAGCGGGGTTGCTGCGCTTCGAACGAGGCCGCACGCGGCTCGATGCCATCTTCCAGGAAAACGCGGCCGCATGACCAGCACCATTCACGATCTCGGCTATCAGCGCTACAGCGGCGAACGCCTGTCGGTGCGATCGGCGTGGAGCGCGCTGTTTGTGCAGGGTGTGCGCACACTGTTTGCACTCGGTCGGCCGGCGCGGTCCAAGGCGCTACCGGTATTCGTGCTGGTCTTCACCTGCATTCCTGCGGTGCTGACAGTGTTCATCTCGTCGCAGGCCGGTTTGCCGATTCGTCATGCGACGTATTTCGCTGGCGTGTCGATTCTGTATGTGTTGTTCGCGGCGGCGCAGGCGCCGGAGCTGTTCAGTCGCGACCAGGCCAATCGCGTGCTGCCACTGGTGTTCACCCGTGATCTTTCGCGCTGGCAATATGCGTCGGCACGACTGGCGGCGGTGGTGGTGACGTTGATCGCGCTCGCGATGGTCCCACAGTTCATTCTGTGGTTTGGTGCCATCGGGCTGGCTGAGGATACCGTGGCCACGCTGAAGGAACGGCTGCCCATTCTTGGACCGATTCTCGCTGTGACCACGTTGGCGGGTTGTTTGCTCGGCTCCGTGGCATCAGCGATTGCTGCCTACACACCGCGCCGACACTTCGCCACAGCGGCAATCGTTGGCTTCTTTATTGTGCTCGGTGCTGCTACCGCAGCACTCGGTGCGTCGGGCGCGGTGGACATGAAGACGGCCGAGCTGTTCAATCCCGTGCGCGTGCTGGAGATGGCGAATCGCTTGCTGTTTGATGAACCGGCGCGGCGCATCGCGCGCACCGCATCCAATCCACTGTCTGCGTATCTGGCCATGATCGCTGCCTTTTCGGCGGTATCGACGGTGGCGGTGTGGTGGCGCTCGCAGCGCGTGGACGCATGACGCAGCCACTTGTCTTTGATCATGTGTCACGCTGGTTTGGTGATGTCGTGGCCGTCAACGATATCTCGGCCAC
>JBGTOG010000133.1:0-5421 GCA_041742675.1 Gemmatimonadaceae bacterium | reverse complement strand
CGGTATAGAGGTGCGCGGCATCAGGCAAGTGGCAATCTGCGCATGTTTGTGGAATGCGCTCGCGCGCCGTGTCTGCGCGTCAAGCGGCGCGACAACGGCCAACAGCAGTGCAGCACCAAGCGAGGCGCGCGAAAGAACATGCGACATGGTCATACTCCAACCGGATTCGAGGAAGGCAACAGCAAGTTTGCACTGCGCTACCTACACAACGTCACCGACTGCCCGCTCGTTGTCGAGCTGCGCATCGGGCCGCCGCGCGATCGCATTCCACAAACATGCGCAGATTGCCACTTGCCTGATGCCGCGCACCTCTATACCGTGCGGGAGGGCGCCACCCGACGAGAAGCGGTCGCCTGGTGTCGCACCTTCTCCCCGCCCGTTGTCCCACCCGAAACACAGGAGGTGATCCATTGTCTAGCCCAAGTCCCTTAGCCGGCTCGTACAGGGCAAGTGGTCTCCTGATCACCGCCCGTTAATACGGGATATCCGGTTCTGGCGATCGCCACGAGCCGGCTCAGGACAAAACGGCCGCTGCGGATATCCGCGGCGGCCGTTCGTCATTGTGTGATTAGCCGTGCGCACTGTGCGCGGCAGCGCGAGGAGCGTTGGAACGCAGACGCTCCGATCAGCCGCTACTTCTGCACTCGCTGCGCGTGCACACTCGCCAGATTGGCATCAAGCGCGCGCACGAGCTGCTCGGCAAACAACACCGTGCTCGCAAAGAACGCGCCTTCCACCTTGCTCGCATCATCGCCCGGCTTGTGGTAGTCCGGGTGATCTTCGACGCCGAGGTACAGGAACGGAATGCCCACGCGGTGAAACGAGGCGTGATCCGACGAGTTGGTCCAGTTGTCCGACGGCCGCGCTCCGGCGGTATCGTGTCCCAGCTTGACGGTAACGGGCGCGCCCGGCACCAGCGCCTCCACGATCGGGCGAAGGAACGGGTAGTGCGTGGGGCCAGCCACCCAGAGCGTGCGCCCGGCATCGTGCCGCGAAATCATGTCGAGGTTCACATTCACCGCGATCTGTTCCGCGGGAACCGGCGGCGATTCAACAAACGCGCGAGAACCGAGCATGCCACTCTCCTCGGCTTCAAACCACGCCAGAATCACATCGTGCTCGAGCGGTGCCTTGAGAAACTGCTCGGCCAGCGTGAGCAGCCCCACAGATCCGGACGCGTCGTCGTCGGCGCCGTTGTAGATGCTGTCGCCGCGAATGCCGAGGTGGTCGTGGTGCGCAGAGAGCACGATGACGGGTCCGCCCCCGCGCCGTCCGGGCAGGCGAGCGACCACGTTGGCGCCGAGCGAATCCGCGCCTGGTCGAGCGCGGACACGCACGGGCACCTGATACGTGGCTCCCGCGGGGGACACCCCAATGGCTCGCAACTGCGCTTCTATATAGTTGCGTCCGCGTAGACCGCCGGGTGTGCCGGCGCCGCGCCCTTCCATGGAGTCATGCGCGAGCGCGTGCAATCGAGCCATCAGGCGCTGGGCGTCGATGGGTCCGGCGGACAGCACCGCCGCATTCGTCGCGGGCGCCTGCTCGGCACCCGAGGTGGAGCGTGAGGCAGCAGGCGCACAGCTGCTGAGCAAGGCGGCGCAGAGTCCCATGGTGAGGGCCTGCGCGACGCGTGTACCGGGCGAGTTCAGAGGTCGCACGACGAATTTTGAAGAAAAGTGAGAAATGTTCCAGCGTTGTCGAGCCTGTCGCCGTAGAGGTTGTCGAAGGCTAACGTCGTTGACACACATTCGATACGTCCCGGCACTGGCGGGGTCGTGGCGGTGTGTTTGCGCGTTGTCCCACAGACCGGACAGGCGACGGTACCGGTCGTCAGTTTGCGATGGTCAGTGGCACCGAATTTGGCCGTCGGGACCACTGTGTACGGTGTGCTGTTCGCGGGTACGAACGGTGTGCGGCGAGCGGGGTGGCGTCAGGGCGGGATGTCCCGCACGTTGCGAAACGGGCTTGGTTGGATCGTTACAAATGCGTCAGCACAACCAGGACAGCCGTTGTCTGACCCCACCACGGAGAAAAAGTTCCGAAAAAGGCTTGCCATTTTTCAGCCTGAGTGCAGAATGTCGCTGTCTCCGCAGTGTCCTCCCGTCTGATCGCGCTGACCGCTTCCCGGCGCACGGGCCGATCAGAGTCCTTCCCTTCCCTTCCCATAAGGAGCGCGCATGTCGCGTCGAGGTTCTCCTCGCCAGCTACTACGCTGGCTCATTCCCATCGCTGCTGTTGCAGTGGTCCTGCCCACGCAGGACGCCGAGTCGCAGGTGCGCAACTCGCGCATCACCGGTATCGTCACCGATAGCGACACCAAGCTGCCGATTCCGGGCGTTACGGTTCGTGTGAACGGCACCACCACGGCCGCCACTTCGGGCGAAGACGGCCGCTACGTGATTACGGCGCCGTTCAGCGGTGTGTATACGATTACGGCGCGACGCATCGGTTACGGCGAGCGCCAGATCGACAACATCCGCTTCGTGCTGGACTCGGTGCAGACGTTCAACATCGAGCTCGCCGTCAACCAGCTCCGCCTGAATCAGGTCACGGTTTCGGCCACGGTTGACCCGACCTCCGGCACCAAGACGCCGTACACGGTCGACAAGCTGACCCGAGCGGACCTGCCGGTGCCCACGACCACATCAGCGGCCGGCGCCCTGATTGGTAAGGTGGCCGGTGCCAACGTCACGCGTGCCAGCGGAGCGCCCGGCTCGGGCGTGTTCATCCAGCTGCGTACTCCGGTGTCGCAGTTCAAGAACAACAGTCCACTCTTCGTGGTGGACGGCGTGTTCCTGAACTCCACGCAGTCCGTGACCACGCAGGACATGGAAGCGATGGACATTGAGACCATCGAAGTCATCAAGGGTGCCGCCGCCGCCGCGCTCTACGGTTCGCGCGCGGCTTCGGGCGTGATCGCCATTACCACGGCGCGCGGCAATAATCTGGCGCTCGGCCAGACGCAGTTCACCCTGCGCACGGAGTACGGACAGGACTTCATTGCCAACGGCATTGAGAAGCCCACCGGGCACCAGTTCCTGATCAATGACCAGGGGCAGTACATCAATACCGCGGGCGAAGTGGTGTCACGTGTTGATCGCGTGGTGCAGCCCAACGGGATCATGGAGAACTCGTATATCGATCCGATCTACAATCACGTTGATCAGTTCTTCAAGCCCGGCAACTTCAACACGCAGACGCTCACGCTGCAGCAGAACAGCGCGTCGACAAACTTCACGTTGTCGTTTACGCGCAATCAGCAGCCGGGCGTGATCGAAGGCTCAAACGGTTTCAACCGTCAGACGATGCGCCTCAATCTTGATCATCGCATCAAGGAAAAGTTGAGCATCGGTGCGTCGGTATCGTACACACGCAGCACCAACGACCCGTCGCAGGTGGATTTCCTTCAGCTGTACCGCCAGAACGTGGACGTGAACCTGCAGCAGCCCGACTCACTGGGTCGCTTCAAGTACGCGATTATCCCCGATCCGCTCTACGCGGCAACCAACCCGTTTTACCGTCAGGTGTATCAGCAGAGTCAGACCAACCGCACGCGTACGAACCTGAACCTGAACGCACAGTATCGTCCGTACCGCTGGCTTACACTGACCAGCGACATCGGCTTTGACCGAGGCGATCTTGAGTCCACGGCGTACGTACCTCGCGGTCAGTTCGCGCTGAATGGCGAAGACCTCACGACGGGCTCGCTGAGCATCACCTCGGACATTACCACGGGCGTCGTAGCCACGACCGGCGTAACGCTCACCAAGGCGTTCGGTGACCTCACGGCCCGCTGGACCACACGCGGACAGACTGAACGTGAAGTCGCGCCTGATCTGTTCGGCAGCGGCACGGAATTCACGGTCTCTGGCGTCAAGCGTCTGAATGTCGCGACGAATCGCAACTCCACCTCCGCGATCACAGACCGCCGTACGAACGCCGTGCTCTCCACCGTCGCGTTTGATTACGCCGACAAGTACATCGTGGATGGTCTCGTGCGTCGCGAAGGCAGCTCCCTGTTCGGACCCGACAACCGGTGGAACACCTTCTTCCGCGTAGCGGGCGCGTGGCTCATCAATGAAGAGAGCTGGTTCAACGTTGGCTTCCTCGACCTCTTCAAGCTTCGCTACAGCTACGGGACGGCGGGCACGCGCCCGGCCTTCTCTGATCAGTACGAAGTACTGGCCGTCAGTACCGGCGCCGTGGTGCGTGATGCGCTCGGTAACCGTCTCATTGAACCGGAAATCTCCACTGAGCAGGAAGTTGGCCTTGACATGATCATCAACCAGCGCGTGTCGGCGTCGCTGGTATACGTCTCGAACATTACGGACGGTAATCTGATCGCCGTGCCGGTCGCCGCGCTGGCTGGATACAACACGCAGTGGCAGAACGTTGGTACGGTCACGGGCAATACGATTGAAGCCACGATCCAGGCGAACCTGCTCAACAATCCGGGCGGCTTCCAGTGGGACGTGCTCTTCACGGGCGATCGGACGCGCAACTTCATTGGCGAGTTCGGCCGCACCTGCTACACCGATGGCCCGATCAATCGCTGCGATGGCATTCGCCTTGGTCAGTACTTCGGCCAGAACCTGGTGCAGAACACCGAGCAGCTGCGCCCGGTGCACCGCACCAGTGGCGCGGCCAACTCGCAGTTCCAGGTGGACAACAACGGATGGCTGGTGCCGGTGGGTGAAGGCAACAACTGGAACGAAGGCAAGTCCAAGAATCTTTGGGGCACCACGGTCCGAATTGATGGCATCAACTACGCCTGGGGCCGTCCCTTCGTCGAGATCGACAGCACGAGCCCCAACGCGTCTGTGAAGCGTTCGCTGATCGCCGACTTCCCGGGGCAGTTCAACTTCGGATTCGGCAATACGTTCCGCTACAAAGGCGTGCGCCTGTACACGCTGTTCAACGGACGCATTGGCGGCGAAGTGTACAACAATGTGCGCCAGAATCTGATGGCCACTGGCGACGCCATGGAAGTGGATCAGCGTGGTGTGCCTGACGAACTGCAGAAGCCGGTTACCTACTACTCGGCTGGTGTGGCGGGTAACAACAACTTCTGGATGCGTAACTTCGTGGAAGACGGCACGTTCGCCCGACTGCAGGAACTCGCGTTCGGCTATCTCTTCGATTCGCGGCGTCACCCGTGGATCGGCAAGATCGGTGCAACGCGCATTCAGGCTGACATCATTGGCCGCAATGTGCTCACGCTCACGGGCTACTCGGGACTCAACGTCGAAGCACGTAACGGTGCGCTCTATAACGTTGATTCGCAGGTGTATCCGCTGACGACCACGTGGACCGCCGCCTTCACGGTCACTTTCTGATGCCCTCACTCCCCAACGCTATGAAAATCTCTTCCACCCCGAGCCGCCGTCTGGCGGCTCGGCCAACGCGGTGGTTCGCCGCCGT
>JBGTOG010000121.1:0-15672 GCA_041742675.1 Gemmatimonadaceae bacterium | reverse complement strand
GGCGGCGGCGGTGGTGAAGCGTTCGTCAACCAGGCGGACCGGCCGGCTGGTGCGCGCCGCCATACGCGCCGCGACGGTGCGCACTTCACGCGAGCGCTCGGTTTCGTTGCCCTCGCCATCGATTGGCAAACCGAACACGATCGCCTCGACCTGCAACGCATCAGCCTGACGCAGGAGCTCGGCGATCGGTGGGCGCTTGCCCGCACGACGCGTCACCACTCCTGCGGGCGAGGCGAGTAATCCGAGTTCGTCGCTTACGGCGAGACCAATGCGGCGGTCTCCCCAATCGATGGCCAGCGTGCGGCAAGGCATATGCTCAATCTACTCGCGTTCCGACTCAAACACCGTGCCGGATGCACAGCCATTCAAGGCTCGTGCATGCGCTCGAAGAACTCCTGATTCGTGTCGAAGCGCTCCATCCGCTTGAGCAGAAAAAGCATGGCCTCATCACTCGGCATCTCACTGACAAACGAGCGCAGCAGATAGATGCGCTGCTGTTCAAATGGTGTGAGCAACAGTTCCTCGCGGCGCGTGCCGGACTTGTTGACATCGATGGCCGGGAAGATGCGTTTGTCCGCAATCTTGCGATCGAGTACGAGCTCCATGTTACCGGTGCCCTTGAACTCTTCGAAGATCACATCGTCCATGCGCGAGCCGGTCTCGATGAGCGCCGTGGCGAGAATGGTGAGCGAACCGCCTTCGGTGATGTTGCGCGCGGAGCCAAAGAAGCGCTTGGGTTTCTGCAACGCCTGCGCTTCCACGCCACCCGACATGATCTTGCCGCCCGAGGGAGCCACGGCATTGTGCGCACGACCGAGTCGCGTGATCGAGTCGAGCAGGATCACCACATCCTGTCCGCTTTCGACCAGGCGCTTGGCTTTTTCGATGACCATGTCGGCTACCTGCACATGGCGATCCGGCTGCTCATCGAACGTGGAGCTGATCACCTCGGCCGAAGGCACACTGGCCTGCATATCGGTGACTTCTTCCGGCCGCTCATCGATAAGCAGAATGATGAGCGTGATTTCCGGATGGTTCTTCGCGATCGCGTTGGCGAACTGTTGCAGCAGGATCGTCTTGCCGGCCTTGGGCGGCGCGACAATCAGGCCGCGCTGGCCTTTGCCCAGCGGTGCGATGATGTCACAGAGTCGACAGGCCACGTCTCCGCCGTCATGCTCAAGGCGAATGCGTTCGTCGGGATAGCGGGGGGACAGATTGTCGAAAGCGATCCGCTGCTTCGCCTTCTCAGGATCAAGACCGTTAATGCGCTCCACCTTCAGCAACGCGAGATAGCGTTCTCCCTCTTTCGGCGGACGGACTTCGCCCATGACCGTGTCGCCGGTGCGGAGATCGAACCGTTTGACTTGCGACGGAGAGACGTAGATGTCGTCGGGGCCGTAGAGGTAGTTGAAGTCCTGCGCTCGCAGGAATCCGTAGCCCTCCGGGAGCACTTCAAGCACTCCCTCCCCATACAACGTAGTCTCCGCATCGAGCAACGCTTGCTCGATACGGAAGATGAGGTCCTGCTTGCGCAGACCCGAGGTGTTGGTGACGTGAAGCGAAGTCGCGAGCACCTGCAGCTCCTGAATGGACTTGCGCTTCAATTCGGCGACGTGCACTAGGCGCGACGGGATGGAAGGTGGGCTGGCGAAAGTACCTGCCGCCCCCATCCCAGTCAATGCCGGGACAGCCGGAAACTCGTACCGCTCAAATGGTCGACCAGAAGTGCGCGCGGCAGGATTCGAACCTGCGACCTTCGCCTCCGGAGGGCGACGCTCTATCCAACTGAGCTACGCGCGCAGACCCGAAAGACTAACGGCCTCCACCCGTCCGGAGCAAGCGCGGTCCGCTTGCCTCACGCTGAATCGGCAGAGAGACAGGAGCTCCTCCTTCTCATGTGACGATCAGATGACGGCGCGTCGTATCGTGCTGTTCGGCGAATCTCGCCGTCTTCCCCATCACTGGTCCTGAGCGCCCATGATTCTTGAAAGCGGAGTGCCGGAGCACGCCGAGCCCTTGCTTGGATTTCTTATTCCCAGCGGGGTCGACTATACGCGGCTGGAGCGATTCTCCAAGGTGGAGACCATGCTCCCCCGCGCGTCTGGTCTGATCCTCGGCGTTCCTGATGGCTCCGGACTGGGCGTGGTTGACGACGTCCGTCGCATTCGCCGTCGCGATCCGTGGTTGCCCATCGTGATTGCCGGACCGGTCCCCCGATCCGGATTCGAAACCGTCCATCGGCTGGCGCTTATGGATGCCGGAGCCGACCAGGTCATCTCCTGGACGGACTCACACTTCGGCGATGGCACGATCGCGCACTCGTGGCGCACGCTGCCGCTCAGACGATTGGCCGCCACCGTGCAGCGAGCCACACATCTATCCGACGTTGCCCGCACGTTAATGGTTCGGGCGCTGGCGGCGCCGCGGCCCATCGCGGCGGTGGCTGATCTGGCTGAGCAGGCGCAGCTGCACCGTGCCTCGCTTTGGAAACAGTGGGCGACCAGTCAGCGTGGCGTACCATCTCCCGGACTATTCGTGGACTGGCTGCAGTTGCTCCACATCGCGGTTCGAAAGGACATGCATCGCACCTGGGCGGCCGCTTCTCAGGATATCGGCGCGCTACCGTCGTCCGTTGCCAGACTCGGCAAGCGTTTGCTGGGGAGTCCGCTCTCGACGTATGATGCGCAGGCGCGTCGGCGAATCTTCGCCCAGTTTCTCAAGCGGATGGTGAAACTGTCCGCGGCAGAGATCCAGGACTTCACTCCAGTGGCGCCACCGCTGCTGGCGGCCGTCGCATTGGAGCTGGCGAACCGCCAGGTCATTCCGTCAGCTGTTGCCGCGCCAACGAACGAGGCGGGCGCGGAGCAGGTCACCGCCGACGACTCAGAAGCGAGCGCGCGCGTGGCTCAGGACACGCGAAGCTTTGGTATCGGCGGTATGTGGCTGCTCTGACATCGGCACGGGCGCAGCAAATGCGGCGCGAAACGCCGACAGCGTCTCGGCGAACGCTCCGGGATGGCGCAGCTGGCGGGCGCCGGCACCCAGATGCCGGCGCAGCAGGTAGTTCAAGTTGCGCCACGAGGGTACATCCAGCTGGGTGGCAATGTTCGCGAGCGAGGCGTTGACCTCTGCCAGCTGGTGCACGACGTAGGCCACTCGACACCACGACACAAGCTCGCTGACCGACGGGCTGCCATCCTGTTCCAGACGGTGATGCAAGGTGCGCCGGTTCACGCCCATGCCAGCGGCGATGCTCGGCACGTCCAGCGGTTCACGCAGTCGCCGACAGATGTACTCGACCGTCACGCGTACCGTTCGCGGCAACCCGTCTCCCAACTGCTCCGCCACTCGCATGGCGACGCCGCGCTGCTCGGCGTTCTGCAGCACACGGAGCAACACCGCGCGCGAGTCATCAACATCGCGCAAAACCAGATCGGCGAGATTGGCCCGGCCCGTTTCCAGAATGAAGCGCGAGCTGAGGGTGCGCGGGTCTACGTAGCCGATGACCGGATGATCCGGCTGGGCGTTTCTCAGCGCGTCCGCGGCTCGCAGCGCTTCGTTGATACGGCTGGGCGAGAATCCGATGATGGTCGCACACACCGGCGACTGACGCGCGAGCTCGGCAACAATGAATGAGACGTGCTCCGTCGCCCACAGCGCAGCGAAGCCTCGAAAAGCCTCGGCGAGCCGCGCCTCGGCGACGCGGTCTCCAAAGAGCAAGGCAACCCGACGATCAGCCACGTGGTCCCGAAAAAATGGTTGCCCACCGCGCACACCAATTGCCCATGGCGCACACCCACTCTGGTGCCAAAGCGACTAACTGTTGGGTAACCCTTACTGGAGACTTGCATGCCACGTTCGATTCGCCTCCTCGCCGTTGCCCTGATCAGCTCGATTGCCATGGCCGCCTGCACCGGATCGCCGACCGGCGTTGACGCTGAAACGCCGCCGCCGAGCCGGGATTCGATGCCTTGGACCTGAGCCACGGGAAGCACTGGATCAGGAGTGCACGGTAAGGAGACGAGCCAGGCCATATCGAGTTGAGTCCGCGAGATAGGTTTCGCCTGTCGCTGACTTCTCAATGCTGTCCTGATTGTCGACCGTTACTGTGATCTTCTGGAGCAGTGATTCCGCCTGGAAGGTAAGTTCGTGGAACTCGTGCCGTTGCGCTAGGGCCAACGCCTCTTTCGCAAAGCGGTCTGAGGCAACTCCTATCCCCGATGTTGCCCATCCGGTGGCCAGTCCCAGGAGCCATTGGGCGTGTTCGAATGGAAGCGCAGTTGCGGCAAGTCGCCTCCCCTCTTCCTCGAGCTTGAGGAGGAGGGGAGTTTGCTTTCGCGCTCCGGCGACCTCTGCTGCGGTGGCGGCGATGGCCAGCCAGATGCGAGAGGATCCCGCAAGTCGGAGTGCACTTTCGAGGCCGGCCAGCGCCTCGTCCACGAAGTGCGCTCGGTAGGCGAGCGACGCCAGATTGTGCAGGATACCGGCGCGCGCTTCGTCAGACGTTGACAGATCGTAGGCGCGCCAGCCATGGACCAGAGCGTCAGGCAGCGAGTTGGTGGCGAGCGCATGGTTCATGAGCCCCCAGCGAGACGCCGACTCCAGCGCGGTGTTCACAGGAGAGAGCGCCAGTGCGCGGGCGTAGTACTCAAGCTGCGCGGGACGATTGCCGCGCATGATGGCCAGATTGCCCAGACCAGTGAGCGCGTATCCTGCCACGCTCGGAAAGCCGCGATGTATGGCGTCGTCGACCACACTCTGGTAGAGCGCTTCGGCGGCGGCTGTCTCGCCGAGCTGACGCAGAATACGTGCGAGATGATTGGTGGCGGAGAGTGAGCCAGCGGCATCGTATCTGGCCACGATTCGCGCAGCCGCGGTCACGGTCGTGTAGGCCATTTCAAAGCACAGATCACGTTCCATATCCTCGGCGGCTACGCGAAAGCGCTCCGCCGCAGCGGCAAACGGATTCGCACTGCGCGGGCTCCCGTGATCGATGTGCGTGGGCCGACGCTCCTCATCAGGCAGCAGATCATCGGGAAGCGTGCGCAAAAACTGCAGTCGTGCCTCCGGCGGCAGCGACGCAACCCGGTACGCGATGTGTGTCAGGGAGAACCAACCGTGCGGTTGCGTGGGATGACCAATCCACCGTTCGCCCTCCTGGACGTCGGTTCGGTAGGCGATCATCGGGATGAGAGGTTCACGCATCACCACTCCTTGTACTCAGTGTGTACCATCAACGCACTGCGCGGCGCCAGATGGCGTCGCGCGTTACTGTTGTCTGTTGCCATCTGTCCCACCCAACCGTCGCGATGTGTCATGGTGTTCCGTGCCCACACCGAGCTCGCCGCGACTGAGCATGACATGCGCCATGCGCAGCGATTCAATCATGCGCTCGACTTCAAGCGGTCGGTCCTGTACCGGCAGATTGCACAGGGCCACCATGAAACGCATCCATGCGGCCGCATACGTAAGACGCGTCGTTGAACGCTCACTCGTCTCACCGGCATCACGCACCGCCGTTGCTGCCACCAGTAACTCACGCTCCGCGAGCCACACTTCATAGCGCGGTTCGGGAGCCACGTGATCGGAATCGCCGGAGTCGTCGTTCATGCACTTCCGAGCGGGGGCAAAGGCAACAACGCGCGAAGCAACAGTCGGAATATGCGCGTCTGGCGATGAGGACAGGTGTTCGCTATGGGCAAAAAGTGTGCGCGGTGGGCAATCAATTCTCGGCACGCCAAACGGCTGCGTGACGGTGTTCGTCATCTTTTCGTCCCTGCCTCTCGCCTTTTTCATGTCCGGCGGGCAACCTTTTGGGCAATGCTGGCTACCAATGTTCGGTTGTTTTGGAGCCCGCGCCCTCCTTTCGACATTTCATGTGTCGGTTCTCCTGCGTCCCGATTGCGCATGCCCTTCCGATTTCCCTCAAGAACGTTCGCGCTCGCCTTCGTGATTTTTGCCACGCAGGCGTGCGGCAAATCGTCAGCCGATGGCGCTGAGACTGACGCGGCCACCGACGCACAACCCGCGGGTGAGGATGCGTCGTCGCCTCGCGCTGCTGTTGCGCTGCCCGTCGTGGCGCAAGAGGCGCGTGAAGGTGACCTCGTCTTGCGCGTCAACACAAAAGGCGCGGTGTACGGCGATGCGGTGGTCAAGCTGTCGTCGGAGGTGGGCGGTACCGTGGCGCAGCTGCTCGTCAAAGCTGGCTCGCGGGTGAGCAAGGGACAGCCACTGCTGCGCTTTGATCCGTATCCCTTCGATTTGACCGTGCGTGAAGCACAAGCGGAGCTCAACCAGCGCGAGCAGGCCTTTCGCGAACTCTGGGTGCCGGACTCCATTGCCTTTGGCGTGGTTCCTGAGCCGGCGCGCATGGCCATTCTTCGTATACGCGCGGGCGTGGAAGCGGCGGCGATCCGTCTGGAGAAAGCGAAGTGGGAGCAGGAGCGCGCTATCGTCGTCTCACCCGTGAACGGCTACATCGACCGGCTCGACTTATCTGTTGGCGAGCGCATTGGCGCGGGCGCACCGATCGCCACGGTTGTCGATCTGAGTTCGTTGCGCATTGAAGCGCAGGTACTCGAGCATGATCTCCCGTTGATTCGCGTGGGCGGCGAAGCGGTCGTCACGAGTGCTGCCGTACCGGGACGCAACATGCGCGGTCGTATCGATGCCGTACTGCCGCTTGTCGACAGCGTCACACGCATTGGACGTGTGCTGGTGCGTGTGCCGGGCGAGACCGCGCTTCGCCCCGGCATGTACGCCGATGTGCAACTCGAAGCGCAACGCTTGCCTGGCCGCACCATGGTGCCGGCACGCGCGGTGATCGAGCGTGATGGACGACCGTTGGTGTTCGTCGTGCGCGAAGGGCGCGGACAGTGGACGTACATTCTGCCAGGGCGTTCCAACGGTGTGGACACCGAAGTCTTGCCCGATTCGTCCACCGGCCAGATTCCGATCAACGCCGGGGATCAGATCATTGTCGACGGACATCTCACACTGACGCATGATGCGTCTGTCAATGTGGTGACGCTGCGTGAGCGCGATGATGTGGCGCCGCGTCGCACGCCGGCGACGGCGCGTCGCGACAGCATCTGATCGCCGTCGGAGACGCGCATGTCGCTCCCTCGAATTGCTGTTCGCCGACCGGTGGCCACCGTCGCGGCGGTGCTGGGTGTGGTACTGCTGGGCAGCGTATCGCTGAGTCGCATGCCGGTCTCGTTGCTCCCCGATGTAACGCTGCCGGTGCTCACCATTCGCACCAACTATGCCGGAGCCGCCGCGCAGGAAGTGTCGCGCTTTGTCGCGGAACCGATTGAGCAGGCAATTTCCGCAACGCCAGGTCTCGTGGAGTTGCGTTCGGTCAGCCGCAATGGTGAAGTCACCACCACGGCCCGCTTCGGGTGGGGCACCGATATGCGCACCACGGTGCTCAATGTGCGAGAACGGCTCGACGCGACGCGCGGACGTTTGCCGGAACGCGCGGAACGCCCGACACTGCTCACCAGCGATCCGGGGGAACGACCGATCGCGGTGCTTGGCATGCGCGCGACGAGCGACAGCGAACGTGCCACGCGTGACAGTGTGCAAGGCTCCGTCTCTGGTGGACTTGGCGTGGGTGATTTGCGCGGACTGGCGCGCACCGCAGAAGATGTGTTCGCGCGGCGTCTTGAACAGATCGCTGGCGTGGCAAGCGTGGCGGTGGTTGGCGCACCCGCCGACGAAATCCGTGTTGACGTTGATCCTGATCGACTACGCGCGCTCGCGCTGACGCCAGAAGATGTTGCGCAGGCCATCGTCACGCAGAACTCCACGGGCGCGGGCGGCACGGTCCGGCGCGGGCAGTTCAGGTTTTCCGTACGCGCGCTGACAGAGTTTCGCGACCTCGATGAAATTCTCGCGGTGCCCATTGGTTCGCCCGGCAGCGGCGTGACACTTCGCGATGTGGCTACCGCACAAATCACGCTCGCTGATCCGTTCACAATCACACGTCTTGATGGGCGCGAAGCGATCGGTCTGGTGGTCTACAAGGACGCCGGATCCAACACCGTGGCCGTGACCAACCGCATGATGGCGGCCGTTGAAGCACTTGAGGCTGAGTTTCCGTCGGTGGAGCTCACCGTGGTTGCGGCGCAGGCAGAGTTCGTGGTGGATGCGCTGTCCAATCTGGGACAGGAAATCGTGGTGGGCGGCCTCATGTCGCTGCTCATGATTCTGGTGTTTCTGCGCGACTGGCGTGTGTCGTTGGCGATCGGATTGATTGTGCCGCTGTCGGTGATGGTCGCGTTGGTCACGCTGCAGACGCTTGGTGTCACGATCAATGTGCTGTCGCTCGGCGGACTCGCACTCGGCACCGGTATTCTGGTGGACACGGCGATCGTTGTGGCCGAGGGTGTCGGACGACGACGCGAAGAGGGGATGGGGTACATCGATGCGGCCATCGTGGGTACAGAAGAGGTTGCAGCACCGCTCTTCGCCGGCACGCTCACTACCATGCTGGTGTTTGGCCCGATCATTTTCGTACAGGGATTGGCGGCGGCACTGTTCCGCGATCTTTCGCTGAGCGTCGTCATGACGGTGGGTGCATCGCTGCTGCTGTCGCTCACGCTGATGCCGGTGATGATGGTGGGACGGCGCCGCCGCGCGATGTACCTGCAGGCCAATCCGCCGGTTCGCAAGGCACCTGGGCCAACCGCACAAAAGCTCGATGCATTTGGAACGCGCATTGCCGACTGGTATGAACACGGCATGTCGTGGTCGTTGCGCAATCCGGTGCCGGTCTTTGGCGCCGGTATCGCGCTGCTCGTGGTGATGGTGGTGCTGGCGCGCCAGTTGCCCAAGGAGATTCTGCCGCGCGTGGATGAAGGAGTGCTGGTCGCTGAAGTGCAGTTGCCGGAAGGCACGGCGCTTGAGTCGACGACACGCGCGATTGGGGCCATTGAAAAGGCGGCAGCAGACATTGGGGCGGTGGGTGTGTACGCGCGAGTCGGACGCGCTACTGATGAAGAAATTTTGTCCGGGGCGAATCCGGGTTCGTCGGCGACGGCACAACTCATTGTGCCAGTCCCCGAGGGGGAAAGCGCGTCGCGATTCGCCGATGCGCTGCGCGCCGCGGTGCCTGAGTTGGTGGCGCAAGGCGCGCTGGCGATTGATCTGGCCGGACAGTCGGAGTTTGGTTCGCTGATTGGACGTGAAGGACGCATCGTGCGCGTAGAAGTCGCCGCCGGTTCGCTCGATGAATCGCAGCGGTGGGCCGACTCCGTACGCACGATGATGCGTGGCATGTCGTCATTGGCCGATGTGCGTGATGCCTTTGCTGCCACGCAGCCGGTGATCGAGATCTCGCTGGAGCGAGAACGACTGGCCGAGCGTGGCATTTCGCCGGCGATGGTCGCGAGTGCGCTGCAGGGCGGATTGGGCGGCGTTGCTGCGTCTGAGCTGCGGGAAACCGATCGACGTACGCCAATCAAGGTGCGCTATGAAGGGGTGCGCAACGAAGATCTCGCCACAGCGCTGGCTACAAACGTGCGTGGCATTCCCGTGTCGCAGCTGGTGCAGGTGCGCGAGATGCGCGCGCCGCTTGAGGTGGTGCGCATCGGACAGCGACCAGTGTCAATTGTAGAAGGGCTGGTGGAATCCGGCGGTACCGCCAAGGCTGCCACTGATGTCGCGTCGAGCATTGAAGCGCTGGCATTGCCCGCGACCGTGAGCTGGCAGGTGGCTGGTGCCGATGCGGAACGCAAGCGCACGTCTGATGAGTTGGCGCTGGTTGGTGTGCTCGCAGTACTGCTGGTGTTTCTCGTGCTGGCTGGTGAGTTCAGTTCATTCACGATTCCACTGGTGGTGATCACGACGGTGCCGCTAGCGGCCGCGGGCGGCATCATCTTCTTGTGGATGACGGGGCAAAGCATCAACGCTGTGTCGCTTATCGGCATTGTGATCATGATCGGCATGGCCGACAACGAAGCGGTGGTCAAGCTCGATGCGATTCGTCGCTTCCGTGAAATGGGGCACGACATCAACTCGGCCGTACTGCTTGGCGGACGGCAGCGTTTGCGTGCGATCACCATGACGTCACTCACCACGGTGACCGGCGTGCTGCCGCTCATGCTCGGTGTGGGAAGTGGTGGTGCGCTCTATCGGCCGCTGGCCGCCGCGGTTATCGGCGGAACGATCAGCGCACTCGTCGTGACGTTTTTCCTGCTGCCAACCGTGTATTCGGTCGTGGAAAACGCACTCGAACGTCGCCGCGCCGCGAAGTACGGACCGGAATCGCGCGAGGCAACGTTTGAACCAGCGGTGCTGGGCGGCGACGTCGCATGATTGGCTTTGCCGTTCGTCGACCGGCCGTCGTGTGGTCGATGTGCGTCGCGGTGCTGGTCGCGGGATCGATCGCATTCAATCGACTGCCGTTAGCGTCGCGCACCAGCGTGGAGTTGCCTCGCCTGACGGTGGCCGCCTCGTGGAGCGGGGCGTCGGCGGAAGTGATGGAGATGTATGTCACCTCGCCGATCGAATCGCTGGTGCAGGGCGTGCGCGGAGTACGCAAAACATCGAGCGAGTCGCTCGACAATCAGATGCGCATCACGGTTGAGCTGGAACCCAAAGCCGACATCCAGTTGGCGCGGCTCGGCATCCTTGAGCGACTTGAGTTGCTGCGTGGCGAGTTTCCGCCTGGCGTCTCGCGTCCGTCCGTGTCGAACTACACGCCGGAAGGGCTCGAGGAACCGGTGCTGCTGCAGGTGCAGGTGTCCGGGCCATATACACCTGGCGCGCTACTCAAGATGCTGGAAGAACAGGCGTCGCCCCGACTCGCGGCGGTGCCTGGCGTGTCCACCGTGCAGGTGGGTGGAGGCAGCAATATTGGGGTGGCGCTGGCGTATGATCCGGCGTTGCTGCGACGCATCAATGTGTCGCCGGCACTGCTCACTGGAGCTATCAACAACGCGCGCCTCGTGCAAGCGCTCGGCGAAGAGACGCGTGATGGCATTACGCGCGGCGTGACACTGCGCGACGAACCCGGCTCGCTGGAAGACGTGGCACGACTGCCGATCGCTGCATCGGGACAGCGTGTGTTTCGATTGGGCGAGCTGGCCACCATTCGTGCCGAAGAAGACGCGCAAGGGCGATTCTTTCGCATCAACGGCGTGCCCGCGGTGGCACTTTCGTTGTACCGGCACGCGGGCGCCGATGCGATCAAGACCGCGATCGCCGCACGCGCGGCCGTGGATGAGTTGCAGCGTATTGCGTCTCCCGGTCTTCGCTATCGTATCTCGCAGGACGCCAGTATTGATCTCAAGAAAGAACTTGATGATCTGATGAAGCGGGGAGCGATTGCCTTCGTCTCCGTGTTGCTGGTGCTGACTGTGATGCTGCGCCGGGTTCGCGCCGTGCTGTTGGTCATGGGCAGTACCGCGGTGGCGATCGCCGGAACGGCGCTCGGCCTGTACTTGCTGAATGTGCCGGCCAACCTGCTGACGCTGGCGGGACTTGGCATGGGCGTTGGCATTCTGGTACAGAATGCGCTGGTGGTCACGAACCGCCTCACGACGGCGCCGGATACACCGACCGGGCGAACGGAGGCCGCCGCGCGCATCATGCCGGCCGTGATTGGTGCCACGCTGACCACCGCGGTCGTACTGTTCCCGTTTCTGTATTTGCAGGGCGACACGCGCGCCGCCTTTGTACCGTTTGCCGCGGCGTTTGCGCTCGCGCTGGTGTGGAGCGTGATCACGGCACTGCTGGTCGTGCCATCGCTCGGCCGCGGAGGCGCGGTAAAAGCGGTCGCGTGGCCACGCATGTCGCGGGCGTATCGTAAAGTTTTGCGCGGCACACTGCGTTGGCGCTGGGCCACGATGACATTCAGCGTTGCGCTGCTGGCTGTGATGTCATGGGGCTTTGTGAAAAAGGTACCGCGGTCCAGCTGGGGTGGGTTTGGAGAGCGCCGTACGACACTTGGTGTGAGTCTGACCTTTCCTCGTGGTTCCGATCCGGAAACACTCGAGCGTGCGATGCGCGAGTTCGAGGACATGGTGGTGGGGCGGCCGGAAGTTGAGCAGGTCACGACGCAAGGCAATGTCACCAGCGCCAACATGCAGGTGTTGTTCACGCGTGATGGCGGTCTTACGGCGGTGCCGCTGGAGCTCGAGGAACTGCTTACGCAGCGCGCGGTGCTGGTCGGCGGTGCGAACATCTCAGTGCGTGGCGAGGGTCCGGGCTTCTACGCCGGTGGCGGCGGCGGAGCGATGGTGTCGTTTCGCATTCGCGTGCTCGGCTATTCGTATGCTGGTGTGACGGAGTTGGCGGAAGACTTGCGTAACCGGCTGCAGAAGTTTCCGCGCGTGCGCGAAGTCACCATCACGTCGGGTCGTGGCTGGGGTAACGAACGCGGGTACGCGGTGACGCTTGAACCCGATCGCGAGGCGCTTGCGCGGTACGGAGTCACCACGCAGGATTTTGCATCAGCGATCGGGCGAGAAGTACGCGGTCCGGTCGGGCAGATTCTGCTTGAGATTGACGGGGATGAGTTGCCCGTCACCGTGAAGTCGGCGGGCGCGCGCGATCGCACACTCGATGAGTTGCGGCAGGCCATTGTTCCGACGCCGTCTGGTTCACCAGTGCGCGTGAGCGACCTGTCGTTTGTTGATGCGCGCGAAGCATTGAGCGTGGTGACGCGTGAAGACCAGCAATACATCCGATCGGTGAACTACGACTTCCGCGGTCCGCAGCGACTCGCGAAGCGCACACATGATGCGTTTCTGGAAGCCGTCGCCGTGCCTGCCGGCTACGAGGTGAAGGATGCGGGCAGCACGTGGGGATACGTAGACGACAAGAGTGCGAAAGGACTCTGGCTCGTGTTCGGGATTGGCCTCGCACTCGTCCTCCTGGCGGTGGCGCTGGTGTTTGACTCCGTGTGGGGAGCGGCCATGGTGTTTCTCTCGCTCCCACTCGCGCTCGCCGGCGTCGTGGCGGCGTTCTGGTATATGAAGGCCGCGTTCGGACGCGAAGCCGCCGTCGGTGTCATTCTTGTCGTCGGCCTGGCCGTCAATCAGGCGATTCTGTTGGTGGACGCTGCGCTGGCGCGTCGTCGACAGCGCATGAACGCGGGCGGATCGAGTGCGCTGCACGCTGGCGATGTATTGCGTGCGGCCAATGATCGCTCGGGGATGATCGTGCTGGTCACGCTGAGTGCGCTCGCGAGTCTCATTCCGCTCACAGTTGGAACGAAGGCCACGACGCTCTTCGGTGCGATCGCGCTCGCAACCGCAGGCGGCACGGTGATGGGTACGGTGGGTGCGCTGTTCCTGCTCCCGTCACTGCTGGTGGGCCAGCGCCTCGTCAAACGCCGACGCGGTGGCGGCGGGCCGAGCCGATTCGCGCGCTGGCGTGCGCGGCGGGCTGAGTCTCGACGGGCGTTGCGCACTGCTTGAACCGCAGAGCGGTGGGTGTATCGCTTGTACCTGCCGTTCTCCGGGCTAACTGCGTGCGGAATAGCGACTGGTTTTTCACGTTGCGCGGGGTCGCAAAAAAACAGCAACGGCAAAAGCATTGACCGCAGAGAGCACTGAGAGCACAGAGGAACAGCATAAAGGGTTGGTTACGCACAATACAGAGCACGTGCGAATCCGATGCTCGGACTGCTGTCAACTCATAAAAATGATTCCGTTGCGGTTCTCTGTGCACTCTGTGATCTCTGTGGTTCATGCTGTTGCTGTTCATGCTGTTGCTGTTCCGAAGGCAACCCCCGGTCCTCTTCGGGTAACGAATCAAGCGACGCCCCCTGCCAACGGCGAGCAGCCCTAGCGTCCAGGATCGCTCCGGGTGAAACAGATTCTCCTTCCAGTGCACACTCCCATGACACTCCTCTCCAGAACCTCTGTGGTGGCCTCATCTGCCACCATTGCGCTCGGCTCGCTGTGGCCCTCGCAGGGCGCACTCGCTCAGCAGTCGGCGCGCACGTACTACAAACCGGTCGCCGAGCTCATCGAGCCATATAGTGGCGTGCGAGGTGTACGCGAGCTGGCTGACGGACGGGTGATCGTGACGGACACGCGTGACAAAGTGGTGCAGCTTGCCGATTTCAAGACCGGACGGGCGAGCACGATCGGACGCGAAGGCTCCGGTCCGAACGAGTATCAGATGCCGGTGTTTGCGTTTGCGCTGCCGGGCGACAGCACAATGATCGCGGATCCGATGAACTCGCGATTCCTGCTGCTTGGTCCCGGAGGACGACTGGCAGGCACCTGGATTCCCGCTGCAGGCGCAGCGCCTGCACCCGCTCCCCGACCGGCCGCTGGTGGTCCAGCCTTCGCAATTGGTGGCGCCGGTGGGCCCATGGCGCTCTTGCAGGCGCGCGCTGTCGATTCACAGGGGCGGCTGTACACGACGGGCTCCCCGATCGTGGCCGGCCCTGATGGGCCGCGGCAGGCGGACAGTGTGCCGCTGACGCGCATCAACCGAAAGTCGATGGCCGCAGACACGATTGCGTGGCTCAAGCTACCGAAGGGCGCGGCGACTGCGACCAGCTCCGGTAACAATGTGAGCATTCGCATCGGGGGGGGACCCTTCAGCGCGCAGGACGGTTGGTCGGTGCTTCCGGATGGTCGTGTCGTCGTGGTTCGACACGCCAACTACCAGGTGGAAGTGTATCCGGCTTCCGGTGCTGGGGCGCCGGTGCGCGGTGCGCCGGTGAAGGTCACGCCTATTCGCGTCGGGGAAGCGGAGAAGGACGCCTATCGCGAGTCGATGCGCTCCAACGCGCCGATCGGCATGGCCGTGACGCAACAGTCCGGATCAGGTGGTGCCACGGTCACACGTCGTGAAGCCGTGAGCATTCCGCAGAACGAGCCTACTGAGTGGCCCGCCGTACTTCCCGCGTTCCAGTACACACAGGTGCACGCGTTGCCCAACGGACAGATCTGGGTGGGCCGCTATCGGGCGGCGTCCGACAAGAATCCCCGTTTTGATGTATTCGATGCGACCGGCAAGCACACTGGGCAGGTCGTGTTCCCCCCCCGCACCAATGTGATCGGCTTTGGAAAGGGTGTCGTGTACACCGTGCGCATTGATGACGACGACCTGCAGTATCTCCAGCGATATGCCCTGCAGTGACCTGGAGCGCCGGCAGCGCTTTACCGTGCGGTAATCGAATGACTGCAGCCGGGATCACCTTGATCCCGGCCCGCGCGTGGGGTAGGATCAACGATCTCCACGCAGTGCCGCGCTGTCGCGGCCAGATTTTGTGACTCCTGCCGAGTGCCAGCATGCCGTTTCTTGACTACCCGGTTGATCCCTCGTTCCTGCTCACATTTGCCGGCCTCGTGCTCTCCGTGATTTCGGCAATCTTTCGTGTAGTGGTCGCTGTTGGCCCCATTGGACAGATCCTGATTGTACTGATCCCGGCCTTGCTATTCATGCGGGATATTTACGCGGGTCCGACGGCCTTCAAGCACCACAAGTCGTAGCGGTTGGAGTCGCTGCTGCGCAAAAGCCCGTCAACGCACAAGTCGTTGACGGGCTTTCCTTTATCTCACCGTGCGGTTAGTCGGGGCGAGAGGATTTGAACCTCCGACCTCCTGCTCCCGAAGCAGGCGCTCTACCGGGCTAAGCTACGCCCCGAGGAACCGCGCGATTCACGATACCCTGTGAATCGATACTCATGCGCCCGAGAGGACT
>JBGTOG010000119.1:0-4102 GCA_041742675.1 Gemmatimonadaceae bacterium | reverse complement strand
GCTCTGCAGAGTTCTAGTCGAAAACGCCATCGTAATTGGCTGGCTTATGGGCCGAGATCAGCAGCAGCACGCGATACGCGTCGACACGTATATCCACCACTATGAGGCGTTCAAGGTTCGCGCCGATCAGGTGACCGCAGGCGAAGCTAGGCGAGGAGGCCATGCTGCTCCACCGCCGTGGGCCGATTCTCGGGCGAAAGAAATATCGGCCCTCCTATTCGAAGACAAGTGGATTCACTGGGCCTGGATGAGCGACGGCAAGGGGAAGAAGAGACTCGTGCGTTTGCGAGAAATGGCCGCGGAACTGAAACACGAGTACTTATACGACCGCTGGTATTTCGACATGAGCCAATTCGTTCATTCGGCTCCCGCCAGCGTAGCAGGCGCTTCCGACAGTCCTCACTTCCACATCGATAGGGTCTCGGAAGAGAGATTCAGGAACCGCGCTGTTGCGCTGGCCAACGTTTTCACTTGGGAGGTGCTGACGATCGTGGATATACGATTCGGTCTAGGTGCTGACTGCTTTCTGAGGGAGGCTCAGTTCCGATCACTGAATCTTGGAACTGACCCAGCAACGAAGGAAGCCATCGTCGATCAGTACATGCAGGAATATCGGGCCCTACGGGCGGCCCCGGGAATGGCATCGGAGCGCCCATCTCGAGGCTTTATTTTCCACAAGGATCCTTCGGCCAGTGATCCGCCGAAGACGTGAAACACATTCTGTACACTCATCGCCACCGGAGACGCGCCGAATTACGCCGAATTACTCTGCCGGACCATATCGGTCAGGTCGAAAATGCGGGCAAAGGCAACGCTCGACCCGTGGAAGCCTTGCCGAGTTGATGCCTATCCCCTGCTGCGGCCAAACGCCTAAATATCGGACGACAGCCGCTCCCCAGATTGGATATCGAAGTATCGGCAGCCGAAGGACGCCAGTTGGCACCTGCAAACAACTGAAAACAAAGCACATAACAAACAAACGTCGATCGAGCATTTTGGCCGGGTCACGTCGGGGCCTGCCTTATAATGCGTCTTCATGCTCTATTTACGAAGGCTGCCAGCCGCCCTGCGGTTGACAACAGACCGCCGCACACTTAACAATTTGTGAAGTGTGCCGATGTCAGCGACAGACCTCCGCACACCTGAGCAAGCGACCGAAGTCCTAAAGACGCTGGTGGCGTCCCCGACCTTCGGTGTCTTTCTCACCGCGCACGCGCAGGATCGGATGGACGATCGAAACATAAGTCTCCAAGACATTCATGAGTGTCTTGAGACCGGCAGAGTGCTCTCTGTTCAGGCTGGTTCCAACCCTGGGCAGGAAAAATGGAAGGTCGAGGGACTAGATTGCGAGCAGGCGGTGACCGTGGCGATTGCGGTCTATCCCGACGCATCTAGTGGACTTCGAATCATATCGGTTTGGTAAAAATATGAAGCACTGCGATGAATGCGGGGCTGCAGCTGAAATTGGTGTTCAGCAGGTTGACGTGTCGAAGACTCTGCGACTGCCCAACGTCGTTGTTGAAAACATGGTGGTTGAGTCGTGTTCGAGCGGGCACAGAGCGTTCGAGTATCCGAATCTCAGACATCTAGAGCGCCTGCTCGTTGAGATGGTTCTGGCGACTCCGGTGCTCATGGTGGGGCGGGAACTGCGTTTCCTTCGCTGCGCAGGGAGAACCCGGGCGGTAGACTTTGCTCGTCTATTGGGACTCACGCCGCAGCACCTATCAAGAATCGAACATGAGAAGGCGGCGATCAGCGAGAGCACGGATCGGCTGGCAAGAGCGGTAATCTCGCTTCAACTCGAAAAGCGTGGATGGTCAGGCATTCCGGATGTGCTTCAGTCGCTAGCTCGTGACGCCGCCAACAGCGGGATCTCAAGGTACGTTCTTCACGCCCCCGATCAATCAAACGCAACTTGGACAGGTCGTTCTGAATTAATTACCGGTGCTCACCATCAAGTTGTCTATAGCGGGGCCATGGTCGACATCAATGTGATCGTTCATGAACTTTGGGCAGCCCTTTCTTGTCGCAAAGTGGATTTCGCCGAATGTAAGACGGGATCCACAGCGCGGTCTGCTTTCACAGTCGCGAATACAACCAGCTTCGACTCCAATCGTGAGACCGTCCATTAAATGGCAAAGCGTGTGAAGCCGCCCGCGGACCAGGCTGGGCCCGTTCTACAGCCTGTCGGCACAGTCAATCATTTGCGAATCGGGAGCATCCGTTTCTTGAGCATGGGTGCATCAACGCGCGACCGCGTTGAAACAGTCCTGCCTAGTGACGTCTCTTTGGTGTTCCGCCTGGCCCGACCACGTATTCGATGGTCTAGCACCCTCCTCGCGTGCGAATGCGACTTCGCCGCTGAAGTTGTTGAGAAGCTCGGAAGCGACCCAATCGCCACAGTCACTGCGACAGCTGAGGTGGTATATATTCGCGAACCCGCTTCCGACATCGCTCCGGACGCTCAACTGAAGGACTTCCTTGAAGCTCATTCCGGATTTGCGGCGTGGGCATATTGGCGGGAACTCGCGAGTTCAGCGTCTCTCAGGATGGGATTGCCCCCAATTCTGGTTCCGTTGATCGATATGGCAGCGGTGAAAGAGCGCATCGACGGAACTCCCTCTCACGAACTTGAGAGGATACCGGACGGATCATCGCAGGCGTAGTGCCCGAGTGATGACCAGTTGAGCTTTGTGGCTGGTGCCCCCCCCCTCGGTGGACACCCAAATCCGGCCATTAATCGACACTTCAAAACCGGCCATTAACTGACGGCCGATCGAGACGTTGACGACGGGACGCCCTCACGGTCACCGTCGGGAATGGGCAACGTCTTGAAGGCGAGTACACAACATCAAATCCAGTCCCTGGGCCGTTTGGGGTGGACGCTGCGCCGCATAGAGGAGGCGACGGGCGTCCGTCGTGAGACGGTCAGCCGGTACCTGCGCGCGGCGGGGATCGCTGTCCGCGGACCCGGTCGGCCAGGCGAAGACCCGGCAAATGCGGCCATTTCGTCGGAGGTGTCCACCGACTCAGCGGCCCCAAAACCGGCCACCACCGCACCGGTGTCCCCCGGCTCGGGCCCTACACGGGCGCCGAGTGCGAGTGCGTGCGCGATCTATCAGGAAGTGATCGTCGAGGCGCTGAGTCGCGGGCGCAATGCGATGGCGATCTGGCAAGACCTGATTGATGGTTACGGCTTCACCGCCCGCTACGCGAGCGTGCGCCGCTTCGTCGGGCACGTGCGCGGTGCGAGTACGCCGGAGCCGTTCGCGATCATCACGACTGCCCCCGGCGAAGAATCGCAGGTGGATTACGGTGAGGGGCCGATGGTCCGCTCACCAGAGACGGGCAAGTACCGGCGCACGCGACTCTTCGTGCTCACGCTGGGCTACTCGCGCAAATCCGTGCGACTGCTCACGTGGCACTCCAGCAGTCGGCGGTGGGCGGAGCTCAATGAAGAAGCGTTTCGTCGGCTCGGTGGGAGCACGCGCGTCGCCGTCCTCGACAATCTGCGCGAAGGCGTCGTGCAGCCGGACGTGTACGATCCGACGCTCAATCCACTCTACGGCGATGTGCTCGCGCACTACGGGGTCGTCGCGCTGCCATGCCGCGTGCGCGATCCGAATCGCAAAGGCAAAGTGGAAGCAGGCGTCGGGCACGCGCAAAAGACGCCGCTGCGTGGGCTACGCTTCGAGACGCTCGAGGAGGCCCAGGCATATCTGGATCAGTGGGAAACGCGCTGGGCGGACACGCGCATCCACGGCACGACCAAGCGCCAAGTCAGTGTGATGTTTGCGGAAGAGCGGCCGCATTTGCAACCGCTGCCGCTTGAGCCGTTTCGGTACTATCGCTTCGGCACGCGCACCGTGCATCTCGATGGCTGCATTGAAGTCGAGGCCGCGTACTACAGCGTGCCGCCGGGTCACATCGGTCAGCGCGTCGCGGTGCAGTGGAATGACCTGCATGTGCGCATCCTCGATGCGCGCACGAGCGCGCTGCTGCGCGAACATGTGCGCACGCGGCGCGGACATCATCGCGTCGCCGATGCGGATCGCCCCACGCGCACGCCCGCAAAGACGCTCGCGCTGCTCGACAGCGCACG
>JBGTOG010000112.1:0-11208 GCA_041742675.1 Gemmatimonadaceae bacterium | reverse complement strand
AGCGGCGGCTGCGGCGGCCGCCCCGCGTGCGGGCAGTGATGCGGGTGGACGCGGCGCTGACGTGGCCACCGTCAGAACGGACGGGATCGACTTCCCCTCGCCCGGGTACCTGAACAACATCATCCGGCAGATCGAGCTGCGCTTTTCTCCCGATAAGCGCGACCCGCGCCGGCTCAAGGCGGAAGTGAGTTTCCTGATCCACCGCGACGGTCGGGTGAGCGATATTCGTGTTGAGAGTGCGAGCGGCGACCGCCGCTTTGATACGGAGGCGATCTCGTCGATCGAGGCCTCCGGCAACTTGCGTGCGTTCGGACCACTGCCACCGGAATGGACAGACGATGTACTGCGGGTCTACTTCAATTTTGTACCGGCACACCAACGCTGAAATGACGAATCCCCAGTCGTCACGACGTCTTTCCCATTGGCGTACTCGCATTCGGCAACTCTTTTGCCGACCGCTTGTAGCGCTTCTCACGTTGAGTGCGCTTGGTGGCTCGTGGCAACCGCTGGCGGCGCAGGAACGGCCGGCGGGTGTCAGTTTGTCGCTGGTCTACTCCAGTGGACAGCGCGTCGCGATCATGGTGCTGGCCGTGAGCGGTGCAGGCGGCGACTCGATCAAGACGATGCTCGAGCGCGATCTCGACTTCAGCAACCGCTTTCAGCACGTTCCTGCGGTCGCTTCTCCGGCGCCTGGACAACCGTTCACCAACTACGCGCTGGCCGCAACGGCCGGTGCAGCCGGCGTGGTGCATGCGCAGCTGCTGCCCTCCGGCTGGCTGCGCGTGGTGCTGCACGATGTCGGCGAGAAAAAGATTCGGGACCAGAACGACTTTCCGCTCCCGACGGCGATCAACACCGACGCCTGGCGGATGGGCGTGCACCGCATCTCCGATCAGATCGAAGCGTGGGTGACCGGTGTGCAGGGAATCGCGGCCACACGCATCACCTTCACACGCGAAGATCGCATCTGGGTCGTTGACAGCGACGGCGCCAATCCCCGTCCGGTCACGCCGCGCGGTCTTTCACCAGCGTGGCATCCGTCCGGACGGCACATCGTCTACCACGTGATGGAGGATGATCGACATCGGCTGGTGGTCACCGACGTGGTCACCGGGGCGCAGCGATCACTGACCTCCGAACGCGGCGCGCAGGACAACTTCGCGTCTGTAGCGCCCGATGGTCGTCGCGTGGTGTTCGCGCGCAGCGTGGAAGAGTCTGCTGGCCAGATGGATCTGTTCGTCATGCCATTCGATGGCGGGCGGCCCACGCGCATCACGGTCGCGCGCGGCAGTATCAATCTTGCACCAAGTTGGAGCCCTGATGGGCGGCGGCTGACGTTTGCATCCGACCGCAGCGGTCGCAATCAGATATATATTGCAGATGCAGATGGCACGAACGTTTCAGTCATTACCGCGGATGCGTATGGAGAACGGAATCAGCGCGCCGATCCGAGCTGGTCCCCGGATGGGCGCTTGATCGCCTTCTCGTCGCAGGTCGGGGGCACGCAACAGATTTTGACGTTTAATCTGCGTGACCGCACGGTGTCGCAGGTGACCAGTGACGGACAGAACAAAACGCCTTCGTGGGCGCCGGACGGACGGCATTTGGTGTTTACGTCCACGCGTGGTGGAACGGAGCAGTTGTGGATTGTTGATGTTGAAAGCGGACGGATGCGGCAGCTGACGCGCGGAAGCGCCGCGCGGTTGTCGGATTGGTCGCCGCGCATGACGACAACGCAGTAAACAAGGGCGCCGGTTCGTTTGGCGCTCCGATGGTTTGCAGTGGTGGGTGCGCAACGCGCATAGTGTGTGTGATGTACCGTGTGATTAACCTCAGCTTTTGTTCAAAGGAGATGTTACTGATGACCCGTTTCAACCGCATCGCGATGTTGCTGCTCGCGCTTCCGCTTGCTGCTGCGGCGTGCAAGAAGAAGCCCGTACCGGTGGCGCCTGAGCCCGTGCCGACCAGCCAGCCGGCGCCGGTAAACCCGCCTGTCTCCGCTCCTGTGGATGACGGCGCGGCACGTGCCGAGGCCGAACGTCGCTCACGGGAAATCGCCACCGCGACGCTGTTGCAGCAGATCTACTTCGACTACGACAGCGACGAGTTGCGGTCCGATGCGCGTGCGACGCTCGATGACAAGTTGCGTGTGCTCAACGGCAATCCAACGGCGCGCATTCGCATTCAGGGGCACACCGACGAGCGCGGCAGCGACCAGTACAACCTGGCGCTCGGCCGGCGACGTGCGGATCAGGCCAAGCGCTATCTGAGCGATCGTGGCGTGGATGCATCGCGCATCGAGACAATCAGCTTCGGTCGTGAGCGGCCGGCGGCGTCAGGCTCCAGCGAAGAAGCGTGGGCGCAGAATCGCCGCGGGGAGTTCGAGATTCTGGCCGGCGCCGGCGAGCTGCGTAACCCGTGATGACCAGCGACTCGGTGTTCGCGCGTACCCGCGCGATTGCCCGTTGGGCGAGTCTCCCCGTGCTGCTGCTTGGCAGTACGGGGTGCTTTGCCACGCGTGGTGATGTCCGGGTGCTGCAGAGCGATATCAACACGGTGCGCACCGAGTCGCAGCGTAGTGCCACAGCACAGGCGCAGGCGCTCGCGGAAACGGCGCGCATCCTGCAAGTCGTCAGCGACTCGTTGGCGCGTCTCTCAAGCCGCCAAATGGCGTTCGAGGGCGACTCGCGCGGCCAATATCGTCGCATCAACGAGCAGTTGATTCAGGTGCAGGAGCTGCTGGGGCAGAGCGCGTCCAACATTCGCGCGCTCCGTGCTGAAATGGAGTCGGCCGCGCGGTTGTCGGGGGCAGCAGGGATGCTGCCGCCGTCGAGCGGCGGTACGGTGCCGCCGGCTGGATCGACGACACCGCCAGCGGGAGCGGCGTATCCACCGGCCAACCCACCCGCATCAAGTGGAAACGTGGTACCGAACCCCGGGCTTCCCGGACCGAACCAGCTCTATCAGGACGGCGTTGATCATTTTCGGCGCAGCAGCTACGGCTCGGCGCGCATTGCCTTTGGCGACTTGCTGCTGAACTACCCGGGCTCTGATCTCGCTTCGGAGGCGCAGTTCTGGATCGCCGAAACGTACGCGGCCGAGGGCAACAAGCCGGCGGCGGAAACTGCCTACGCGGCGGTCGTGAGCAAGTATCCTGAGTCGGAGCGTGCATCGGTGTCATTGTTCAAGCGTGCGCTGATGCTTATTGAACAGGACAATGCGGCGGCGGCCAAGCCACTGCTCGAGCAGGTGATTGCGCGCTACCCGCGCTCTCTTGAGGCCAGCCTTGCCAAGGAACGGCTCGGGGCAATCCCCCCGCTGTAAGGGGACGCTCCAGCCAACGCGCGGACCGTGAGCACCGACGCACCGAAGTCGCTGCACGACGAAATGCCGTTCCTCGATCACCTCGAGGAGCTGCGTTGGCGTCTGTTCAAGATTCTGATCGCCCTGGGTGCCGGGTTCTTCATTGCCTTCGGTTTGCTGTCCACCAAATCGATCGATTTGCTGAACTATCTCCAGCGGCCACTGCAGGAAACCATTACGCAACAGCTTGTGTATACGAGTCCCACGGATCCGTTCAACGTGGTGATCTCCGCGTCGCTCGGGCTCGGTTTTTTGATGGCGGTTCCGGTAGTACTGTATCAGATCTGGGCGTTTCTCTCACCCGCGCTGTATCAGAACGAAAAGAAGGTGGTGATTCCGGTGCTGGCCGGCGGCGCGGTGTTGTTCGCGTGTGGCGTGGCGATGGCGTTCTACTTCGTGCTGCCGGTGACGCTCAAGTTTCTGGTGTCTTTCCAGACACAGGCGTTCACGCCCATGCTCGAGGTGCGTCGCTACTTTGGATTCGTTTTCGGGATGTGTCTTGCGTTTGGCGCCGCGTTTGAGATGCCGATCGTGATTCTTGCGCTCACCGCTTTTGGTCTGGTCACGCCCGCGATGCTTGCCAAATTTCGTCGACATGCGTTTGTGGGGTGCATGGCACTGGCGGCGCTGATCTCGCCGGGTGACGCGATCACGGCGACCGTGATGATGACGTTTCCGCTGTACTTTCTTTATGAAGGCGGCATTCTGCTCTCGCGTATTGTGTATCGCCGCAAGCAACGGGCGCAGCAGATCGGGAGCGAGGCCATCGCGTGAGTTGGTTTACGCATTCGCCGCGGCCGATGGTGCGCTGGCGAGCGATGCTCGGAGTGCTGGCGAACGTACTTGCACTGGCCTGGCTGCCGGGCGTGGCCGAGGCGCAGCGTCCGGTCGCGCCCGGACAGGAGGCCGAGCGCGCGCCGCTCAATCGCGATCGGGTGCTCATTGAGTGGATCGAACCGGACTCGGTGATGCGCGAACTGACGCAGCGCGAGGGCTATCGCACGGTACAATACCAGGGCGCCACCGTACACTTCGATGCGACCACACGGCTGCTGGTCATGCGCGGCAAGCCATCCGCGGTGCGCCGAGACGAAACGATGCTCGTGGGCGATACCATCATTTACAATGATTCCACGAAGCTGGTGATCGCGCGTGGTGACACGGTGACGCTGCGCGATCCCACACAGGCCGACGGCGACGACTTTGTAGCGCTTGGTGAAATTCGCTACGATCTCGAGACGCAGGAAGGCACAACGGGCGCCTTCTCAACGTCAGTGGTGTCGGGTGAGCGCCTGTATGTGACCGCGAAGAGCAGCACCTTCTTTAACGAAACAACCACGGCGGGCGGACAGCGCGTGTTTTTTCATGGCGCTGACTTCACGTATTGTGATCTGGAAGATCCGCATTTTCACTTCACGGCGGCGGACATCAAGTTTGTCAGCAACACGGTCGTCGTTGCACGCTCGGCCGTGCTGTATATCGGCGAGGTACCGGTGTTCTGGCTGCCGTTCTTTTTTCAGGATGGCCGCAGCGGACGCCGCAGCGGATTGCTGACGCCCCGTTTCGGTGTGGGTGAGCTGTTCCGCAACAGCGCGAACTATCAACGCACGGTAGAAAATGTTGGCTGGTTTTTCGCGCTGAGTGATTATGCCGACGCGCAGGTGTCCGCGGACTGGAAGTCCGGCGGCAGCGGGTCTGGTTTTGACGCCGGTTGGATTCGCGGCAATACGGACGTGCGCTATCGTCTCCTGAGTCGCTTCCTGGACGGGCAACTTGCGGTGTCGTATCTGGGGCAGAACGGCGGGCAAACGAACACGTCAGTGACGTGGCGGCATAACCAGGCGTTCAGCAAGGACACGCGTCTGAACGCAAACATTAATTGGGTGCAGAGCACCACGGTGCAGCGGCAGACGACGTTCAATCCCACAGCCGCCGTAGCTACCATCGTCTCGCAGCTCAACTACCAAACGCGCGCCGGACCAGCGCGCATCAGTGTGGGCGGTACGCGCAAGCAGTTTCCGGGGCGTGCGCAAACCGAGATGAATCTGCCCAATCTCAACCTGACGATGGGGACGCTGGCGCTGGGTCCGCTGGAGTGGACGCCGAGTGTGCGTTTCAATCAGCAGCGCACGGACAACATTGATCAGGCGTTGCAGTTCGGTTATGTGTATCGGCCGGGTGCGCTTGGTGGGCTGGACAGCAGCCGAGTGAGCGCCAGCCGGCGCAATACCAACTTCGGTTTCGAAACGCCGATCAAGATCTTTGATTTTCAGATCGCCAACAGCATTCAGATCACCGAACGCTTTGATGATTACCCGGAGCAGCGCATCGTAAAGGATGTGAACGACACGTCTCTCGTGTCTACGCGCATATTCGCGCAGCGTTACACCACGAACATTGATTGGAATACGTCGTTCAACCTGCCGCGTTTTTTTCAGGGCACGTGGAACCTGTCGCCCAACGTCAGCCTTGTGAACGTCGATCAGTCCGCGGGGCTTGCCGTACGATCGGAACTGAGCGGTGGACGCTACGTCACGCAGTCCAAGCGCTTGTTGTACGGCGTGAGTGCTGCGCCCACGATCAACGGTATCTTTCCGGGTATCGGTCCGTTCGAAGCATTCAAACACTCGATGAGTCCGTCGATGTCGTACTCACTCTCGCCTGGCGCGAGCGTGAGTGATGACTTCCTTCGGGCGACCGGACGTACGCGACAAGGGTATCTGGCCGCGTTGCCGCAGAACGCCGTCTCGCTCACGTTCTCTACGACCTTTGAAGGCAAGCTGCGTCCCAAAGCCAACGATGAATCGGCGGGGCAGGCGCGCGCCGGTGATGAGCTGCCAACTGGTGATGAGTTGACCGATGACGCGCTCGCCGCCGATGCCGCACCGCTACGAGCGGGCGAAGAAGCGGGTGCGGCTCCGCGGGCTGCCGCCGCTCCTGAAGGCCAGAAGATTCGTCTGCTCGGACTCAACTTTTCGTCGCTGTCCTACGACTTTATTCGTGCCGACACTGCCGGCTCGGGATTTGTGGATCGCAACTTCCGCATCTCGGCGCGCACGGATTTGCTGCCGAATCTCGATTTCCAGATGGGTTACGAGCTGTTTCAGGGCGATCCCATCAGCGACACCGCGGTTTTCAAGCCGTTTCGCACAGAGCTTGGCGTCAACTTTTCGTTGGATGGCAAGTCGAGCGTGGTGGCACTGATCGGTCGGCTGCTGGGACTCGGCGGCACCGTGGAAGCGCCGGGCGAGGCCGACTCTGCCACGCGCGCGTCGCGCAACGAGTTTGCCCAGCGCGGCGGTGGCTTGAATGCTGCGGGTGCGGACACGCGCGGTGCCGGCCTCCCCATGGCAACCGCAGGGCAGGGGTGGCGCGCGTCCATCACCTACAACTCCAATCGACAGCGGCCATTTCCGCCGGGAGGCACACAGATCACCTTCGATCCCACGGTGCAGTGCGCTGTCTTTCCGATTGGCACCTTCGAGTATGAAAACTGTGTGCTGCAGGCAACCAATGCGCCACCGGCGGGCTTTGAGCCCGAGGGACCGACGACGCCGGGTGGGCCACAGTTCTTGCGCCCACCAAACGAGAATCTCAGTGGTAATCTGGGCTTCGGTCTTACGCCGAACTGGAGCGCCACGATGACAGCGCAGTACGACATCGTGCGCCGTGACTTTGGATCGTTGCAGCTTGGTCTCACACGTGAGCTCCACGATTGGAATGCCGTCTTTTCGTTCGCTCGTGTGCCGAACGGCAACTTCATGTTCAGCTTCTTCATCTCGCTGAAGGCCAACCAGGACGTCAAGTTCAACTACGACAGTCGGTCCGTTCGGTGAGACGCTGGCAGTGCGGTGGCAAGGCGCCCGCGCGATGGCCGGGTGCGAGCTTGACGTGCTGAGTTCGCGCTACCGACCGTGGCACGTGCCGGTCTTCATGGGCAAGTACGCCTGGTTGCGGCTGCGTCGCCGACCCGTGTTGCTGAACCTCGAAGTCACCATGCGATGCAACGCGTCGTGCGGATTCTGCGACTACTGGAAAACGCCAGCCACTGCCAAGGCGGATGAACTGCGGGAGTTCTCCGCTATCGCGCGACGCTTCAATCCCATGATGATCACGTTCACGGGCGGAGAACCGACGCTCCGACGTGATCTTGAAGCGATTGTCGCCTCAGTGCGCAGCGCGACGCGTTTCTCCTACCTCGCCATGATCACGCACGGTGCCATGCTCACCGTCGAACGCGCACGATCACTGTGGGAAGCGGGGCTCGATCAGTTCAACATTTCGCTCGACTATCTCGACGGTCGGCATGATGCGGCGCGTGGTATCCCCGGCTTGACGGCGAAGATTCTGGAGACCGTGCCCAAACTCAAGGCGGCGGGCATCGGCAGCGTGCGATTCAACACGGTGATCAAGGATGACAACCTGGATCAACTGTTGCCCATGGTTGAAACCGCGCATCGTATGGGCGCGGGCGTCAACTTTTCGGTCTACACCGACGCGAAGAACGGCAACCGGGCGCACCTGCTGCAGGAAGCGCAGCAGCGCGATTTGGACGAGGTGATCAGCGCGCTCCTGGCGTACAAACGCCGCCATCGTGGGGTGATCACCAACTCGGATCACTATCTGGCCGAGATTCCCCGCTGGGTGCGGGGCGCCATGACGGAACCATGTCCAAGCGGCACGACCACGGTGCATGTCGATCCGTACGGGAAGGTGCGCCGGTGTCCCGACTTTCCGCCTGATGTGGACTGGACCGACTGGAAACCGTATGCGTCGATTGCCTGCGACAACTGCTTCTACGCCTGCCGCGGTGAGGCGCAGGCGCCCATGCGCTGGTCACGCGTGCTGGATGTGATGGCGCGTCCCGTGCCACCGCGGTAACTGTGCCCGCAGCGTGCTGCGAGCGGCGTTGCGTTCGTACGCCCGCAGGCGTCTTTCGCGTGTAGTTCGGAGTCGTGGTTGCGCTTGTCACTCGAACTGAGCCGGCATAGCTTCCCGTTCCCTCTGCTATCGCGATCGTCCGCCGGACGAGCCCAGTACTGCGACCTCCACGGGAGCACGCCTCGCGCCGATGTCGAACGCCGCGAAGTTCAGGAAGAGAGCGGCCGAGTTCGAGTCGCAAAAGCAAATTGACAAGGCCATCGCCAACTACGTGCGCGCCATCGAGGCGGGCGACGCGGAAGGTGCAGAGGTCGATGTCGGCGTGCTCAACAAAGTGGGGGATCTGGCGCTCCGACTGGGGCGTGTTGCCGAGGCGGTCGCGTCCTACGAGCGCGCTGTAGAGCATTACGCCGCGGTAGGACTGTTTAACAACGCCATCGCGCTGTGCAACAAGATCCTGCGGCACGCGCCGGGCCGGGTTGGCGTGTATCTCACGCTCGGTCGCGTGTGCGGTCGCAAGGGCATGCGTGGTGACGCGTCGCGCAACTTCCTGGAATACGCCTCGCGGATGCAGAAGGAGGGTCGCAGCGACGAAGCCATGCGCTCGCTCGCCGAAGTGGCCAGTCTCATGCCGGAACTCACCGAGGTGCGTCGGTTGGTTGAGGAGCATGCCGCACGGGCTGGCATTGCCCTGCCAACGGCCGCCGAGGTCTCCGCTGTGGTCGAGGCTGACGCCGCCGAGCAGGGCGCGGGACTGGTCTTTCTGGACATTGACTACGACGCCGCCGTGGACCTCACGCCGCCGCTTGGCACGTCGTCCATTCCGCCCTACGATACGGCGTCTTCGTCGCGCAACGGGGCGAAAAATATCCCGCCAGCTCCACCGACTCGCACTTCGTCGCTCGAAGACCTGCTGATCTTCGATCCCACCGAGTTCGACGATGACGCCGATTTGACCGCGCCGCTCGACGGCTTTGAGTCCACACTCACCGAGGAATCGACACCGGAGACGGAGGTCGCCATCGACGCGACGTCACTCGTGGCGGCCGACGATGCGTCCGCGCACGCGTCGGATGTGCAGTCACCGGACGGTCTCACCGACGCGTTGGGCTTCGAGCCGCTGGAGAGCAGCGCGGCGGAGCAGACGGAGTCGCTTGATGGCCTGGTCACGGATGGCGATGAGCAGCTGCTGGTGGTCGGTCCGGACGGCGAGCCGGAGCACATCGCCCATGCGGTCGAAGGAACTCCGGCTGATGCGCTCATCGAGCTGACTGAGGACGAAGCAGACGGAGGGGCTTGGCAAATCGAAGAGGACCTGATCTCGGAAGAGGCGCTGATCTCGGAAGAGGCGCTGACGGGTCCTGCTGATGCGATGTCGGTGCCTGTGCCTGGGAGCGCCGTACTCGCGGTGCCGTCGGATACAGGCGAGATTGACGCGGCCATCGCAGAGGACCGAGAGGCCGATGCGGAAGCGCCTGATGTTTCACTTGACCTCCTACTCGCCAGCGACGCCGTCACGGAGGCGCAAACTCCGTCGAGCGATGTCGGCGATCCACCGTTCGACACGATTGACGATGAGCAAGACGTTGTCTGGCTTGATGTTGAGAGTGATCACCTTGAGTTAACTGAGAGCTCTGACGAACTCGAGGTCGGATCGTCGCCAGCGTCTCATGTAGAGGATGAGGACCTCGCGGAGGACTCGGCTCACCCAGCGGCCGCCGAGGACGGCGACCTGCTGTTCGATCTGGACGCAATCGAGGAGACGGGAGCGGAGCAAGCCGAGCACAGCAACTGGGAAGCGCTGGAATCGGACGTGGACGACGCTGCGTCGCGAGTGGAGACGCCGTCTCCCGCGGCTGCGACGATCACGCCTGATACGCCGTCGATCCCGATGGCGACGATCATGCAGGAGACGCCTTCGATCCCGATGGCGACGATCATGAAGGAAACGCCCGCCGGTGGGCACGCAGTGACCGAGTACGACACCAGTCTCGCGGTACCGCGGCTCAATCCGCACGATTTCATCCTCCCGGGCGAACTGCCGCCAATCGTCTTTCCCGACTCGCTGCTGCCTGCCGAGGTGCTGAACGCGCCCGTCGCCGGCGCGCCGAGCAGCGCTGACAGCGAGGCGCTGCATGACGTCGTCGCCTTCGATCCAGAGGAAGCGGCGTCCCACACCGTAGACGTGGACGCGGTCGAGCGCACACCCGCGGACGCGCACAGCTGGGATGTGGCCGACAGCCCGCACAAACTCAGCGAGGATGCGGCCGACAGCGCGGACACGCCAGCGGACAGCTCGAGCCACGACGATGTGCTCGGTGAGGTGGTCTGGCTGGACACAGGCGCGGAAGACGCGCACCACGATCCCTACGCCGCCGATGAATACGACGGCGACGACGTGGACGCGGACATCGACGTGGATGTCGACGACGACAATGACGACGACGATGACGACGACTCGCTGCTCGACCTTGACCTCGAGACCTCCGGCGAGCTCGACGCGCTGCTGACGCCGCGAGAGCCCGCGGTCGCGATGAACCTGGCGCTCGACCGCTGCACGCGGCTGCGCGAGGAAGTTGAAACGCACCCGGGTGACTGGGCCCGTCGGCGTCGACTCGCGGAAGCCCTGCTGGAAGCGGGTGAACTCGAAGCTGGCCTGGTCGAGCTCAATGCGACGGCGCTTGGTCTTGAAGTCGAGGGCGAGTTGCGGGACGCCGCGCGCGTGATCGACGATGTCGTGCGCGTGGCGCCTGATGAAATCGCCTACCACCAGAAGCGCGTGGAGCTGGCCGTCCGGCTTGGCGATCGTGATCGCCTGCGCGCGAGCTATCTCGACCTGGCGGACGCGCTCGTGCGGGGCGACATGGCATCCCGTGCTGAGTCGGTGTACGTGCGTGTGCTCGAACTCGACCCCTGGGACGATCGGGCGCGCACCGCGCTGGGCGAGGCCGCACCGCCGCCGCC
>JBGTOG010000110.1:0-6110 GCA_041742675.1 Gemmatimonadaceae bacterium | reverse complement strand
GGCCGACCGCCACGCCGCTGACCCGACCCTCGGTCCCCTCCTGCAACTGCTGCCTTCCACCGCGCGCCGCATTCGCGAGCAGCCCGCCTCGCTGCTGTCCAGCGCACGCTGGCCCACCACCGGCATGTTCGACTTCCTGCTGCCAGAGGGCGTGGCTGCCCGCGCGGTGCTCTGCCAGCAGGACAACTAACCCAGCATCAGAGGCTGGGGCCGGGGGGTCGCGGGGGTCACGTCGCCGAGACTATTCTCGATAAGACGTGACCTGACCACTCCCCCACGCCAGATTGTACGTATGTCAACTCCTGTAACGCTTATTCCGGGCGACGGCATTGGGCCGTCGATTGCCGACGCCACCGTTCGCATTCTCACCGCCGCCGGCGCGAAGATCGACTGGGACCAGCAGGTCGCCGGCATTGCCGGCGTGGGTCGCTGGGGCGATCCGATGCCTGAGGCCACGCTCGATTCCATCAAGCGCACACGCGTGGCGCTCAAGGGACCGCTGGAAACGCCGGTGGGCGAAGGCTATCGCTCCGTCAATGTGGCGCTGCGCAAGACCTTCGATCTCTACGCGAACGTGCGCCCCGCACGCTCCATTGTGCCGGGTGGACGATTTGAAAACGTGGATCTCGTGCTCGTGCGCGAGAACACGGAAGGGCTCTACATCGGCAACGAGCACTACATCCGCATCGGCGATGATCCACGCGCGGCGGCCGAGTCAATTGCGCTGATCACGCGTTACGGTTCCGAGCGCGTGGTGCGCTACGCCTTCGAATTTGCGCTCGCGCACGGACGGAAAACAGTGACGCTCGTGCACAAGGCGAACATTCTCAAGTATTCCCAGGGGTTGTTTCTCGATGTCGGCCGCATGGTAGCGCGCGAGTATGAAGGGCGCGTGCACTTCGAGGACCGCATCATCGACGCCATGGCGATGCATCTGGTGATGCGTCCGGAACAGTTTGATGTCATCGTAACCACAAATCTTTTCGGCGATATTCTTTCCGACGAAATCTCCGGCCTCGTGGGCGGCCTTGGCATGACGCCTGGCGCAAACATCGGCACGAACGCGGCCATCTTTGAGGCCGTGCACGGCACCGCACCGGATATTGCCGGAATGAACATCGCCAACCCGGGCGCGCTGCTGCTCGCCGCGTGCCTGATGCTCGAACACATCGAACAGAAAGAAGTGGCCGCGCGTATCCGTCGCGCATTTGAGAGCACGGTCAAGGCAGGAGCCGTGCGCACACGCGATCTGGGTGGCACGGCGTCCACCGATGAGTTCACCGACGCGGTGATCGCTTCGCTGGCATGAGGGATCGTGTGGGCACTCCCGGGCACGTAAGCCCGGGAGTGAGGATTTTGCACCTGTCCGATGTGCACTACGGTCGCCCGCATGTGGCCGCGCACGTCGCGGCGGCCGAGCGGTTCGCGGCCGAGGGCGCGTTCGATGCCATCGCCATCTCCGGCGATGTGTCGCAACGCGCGCGGCGTCGCGAATTCGTGCAGGCCGCCAAGCTGCTCGAGCGATTGCGCACGATCGCCCCGGTGCTCGTCGTCCCCGGCAATCACGACTCGGCCTGGTGGTTTGCGCCCGTGGGCATCGGCATGCCGTCGCTCATACACGCCGGCTATCGCAAGTGGATCGACACGGATCTCGAGCCCACGTTGCACATACCCGGTGCGACAATTGTCGGGCTCAACTCGTCGCCCGGCATTCGACTGCACACGCTCACGAAACGTCCGCGCGATCTGTCCGTAAAGGGAGCACTCAAGGATTCGCAACTCGCCGATGCGAAGGCACGATTTGACGCGGCACCAGTCGGTGATCTGCGCGTGCTCGTCGTGCATCACAATGTCGTGCCCGGTGAACTGTCGCAGCGCTGGGGGCTGACGCGACACGAAGCCATGCTCGACGCCATCGTTGCAACCGGCGCAGACGTTGTGCTCTCCGGTCACGATCATCAGGAAAAGGTGGTGCACGTACAGCGCCCTGCGGGTGCATTCGTTGCCAGCACCGCGGGCACGCTGAGCAATCGCAGTCGAGGTGCGCGCCCAAGTTCGCTCGTGACTGTGCTGGCCGATGCGAACTTTCTGGAGGTGACGCCCCACATGTATGACCCGGGCTCGGCAACCTTTCACGCGACCAACGCGACACGAGTACCGAGGCGCACGACGCGCTGAGCACGCCCGCTACGTGTCGTTCTGCTGAGTTGCACGCCAGCGCTCAAGCCGTTCCACGCGCGACTCAAGGGCGCGCAAGTCGTCGGCCGCAGCATCGCGCACGGAAATAGGCGTTACGCGCTCTTTCACTACCTTTTGCACGTGCGCCATGGGTCGTGTCCCATTGCGCGTTGGTGCGCTACTCGCGCCTCGACTGCCCGGCAGCGCCACAAATCCGCGTCCCGCTAATCGCAGCAGCGCATGTCCCAGTGGACTCAGCCACGTCCACCGAAACAGACGCTCGGCCACAGGCATGCTCGATGGACTGCGAATGATCGCCACGACCGAACCGCCAAGCAGCACCGAGTGCAAATAGTACAGCAGCTGCGCAATTGGCGGCACGATGTACTCGGTTGGGCCGATCTGCGTGCGCATGTCTGCTGCGATGCTCTGTGTCACAAATGAGAGGACGAACGCGACCAGCGCGAAAATGATCACGAGCCGCCGCCGACGCATGTGCACGGCGTCTGCCCGCAGCATCGCCCGTCCCGCTTCCCGTTCGCCCATCAGCCCCTGCAGTCCGCGCCAGATATCCGATTCGTCAAATCCCAGCGTGAATACGCGGCGTGTGGCCTGCCACGCATGCAATACGCGACTCGCCATGATCGCCGCGACAACGATCATTTGCGTTATGGCGTCGGTCGCGTGCCAGTTGAGCACTTGCACGATGTAGTACCAGATGCCCCACATCACCGCGCTCCCGCCAATCAGCACGGGACCAAGCGAACTGAGTTCGGTCGCCAAATTGCGCACGGGGATTGGCACTTCCGGCTCGCCGTGGCGGGCTTGGTCCACCGCCTCCACAAATGCTTCCGCCGTTGCGAATCGCTCGGCCGGATCTTTGCGCAGGCTGCGCTCGATCGCATCACACAGAATGTCGGGTACATCATCACGTACCGATCGAATAGTCGGCAGGGTCTCGGTCAGCTGCTTGACGAGCACTTGCTGCGTGGTCGTCCCGGACATGGCCGTATCGCCGGTCAGCGCGTACCAGGCAACGAGACCAAGCGAGTACAGATCGCTGCGACCGTCCACCACATCGCCCGACGCCTGCTCGGGACTCATGTACTCCGGTGTGCCCACGATTTCGCCAACGCGCGTAAGTCCCGCATCAGGCACCGCGGAGGAATGAATGCCGCGCGAGATACCGAAGTCCATCACCAACGCGCGTCCGGTGGCGCGCTCCAGCATGATGTTATCGGGCTTGATATCGCGGTGTACAACGCCGCGCCCGTGGGCGTACGCCAACGCATAGCCCACATCGTCAAGCAGGCGCACGGTCTCGCGAATGGTCAGCGGCCCGGCGCGCGTGACACGTTCAGCCAGACTCTCGCCCTCCACGTAACCCATGGCCATCGCCAGCACGTCGTCACGCTCTTCCACCGCGAAGACGGGCACAATGTTGGGATGCGAGAATCCGGCCGCGGTGCGCGTCTCGCGCAAAAAGCGTTCACGCAGATCGCGCTGCGTTGCAAACTCCGACGGCAGCACCTTGATGGCCAGCAATCGATCAAGCTGCGCGTCGCGGGCGAGGTACACGGCGCCCATGCCGCCGCGTCCAAGCTGTCGTTCAATGAGATAACGGTCGCCGAGGTGCTGGCGAAGCTCGTCGAGGGCGGAAGCGGCCATGCGGGAGGCAAGGGTGGTCAGCTGAAATCCTCCGCAAGGTGCATCGCGTAGCGGCATAGCGCACCCTGTGACTTGCGCGTCCACGCACGAGGAGATATCTTAGCACTAAGACAATGCACGACGCCACGACGCGCCCGGAGGCACCATGCCCATTACTGGCTTGCATCACGTCACCCTGATTACCGCCGACGCCCAGCGCAACGTGGATTTCTACACGCGCGTGTTGGGGCTGCGTCTGATCAAGACGACAGTCAACTTTGACGATCCCGGCAGCTACCACCTGTACTACGCCGACGAGACCGGCTCACCCGGCAGCGTTATCACATTTTTCGAGTGGCCGCGTGCGGCGCGCGGCCGCCCGGGAGTTGGCGGCACGCATCACATCGCGTTTCGTGTGGCCGATCGCGACGCGCTGTTGCGCTGGAAGCGTCGCCTGAGCGACCTCGAACTGAGCGTGCGCGGACCGTACGATCGCCATTATTTCACGTCGATCTATTTTCGCGATCCTGACGGTACGATTCTCGAAATCGCCACTGATGGTCCAGGGCTGCTGATCAACGAGCCCGAGGGACGCGTTGCCTCCGCGCAAGTCGCACCGCCCTCGGATCTCGTGCGCGGCGCGCGCGATGAAATGGCGATCGCACGCGACACGTGGTCCGAGCCGGTACCGTTAATCGACGAAGACATGTCGCTCACGCGCGGCATGCATCACCTCAGTGCGACCGCCAGCAATCTCGATCGCACGCATGCGTTCCTGCACGGCGTGCTTGGTCTCACGTTGCTCAAGCGCACTGGCAACTTTGATGATCCGGACATGCCGCACTGGACATGGGGCGCGAGTGATGCGAAGCCGGGATCGCTGGTGACGTACTTCGGTCTCGACAATCCCAACGCGAAGCGTGCGGTGGTGGGTGCCGGACAGACCCATCACTACGCCTTGTCGGTACCCGATGACGACGCGCAGGCGGACGTTCGTGCGCGGCTGTTGTCGGCGCGCATCCCGGTATCGGCGGTGCAGGATCGGGTGTACTTTCGATCCATCTACACCAAAGATCCTGACGGGCATATCGTGGAGATCGCTACTGCGACGCCCGGCTTTCTCGTTGACGAAACAGTGCACGACGCTGGACGCTCGCTGCAGCTGCCACCGTGGCTGGAAGCGCAGCGTGGTGAGATCGTCGCACAGCTCACGCCGCTCGATGCGCCGCACTGGCCGCACAACGGGCAGCACGCCGCACCGGAACATGCAGGTCGCGGTCATGACGTTCCTCATCTGGCGGAGGCCAGCATATGACATTCCATGCATCCGCACCCCGCAACGTGAACAGCTGGGGTGTCACGATCGGAGACAGCCAGCACGATCCGCACGCTGGTCGGCCCGTGCTCTCGGCTGGTGTTCCACTGGCGAGGGCGAAAGCGGCCGTCATCATCCTGCACGGCCGCGGCGCCGATGCGCGGGACATTCTGCCGCTATCTCAGGAAATCAGCGTGCCGGATGTGGCCTGGCTCGCCCCGGACGCGGCGCAAAACGCCTGGTATCCTGATCGCTTCATGGAGGCGATTGCGAAGAATCAGCCGTGGCTGGACTCGGCGTTGTCCTTTGTTGGTCGCACCGTGCAGCAAGCGATCGACGCCGGCATCACGCGCGATCGCATCGTGCTCGCTGGATTCTCGCAGGGCGCGTGTCTGGCGCTGGAGTTCGCCGCACGCAACGCGCAGCGCTACGGCGGCGTGTTTGCATTTGCTGGTGGATTGATCGGGCCTGACGATACGCCGCGCGACTACGCGGGCAGCTTTGATGGCACGCCGGTGTTCATCGGTGTCGGTGACCAGGACCACCACATCCCGGTCGCACGCAGCACCCAGAGCGGCGCCGTGTTCGAGCGCATGGGCGCGATCGTCGATGTGCGCGTGTACCCCGGTTTGCCGCACACCATTGTGCCGGATCAGATCGAAGCGGCCACGGCGATTGTGCAGCAAGCGGCGGCGCGCGCAACCTAGACGATCACTGGCGCGCGTTCGCTGCACCTGCGCATCTTTCGGGATGCTCGACATGATTGGTGCGGTAAAGCGACTGGCCACGCGTGGTCGGATGGCGATGGACGACGCGCAGCTTGGCTTCGATCTCTTTTCGTCGCCACGATCGTCGGCTGCGCCGGCTTCAGATGAGCCGCCGTCAGCCGCGCCGCCGTCGATCACGCCGCTGTTGGTTACACCGCGGTCATCCGCACTAGCGCCCGAAACGACCGCGCCGCCCGCGCGCC
>JBGTOG010000095.1:0-11790 GCA_041742675.1 Gemmatimonadaceae bacterium | reverse complement strand
TCGCGCGGCGGCCTCCGGCGGTGCGGCCGCGCCTCGGCCCTACCGCCAGGTCATTACTGACCGAGCCGTGACGCAGCGCGGGCTTTTTGCGGTACACCGGGTGGGCGAGCGGCTTTTCTTTGAGATCCCCCCATCGCAGCTCGACAAGGAAATGTTGCTCGTCAGCCGACCGGTGGAGTCGACGCTGCAGGACCCGGGCGGATTCTTTGGCGGCGGCATGCGCGCCATTGTGCAGTGGGAGCGTGACGGCAATCGAGTCGTGCTGCGCGCGAAGCAACACAACCTCGTCGCGGATACCACGTCACCGATCTGGCGGCAGGTATCAGGCTTCCGAAAGGGGCCCGTGCTGGCGACGTACAACGTCGCGTCGTACGGCGACGACAGCGCGGCCGTTGTCGATGTGAGTGATCTGTTTCTGTCGAATATTCCAGAAATGTCTCCGGTGGAAGGCATCGTGCGCGCGCGCAGCTGGGTCGAGCGCACCTTGGCATTTCCGGAGAACATCAATATTGAGGTCACGCAATCCGGTCAGTCACGCGCGCCCGCCGCTGGCGGCGGTGGCGGCGGTGGCGCTGCCACACCAGGACCGCTGCGGTCGCAAACCGTGCGTGTGCACTTCAGCATGATGAAGCTGCCCGACGTGCCCATGATGGCGCGGTGGCACGATGAACGCGTCGGTTTCAACTCGAGCCGCGCGTACGACATGTCGCGCGAGGTGCACAAGGCCGAACAGGTGCGCTTCATTCACCGATTCAAGCTTGAGAAGAAGAATCCGTCTGCGGCGGTCTCTGACCCGGTAGAGCCGATCATTTACTGGATTGATCCGGCCACGCCGGATTGGCTCAAGCCATGGATTGTTGATGGTGTGAACAAGTGGCAGGATGCGTTCCGCGAAGCGGGCTTCAGCAATGCAATCTTTGGGCGCATTGCGCCAACGCCGGAAGAAGATTCCACCTTTTCGCTCTTTGACGCACGCCACTCGGTGATCTATTGGCGGCCGAGCACCGTGGCCAACGCCACCGGCGGCCAGATTGTTGATCCGCGCTCCGGACAGATCCTCAAGGGCGAAGTCAACATGTATCACAACATCATGGAGCTGCAGAAGAACTGGTATTTCATCCAGGTGTCGCCGCTCGATCCACGCGCGCATTCGCTGCCGCTTCCTGATTCGCTGATGGGCCGACTTGTTGAGTATGTGGTGACGCACGAAGTCGGTCACTCGATCGGTTTTCCGCACAACATGAAAGCGTCGGCGATGTATCCGGTGGACTCCATTCGCAATCGTGACTTCCTTGAGCGCATGAAGGGCCATGTGGCCACGCTCATGGATTACTCGCGCTTCAACTATGTCGCGCAGCCGGAAGACAGCATTCCGCCGCATCTGTTGCTGCCGCAGGTCGGCCCGTACGACGTGTTCGCCGTGAAGTGGGGCTACACGCCGATTCCGAGCGCACGAACGCCAGACGAAGAAAAGTCCACATTGGACCAGTGGACCCGCGTGCAGGATCAGTTTCCGTGGCTGCGGTTCAGCACCGCCGACGCCAGCGCGGATCCGGAAAATCTCACCGAGGCAGTGGGTGACGCCGATGCGGTGCGCGCCACTACACTGGGCATGCGCAATCTCGAGCGCGTCGTCGGCATGATTCGGTCAGCGGCCGAAAAGCCGGGCGAGAGTTACGCTGAAGTGCGCACGCTCTACAATGAGTCGGTGGGGCAGTGGGGCCGCTACATGAATCACGTCGCAGCGATCGTTGGCGGCGCCTACACGCAGGAACGGTACGGCACGGGTGAACGCTTCCGTCCCGTGGAGCGGTCACGTCAGCGCGAAGCGGTGCGCTATCTGAGCACGGCGGCGTTTCAGGTTCCGGAGATGTTCCTCGATCCCGCGCTGCTGCGCCGCATCGAGAACGATGGCGCTGTGGACCGCTTCCGCGGACGGCAGGCGTCAGTGATTAATACGCTGATGAGTCAGGCGCGTCTGGACCGCCTCGTGGAGTTCGAAGCGCTGGCCGAGCGACCCGCCGATGTGTATACGCTGGCCGATCTGATGAGCGATATGCGCGCTGGCATTTGGAGCGAGTTGCAGCAGTCACGCGTGAGCGTGAGTGTGTACCGCCGCAACCTGCAGCGCGCGTTCCTTGCCGCGGCAGATTCGCGTCTCAATCCCAGCGAAGCGGCGCTCACGCGCACAAACAATCCGGCGCCGAACCCGGCGTCATCGGATGTGCGTGGCGTGCTGCGCGCTGAGCTCCAGGATCTTGACCGACTCGCGCAGCAGGCGCTGCCACGCGCCGCTGATGCCATGACGCGCATTCATTTGCGTGATCTGCGTACGGAAATCGCCCGTATCCTGGAGCCTGCCCGTTAATGCGTTGCTTCGTCGCAAGGTCCGTGCGCGCGACGCAGCGCTCTCTGCACGTCGCGCAGTTGCGTTTGCAGGATGGGGGCCACTGCGCGCACGCGTGGGCCCGCCGTCTGCCAGCGGCGGTGTTCGTAGCCAGTGCGTTGATGGCGTCGCCGTCGCAGGTTGCAAACGCACAGACCAAGAGTGCGCACTCGCTCACTGGCGACAGTGAACTGCGCGACACGGTCGCCGTATTCACCACCGACCGTGGCGCGCTCTCGCGCCGATGGACGGTGGAGTACTCGGCCGACCGTCGGGCGCGTTTCGTTGCCTTCTACTCGGAGTGGCGCGCACGACTCGCGAAGATGAACTTCGACGCGCTCAGTCAGGAAGGGCGCGTCGACTATGTCTTGCTCGATCACCGGTTGCGTTCGGAGTTGGCGAAACTCGCGCGTGAAGAAAAACTGGCCGGCGAAATGATAGCGCTGGTCCCGTTCTCCGCGCGCATTGCCGCGTTCGAAGAGGCCCGTCGCCGTTTTGATCCGGTTGATGCGCCACAGGTCGCGAAGACACTGGCCGACCTGGTGAAAATCACTGACAGCCTGACCAGGAAGGTGAGGGCGAAGCGGACCGACAGTGTCACGCGCGCCGAACGCATTGTCGCACTGCGAACCATCGCGCATCTTGGCGACCTGCAGACCTCACTGCGCAACTGGCATCGCTTTTACGCGGGCTACGATCCCGTGTTCACGTGGTGGACTGCTGATCCGTACCGGCGAACCAACGACGCGCTCACGAAGTACGTGCGAGCCGTGCGTGAGGAGCTTGTGGGACAGCGTGAAGGCGAGGAAGAACCGATCATTGGCGATCCGATTGGTGCTGACGGTCTTGCGGAAGACCTGGATGCGGAGATGATCGCGTACAACCCCGACGAGCTGATTGCCCTCGCAGAGCGAGAGTTCAGCTGGATTGAGGCCGAGCAGAAGAAGGCGGCGCGCGACATGGGGTTTGGAGACGACTGGCGTGCCGCGCTGGAAGCAGTAAAGCAAGCCTACGTTCCGCCGGGCGAGCAACCGGCGCTGGTGCGCAAGCTGGCGCGGGAAGCGGTGGAGTTCATTACCAATCGCGATCTCGTCACCGTGCCGCCACTCGCTGATGAAGTGTGGCGCATGGAGATGATGTCGCCACGACAACAGCTGGTGTCGCCGTTCTTCCTCGGCGGCGAAGTGATTCAGGTGGCGTACCCCACCGACTCCATGGCGCACGACGACAAGCTCATGAGTCTGCGCGGCAACAATCCGCATTTCGCGCTGGCCACGGTGCACCACGAACTGATTCCGGGTCACCACCTGCAGGGTTTCATGACGTCGCGCTACAACGTGCACCGCAGCGCCTTTAATACGCCGTTCTGGGGAGAGGGGTGGGCGCTGTGGTGGGAGATGCTGCTGTGGGACGAGGGTTTTCCGCAGTCGCCACAGGATCGCATGGGCATGCTGTTCTGGCGTTCGCACCGCCTCGCGCGCATCATCTTCTCACTGCAGGTGCATCTGGGGCGCATCACGCCACAGGAAGCGATCGATATGCTGGTGGATCGGGTGGGACACGAACGCGCCAACGCCGAAGCCGAAGTGCGTCGTTCGTTCAACGGCTCGTACTCCCCGCTGTATCAGGCCGCGTATATGCTGGGCGGGCTACAGATCCGTTCGCTGCACCGGGAACTCGTGCAAAGCGGTCGTTTTACCAACAAGCAGTTTCACGACGCGATTCTGCAGGGCGGACGCATGCCGATTGAAATGGTGCGGGCGCGACTGACCGGTGCGCCGCTCACGCGTGATCACCGTGCCTCGTGGAAGTTCATTGATCCGTAACGCACGAGTCGCGTGCTGGTGGACGTGCCTTGATCCACAACTCGATAGTATTGTGCAGCATCACATCAGTTCAACCGTGTGTCAGGAGTCTGCTATGAGCGTGTTGCGCGTGATGGGTGTGGCCGCATTGCTCGCCGCTGCGCCTGCGCTGTCGGCCCAGGTGACCGGACTTGCCGGAACCGTCGTCGTCACCAACAAGACGCCGGCCACGGCGACGATTATTGATGTCGCGTCCGGGCGAATCCTGGCCACACTGCCCACCGGACATGGCCCGCATGAGATCGTGCTTTCACGGAATGGCCGCACCGCGGTGATCACCGACTACGGTACTGGCCCCGCACCCGGCAGTTCACTGACGGTGATTGATGTCGACTCTCTGCGCGTGGCACGCACCATCTCCATTGCGCCGTATCAACGACCCCACGGGATTGCTTTCCTGCCTGGTGATTCGCTGGTGGCCGTGACCGTCGAGGGCTCACAGGCCGTGGTCGTGGTGCACGTGACGCGTGGCGTTGTGGTGCGCGAAGCGAAGACGAACAAGGCGGGCTCACACATGGTAGGCGTGACCGCAGACGGCGGTATTGGTTGGACCGGTGACATGGGCAGCCACACGATAACGGAACTCGATTTGCTTAGCGGCAAGGCGGTGCGCAGCATCGATGTACCCGAGCGTCCTGAGGCGATCAATGTTACGCTTGACGGCAGCGAAGTCTGGGTGGGCAGTAACACCACCGGAAAGATCAGCGTCATTGATGGCTACACGGGTTCGGTGAATACGGTTGCCGAGGGATTTGAATGGCCGTATCGCATCTGGTTCACGCCCAACGGTGAGACGGTCCTCATTCCGGACTATCGCGCCGAGGTGTTGCGTTTCTTCGCACGTCGCAGCCGCGCGGAAACAGGGAAGATGACGTTTCCCGGGGGCGGCCCGCAGGGAATCACCGTCACGCCTGATGGACGGCATGCCCTTGTCTCCCTCAGCCGCGAAGCGCGTGTGGTCGTGATTGACGTTGCCACCCGGTCGGTGGTGGGCCACGTGCCCGCTGGAGAAACGCCGGATGGGGTGGTGTTCACAACGCGAGTGTTCGCCCGCTGAACTGCGGAGCGGACGGCACGGCGTGATTCGACGATGGTCACGCCGCACCGCTCCTGAGCTCGCCGAACTGCTCCGAACTCGCCAAGCGCTGCATCTCGCCGCCACGCAATACGACGCGGGTCAGTTCAGCGCGTGAGTGCACCCCCAGTTTGCGAAACACCTGCTCTGTGTGGCGACGGGCTGTATGCACCGTGATCGAAAGGGCGAGCGCGACATTCTTCGCCGGCGCGCCATCCACAACCATCGAGGCGACCTCGAGTTCGCGGCGTGTCAGCCGCTCGCGCAGCTGCGTTTCCGCATGAACGGTTCGGGCGCCATCGCATACCGCGACGGCGATCGGCCACTCATGGCGCGTGCGCACCACGTGCACCGACCAGACGCTGCTATCGCCCGGATCGGTGATGCGCCGACCGGCTCGTAGTTTCGGACCGCCGCTGGCCGACTCAGCCTCGAGCAGCAACTCGCTGGCCGCATCACGCAGCGACTCGAAGATCGCGTCGACATGCCGATGCCTGGCGAGCAGAGAGGTGGCCGTGCGTGAGATGTGGACCGCCGAGCCGTCCTGGTCGAAGCAGATGAACGGGAGATCGTAACGCACCAGGATCTCCAGATCGGGGTGCCATGTTTCGACATCGGCGGCGGGCTTCACGGCGATTGATTCGAAGCGACTTGGACCAGACATTGTATATCTCCATCACAGCTGCGGTGGGATCAACTCGCCGCGCAACAATTCGACTGCGATTGCTGGCGGCCACTCGGTTGTGTCCCTAGCGTACTCACGTGCCGTCAACTCGCTTTCCGTCAGCTATCAACTCAGCCGTCAATCGCAGCGCGTGTCGTCCAAATCCCTGATTTTCTTGTTGTTCGGAGCCCCACAACTGCTCCGCGACGGCGTTCCGCAGCATGGGAAGGCCAGCCAGCGGCGTCGACTCGCGCTGTTGGCACTGTTGGTCTGTGCTCCCTCTCGCACCCTGTCGCGCGATCGCCTCATCGGCCTGTTGTGGCCTGAACGCGACAATACGCAGGCCAGAAAGCTGTTGTCCGAGTCGCTCTACGTGATTCGGCGGGAGCTAGGCGATGAGCTCATTGACAGCAGCAATGGGGACATGCTCGCGCTGAATGCCGGGCTGATTGACTGCGACGCCTGGCAGTTCGCCGGGGCGCTCCAGGCGGGCGACCTGGAAACGGCCGCCCGCCTGAGCGACTCGCCATTCATGGACGGAATTTTCCTCGATGACGCGGAAGATTTCGGGCACTGGCTGGACGGCGAGCGCAACCGAATCGCCCGGGAGCGGGAGGCGGCCCTGCAGCAGCTGGCGGTCGATGCCGAGCGGGCTGGACGCTGGCTGGACGCGGCTCGAGCGAGGCAGCGCATGCTGCATGACGATCCGCTGAGTTCGCGCCATGTGCTTGGCGCTGCCGAGGCCTTGGCCAAGGGCGGTGAGGTGCCGGGCGCGCTCCAGCTGCTCGCCGCGTTTGAAGACCGGTTGCGGCGAGAGCTGGACGTGTCCCCGGAACCAGCGGTCTTGCAACTGGCGCAGCGGCTGCGAGCCGATCGACCGGCGGGTCCATCGGGCATTCGGCCCACCAGACCGCCAGACGGCGCCTCCAGGCCGCCCACACCATCGCGTGGTGCGGGCTCGCTTCCGAACCGCGAGACGCCGCCTGCGGTCGATTTCCCGGTGCCTCGTCCGCGTTGGCGGGGAGGACTGTGGCTGGGCGCGACTGCGTTGATCGCTGTGGTCGTGGCCATTATGGCAATGGGCTCCGGTGGGCCTGCCGAGTCGCCGTACGATACGCGCCGCCTCGCCGTGCTCTACTTTCGCGATGGCAGCGCAGAAGCTGACCTGGCATCGGTGGCCGATCTGATCACGGAATCCGTCATTGAGCAGTTGGCTGGATCACCGGCGTTCGAGGTGGTTCCGGTCAGCGGCGTGCGTCTGTTTCGCGATGGCGCGGTGGGTGTGGACAGTATCGCGCGGCGTTTTCGCGCGGGCAGTGTGATTGATGGTGCCGTGCATCGCCGCGGAGAAAATCTGGTGGTGCGTGTGCAGCTCATTGATTCGGAGTCCGGGGCCGTGCTCTCGTCGAGTTTACTGGAGCGCGGACTGCACGAACTGTTTGCGCTGGAAGTCGATGTGGCGCGCGAAGTGGCGATCAGTATACGGCAGCGACTTGGTCAGGACGTTCGTCTGACGCAGTTGCAGCGCGAGTCATCAAACGTGCGTGCGTGGCAACTTGTGGCGCGTGGCAATCGCGAGCGCGAGGCCGCGTCGCGGTTCACGGGACGTCGTGGCGCGGAGGATTCGGCGGCCGCGGAGCGCGGCCTGTCGCGCGCTGATTCGCTGTATCGCCAGGCGCACATCGAGGACCCCAACTGGGTGCGTCCGGCGGTGGAACGCGGCTGGGTCGCATTGCAGGCGTCACACTGGCTTGATGGATCAGCGCGCGTATCATTGCTCGAACGCGCAATCGCTCGCGTTGACTCGATTCAGGAGCGCCAGCAGACACATCCGTCGGTGCTTGAAGTACGAAGCGCACTGCGATGGGCGCGCTTGAAGACGCTCACGCCACCGATTGCGCTTGATGAGATCACGGCGGTCGTTGAAGACCTCGAAACGGCCGTGAGTACGGAGCCTGATCGCGCCCGCGCCTGGGCTACATTAAGCAATATCTACTGGATGCGTGGTGAGGTGGAGCGCGGTGAATCGGCGGCGCGCGAAGCGCTCCGTGCCGATGCCTACATCGAAGATGGGCCGGCGATTTACCGCTCACTGTTCGCGACGTCGCTCTACCGCTTCCCGATTGACAGCGCCGCCGCGTGGTGCGATCGGGGCCGACGCGAGTATCCTGACGTGTGGTGGTTTCATGAGTGTCAGCTCACGATCATGAAGTATGACCGTACCTCACCGCCCAATCCGAACCGTGCGTGGGCGATTGTGCAACAGGTGGACTCGCTCGATCCGCCCGAACGTGCAGCGGCAGGTGGACACGCGTATGCTCCCGTGTATCGGCGTCTGGTCGCTGCTGCGGTCAGCGCGCGTGCGGGCGATTCCATCCGGGCGCGCAGCGAGTTGGCAACACAGCGTGCGATGGCCGCGCGCGATTCGTCGTTGGCGCTGGACATGATTCCCGACGAGATCACGCTGCTGCTGCTGTTCGGCCAGCGTGATGAAGCGCTATCGCGTTTGCGCTGGGCGATCGAGCATCGCCCATTGCTGGCCGGGCTTGTCCCGCAGGATCCGATTCTGCGCGAGTTTGCGAGGGATGTCGTACCGGCAGACCGTGCGTCCGCCGGTACCATGGTGCCCGTGCGCCCCTGATCAGGTCGGGCCGAGAATGTGGTACTGTGACGTGGGGTAGTGCACCAGCGCGAATGGCTCGTTGTCATCGCCATTCTCGTCGGACTCGGGCGCGTAGTACGCCTTGAGCAGCGTATCGTATTCCGTTGGCGTCAGCGTGCGCGCGTAGTATGGTAGTACGAACTTGCGCACCGCCGCTTCGGTGAGAAACACCGCGTCGACCTCGTCAGTGTTGTATGTGCGCTCCTTCATCTTCGGCACATGAATCGTGATTTTCGTTTCGCGTTCACGCCGGCGCCGCCGCTCGCTGGTGGGCTTCGCATCGACGGCAATGAGTTCGCTGACGGTTGCGCCGCTACTGCGACGGGCATCGATCTCGGCTTGCGTCAGCACATCGTAGGACACCGTGCCGCCGTCGGTGATGCGCACCATACTCTGCGCGATACCGCGACGTCCGTCGGCCTTTTCCGCGAGACGCAGAAGTTCATTTGCGGGAAGCGCTTGATCCTGGCTGGTCATCGTGTCGCTCTCGGTTGATTCTGGGAACGCGCACCTTTCGAGGTGTGGTGGTGCACGGAACGGCCCATCAGCGGCGATCATAGTCAGCTGTGCCCGCTACGTCTATAGGGCATTTATCCAATAGGCAGCGGCGATCGAATTCCCCATCATGTACGACGTTCACCCTTTCCGGGACGTCAATGATGTGGTCTGCGATGAGTAAACTGCTGATCGGTTTGGTCTTGGTGGTCACGAGCTGCGGCTCGGCGGACCGTGACGACGCTGCCTCCGCTGAGCGGTGGCGCCAATGGTTTGAGCGACGACAGTTCGGGGAAGACCCGTATTTCTTTTTTCCGTCCGGAACCTCGGGGCCGACGGGTTGCCCGGAGAACCGGCGGTTGTCGTACGCTGGCGCCGATTCGTTGGGCGTGCAGCTCTCGGTGATCGACGAGCGCGCCGCGGTGCCGCAGGTTCGCGCTCGTTGTACGGTGCGATTTGTGGAGTTGGAGGGACTGCCGGAAGTGCGCTCGTTGCCGGATGGACGCGCGATGTGGGCGTTGCGCACGAGGGGGCGGTGAGCTGGCAGGCTTGGTGGAGATCACAGGGTGACGCGTCGTGAACTCGGCGCTACCGATAATCCCGCCCCTTGGCAAACGCTTCCCCACTGTCTGCGCGCAGCGCGCGGAATGTACGCGCCCGCACATTCACCACGCGCCCTTCCACCTGCAGTACGCCACGAATGAGCAGCAGCGGTGAACCCGAAATCACCTTCGCGTGGCGTTCGAAACGTTTGGGTGTCACCACCACGTTGATCATGCCGGTTTCGTCTTCCAGTGTGAGAAAGACAAACCCTTTGGCGGTGCCCGGGCGTTGACGGCAGATCACCAGTCCGGCCGTTCCAACCGGTTCACCATCGCGCCCCTGTTGCAGCAACTGCGCAGCGGTGCGAATGCCGTTCATGGCGAGCGCCTCGCGCACGTGCTTCATGGGATGACCGGCCAGTGAGAGTCCGGTCATACGATAGTCAGCGGCGGTGAGTTCAACGCCGCTCAATGCGCGCACCGCGGGCGGCGCCACGGTGAGCACACGGGGCGCCAATGGTCCGGCGTCACCACGTTGTGCGGCCAACAGCTCCCACAGCGCCACGCGGCGTCGGCGCGCTGGCGGTTCATGTTCGAAGAGCGCATCAAAGGCCCCACTTTCCGCGAGGCGTGTGAGTGATGCGCGGTCGAGCGGTACACGGTGCACAAAGTCGGAGACGCTGGTGAAGGGCGCGTGTGCGAGTGCCCGTTCCAGATGCGCGCGCGCCTTGGCGCCGAGCCCGCGAATGAGTCGCACACCGAGTCGTACGGCGGGGGGGGCAGCGGAGGACGAGGCAGTCGTGCTGCTGCGCCACTGCACCGTCCCATCACTCGGCACAAGCGTGCGCCCGTTCACCAGCTCCAACGTGTGATCCCACGCGCTCTTCGTGATATCGATGGGCCGGACTTCCACGCCGTGTCGCTTGGCGTCCTCCACCAAGGTACCGGGCGCGTAAAAGCCCATGGGCTGCGCGTTCAGTATGGACGCCGTAAACTCGGGGCCGTAGTAGTGCCGCAGATACGCCGTAGCGTACACAATGAGTGCAAAGCTGGCGGCGTGGCTTTCCGGAAATCCGTAGTCGGCAAACGCATTGATCTGGTTGTAAATGCGACGCGCAATGTCTTCGGCGATGCCATTCTTTGCCATGCCGGCAATCAGTTGCTCACCAATCTCTGCCATGCGCTCACGACTGCGCTTGTGCCCCATGGCACGACGCAACACATCGGCCTGCCCGGGTGTGAATCCGGCTGCGGCAATCGCCACTTGCATACCTTGTTCCTGAAAGAGCGGAATGCCGAGCGTGCGCTTGAGCACATGCTGTACGGCCGGATGCGGATAGGTGATCTCCTCGGTGCCCGCTCGCCTCCGCAAATACGGATGCACCATGTCGCCCTGAATGGGACCGGGCCGGATCAGCGCCACCTCGACGACGAGGTCGTAAAAGCAGCGCGGTTGCAGTCGCGGCAGCGTATTCATCTGCGCACGACTTTCCACCTGAAACACACCCACGGTATCGGCCGCGCACAGTTGGTCGTACACGGCCTGGTCGGTCATGTCGAGCTGGGCGAGATCAATGTCAATGCCACGCGTGTGCCGCAGATACAGCAGGCAATCCTGGACCACCGTGAGCATGCCCAGCCCCAACAGATCGATTTTGACAAACCCCACGGGATCGAGATCATCCTTTTCCCAGTGGATCACCGTGCGTCCGGGCATGCTGGCCGGTTCCACGGGCACGACACTGCCGAGTGGTTCACGACTGAGCACAAACCCGCCCACATGAATGGACCGGTGGCGCGGCAGCTGATGCAGTCCGGCCACCACATCGGCCAGCACGGCGACGCGCGGGTCGGAGGGATCAAGTCCCACCGATTCGAGCAGGGCATTGCCAGGGGGGGGGACACTTTCGGGTGTGGTATGTGCACCTGCCGCGTGATCGGGGGCGGACGCAGCGGACAGTTTGCGCGCGTCGTCGTCCACCTCGTTGGCGAGTCGCACCGCCTCGGTGCCACCTATGAACTGTTGTCCCAGCCGGCGCACGAGCACATCGCGCGCGCTCGGCCCACCGGCGGGCCCAACACGCGACGCCAGATCCGGTGC